>JBKBLL010000078.1:0-14889 GCA_046296375.1 Alphaproteobacteria bacterium | reverse complement strand
GCAGGAAGAAGGCTGGATCACGGTCGCGGGCCTGGCGCCCGCCGCCGACATGCGCGCCGAGGCGCGCCGGATGGAATGCTCGCACGCGCTGCTGGACGGTGCGGCCGAGCGGCTGGAGGATGATGTCTGATGGGTAACGTCGCGGTCGTCGGCGCCCAGTGGGGCGACGAAGGCAAGGGGAAGATCGTCGACTGGCTGTCCGAGCGCGCCGACATCGTCGTGCGCTACCAGGGGGGGCACAATGCCGGCCACACCCTGCAGGTCGGCAACGCCACCTACAAGCTGAGCCTGCTGCCCTCCGGCGTGGTGCGCGGCAAGCTGTCGATCATCGGCAACGGCGTCGTCGTCGATCCATGGGCGCTGCTGGCCGAGATCGAGCGGATCGCGGGCCAGGGCGTGGCGATCTCGCCGTCGACGCTGCGCCTCGCCGAGAACGCGGTGCTGATCCTGCCTTTCTACGGCCTGCTCGACCGTGCCCGTGAGGAGGCGCGCGGCGCCGACAAGATCGGCACGACCGGCCGCGGCATCGGCATCGCCTACGAGGACAAGGTGGCGCGGCGGGCGATCCGGGTCTGCGACCTGGACGACCCGGATGTCCTGGCGCAGAAGGCGCGGGACCTGCTGGCGCATCACAACACCTTCCTGCGCGGTCTCGGCCAGCCCGAGGTGCAGCTCGACGAGCTGCTGGTCCAGCTCGCCGAGGTCGGTCCGAAGATCGCGCCCTTCGTCGACCGCGTCTGGGAGCGGCTCGCCGAGGCGCGGCGTGCCGGGCGGCGCATCCTGTTCGAGGGCGCCCAGGGCGCGATGCTCGACATCGACCACGGCACCTATCCCTTCGTCACCTCCTCCAACACGGTGGCGGGCGCCGTCGCGCCGGGCTCGGGCGTCGGCCCGGGCGCCGTCGGCTACGTGCTGGGCATCACCAAGGCCTACACGACCCGCGTCGGCTCGGGCCCGTTTCCGAGCGAGCAGCTCAACGAGATCGGGCGCCTGCTGGGCGAGCGCGGGCGCGAGTTCGGCGTGGTGACCGGGCGTGCCCGGCGCTGCGGCTGGCTCGATGCCGTGCTCGTGCGCCAGGCGGTGAAGGTGGGTGGCATCGACGGGCTGGCCCTGACCAAGCTCGACGTGCTCGACGGCCTGGACGAGATCCGGGTCTGCGTCGCCTACGAGCATGCCGGCCGCCGGCTGGACCATCTGCCGGCCTCGCAGAAGGTGCAGGCCGAACTCACGCCCGTCTACGAGACGATGGAGGGATGGAAGGACAGCACGCGCGGCGCGCGCAGCTGGGCCGACCTGCCGGCGACGGCCGTGAAGTATGTGCGCCGGGTCGAGGAACTGGTCGGCGCGCCGGTCGCCCTGCTGTCCACCAGCCCCGAACGCGACGACACCATCCTGGTGCGCGACCCGTTCGAGGACTGAGCGTCCGGCGGCGTCACAGCGGCCAGAAGAACAGGATCGCCGGCACGCCGACGATTACGATCAGGACCTCCAGCGGCAGCCCGAGGCGCCAGTAGTCGCCGAAGCGGAAGCCGCCCGGCCCCAGGATCAACGTGTTGTTCTGGTGGCCGATCGGCGTCAGGAAGGCGCAGGAGGCGCCGACCGCGACCGCCATCAGGAAGGGGTCGGCGTTGGCGCCGAGCTGGTTCGCCGTGCCGATGGCGATCGGACACATGACGGCCGCCGTGGCGGCGTTGTTCATGAAGTCCGACAGGAACATCGTCACCACGAGAATCGTGACCACGCCGATCACCGGCAGCCCCTGGGCGACGTTCTCCAGCAGCAGGCGTGCGACGAGATCGGCCGCCCCGGTGCTTTCCATGGCCCCGGCCACCGGTATCAGCGCGCCGAGCAGGACAATGACCGGCCAGTCGACCGCTTCGTAGACGCTGCGCGGCGGCACCAGCCGGACGGCCATCACGGCGAGGACGCCGGCGGCGAAGGAGACGGCGGCGGGCAGCAGGCCGAAGGCCGCGCCGGCGACGGCGGCGGCCATGATCGCGACGGCGAGCATAGCCTGCCGCCTGTTCGGCAGGCGCAGGGCGCGTTCGGCCAGCGGCACGCAGCCGAACTGCGTGGCGAACCCGGCGAGGCTCTCCGGCGGCCCCTGCAGCAGCAGCACGTCGCCGGCGCGGATCGGCGTGCGGCGCAGGCGGGTGATCGAGTGCCGGCCCTGGCGCGATATGGCCAGCAGGTTCACGCCGTAGCGGGTGCGCAGGCCGAGTTCGGATGCCGCCCGGCCAGCCAGTGCCGCGGTCGGCAGAACGGCCATCTCGACCAGGGCGATGTCCGCGGACGGCTTCTCGTCCTTCGCGGTCTTGTGCGCCACTTCGGCCGTCTCCTCGGCCATCCCTCCGGCCGCCTCGTCGGCGTGCCCGGCCGGAGCGGTGCCGGCGGGTGCTGCGGACGCTCCGGGGTCGGCGGCCGCCACGCCGTCCTTCTCCCGGCGCACCGCGTTCTCGTCCTCCGCGTCCTCGTCCTCCGGGTTCTCATCCTCCTCGTCCTTGCGAACGGCCTCCTCCAGCCGCAGGTCGAGGCTGGACAGCATTGTGGCGAGCCCCTCGGGCTCCGCCTCGATCAGCAGGACGTCGCCGGGGTGGAGGGCGCGCATGGGATTGGGGGCGGAGATCCGGACCTCGTTGCGGATCAGGCCGATCACCTGGGCATCCGCCTCCTCCAGCACCTCCTCCAGCGCCCGCAGCGTCATGCCGGCGGCCTTGCCCTCGTCGGGCACGCGCACCTCCGTCACATAGGCGCCGGTCTCGAAGCCCGAGGCGTCGGTGCGCTCGCGCCCCGGCACCAGGCGGCGCGCCAGGACGACGAAGACCACGCCGACCACCGCGACCGCCACGCCGACCGGGGCGAAATCGAACATCGCGAAGCCGCTCTGGCCGGTGTCGGCGCGGAAGCCCGCGACGATGAGGTTGGGCGGCGTACCGATGAGCGTCGTCATGCCGCCCAGGATCGAGGCGAAGGCCACGGGCATCAGCACCTTGCCGGCCGGCAGGCCAAGGCGCGCCGCCACCTGCAGCGCGATCGGCATGAGGAGGGCGAGGGCGCCGACATTGTTCATGAAGGCCGACAGGACCGCCGCCAGCCCGGCCAGCGCGGCGATGGTCGCCGTAGGGCCCGCCGCCTGCGGCAGCGCCACCCGCGCCAGCACGTCGACCGCGCCGGACGTGAGCAGGCTGCGGCTCATCACGAGGACGCAGGCGACGGTGATCACGGCCGGGTGGCCGAAGCCCAGGAACGCGTCGCCGGCCGGCACCAGCCCCGCCGCGACGCAGGCGAGCAGGGCCCCGACGGCGACCATGTCGTGACGCCAGCGCCCCCAGAGGAACATCGTCATGGCGGCCGCGAGGATGGCGAAGACGACGGCCTGATCCTGGTTCATCCGTTTCCCCGGAGCGCTGGGCGGGTAGGGCCTTTCGCGACGCGGGCACGGCCCGTGCCGGCCCGCCTGCGATCATCCGTGCACGAAAGCCGCCGCGTCCATGGGGTTCCGTCCTATCCGCCAAAAAGGGTCGGGCCAGTCCGCGACACGCAGGTGACCAATCGCCGCGGCGGAAGCGCACGCCGCGCCCGGCCGAACGGACACTGCACACGCGAAGAGCGCCCCGGTGCCTCCGGGTTCTCGTAGCGGCTTGTTCTCGGGATTCCTGGTGAGCGCGCTGGGACTCGAACCCAGGACCCACGGATTAAAAGTCCGTTGCTCTACCGACTGAGCTACGCGCTCCCGCATGGGACGGGCGGACAATAGGGACGGGGGGGGGGGGGGTACTTTGGCGGGGGCGGTGTTGGTGGGCGGGGGCGGGGGGGCGCCCCCGGGGCCGGCCCCCCGGGACTGGGCGGCCGGGACTGGGCGGCCGGGACTGGGCGGCCGGGACTGGGCGGCCGGTCAGTAGGCCTTCGAGGCCGCGCCGGCAAGGACCTTCTCGCCCTGATCGAACCGCGCCTGAAGGCGCTTCGCCACGCCCTCGGAGACGAAATGCGAGATGTCGCCGCCCAGCGCGCCGATCTCCTTCACGAAGCGCGACGAGATGAAGTGGTATTTGTCGGACGCCATGAGAAAGGCGATCTCGATCGACGGGTCGAGCTTGCGGTTCATGCTCGCCATCTGGAATTCGTACTCGAAGTCGGATACGGCGCGCAGGCCGCGCACGATGGCCGATACGCCGTTGCGCTTGGCGTAGTCGACCAGCAGGCCGTCGAAGGTGCGTACGACGATCCGCGCCGCGGTCTCGCCGTCGGCGGCCGCGTCGATCTCCTCGCGGACCATGGCGAGCCGTTCCTCGATCGGAAACAGCGGGCCCTTGCCGGCATTGGCGGCCACGCCGACGATCAGCGTGTCGACGATGCGCGCGCCGCGGAGGATGATGTCCATGTGGCCGTTGGTGATGGGGTCGAACGTCCCCGGATAGAGGCCCACGCGCTCCTGGCTCATCGCTGTTCCTTCCCTCGTTTCTTCTGGGCGCGGCCGCCGCGGGCGGCCTGCTCAGTCTTCGTCCGTCTCCGGCGTTCCGTCCGCTGCCCCGCGGGGCGCGCCGCCGTCCGCGCCGTCCTCCGCCGTCCGCCCGACCGTCGGCGCTGCACCGCCCGATCCGTCGGCCGCGACCGCGGCGTCCTCGGCCGCCGCCTCGGCGTCCTCCGCGAGGCGGGTCACCGATACGACCTTCTCGCCCTCCGCGACGTGGAAGATCCGCACGCCGCGGGTACTGCGACGGGCGACGCGGATGTCGCCGACGCCGACGCGGATCAACTGGCCGCCGTTGGTCACCAGGACGAGTTCGTCGCGCTCCCCCACCGGGAAGGCGGCGGCCACGCTGTTGTCCTCCGACACGAGGTCCATCAGCACGATGCCCTTGCCGCCGCGGCGTGTCACCCGGTAGTCGTAGGCGGACGTCCGCTTGCCCTGGCCGTTGGCGGCGATGGTGAGGATGATGTCCTCGGACGCGGCCATCTCCGCATAGCGCTCCTCGGAAAGCCTGGCCGCCGCGGCCTGCGCCGCCAGGTCGGCATCCTCCGCGTCCTCCGGCTCGTCGCCGGACGCACCCTCCGCCGGCAGTTCGCCCTCCGGCGCCTCTTCGCCGGCCGCCCGGCGGCGCAGGGCGGCCATCCTCAGATAGGCGTCGCGCTCGTCGGCGTCGAAGGCGGCCGGTTGCAGGATGGTCATGGAGATGACGCGGTCGTCGCCGTCGAGGGCGATGCCGCGGATGCCGCTCGAGGTGCGGCCCATGAAGACGCGGACGTCGTCGACGGGGAAGCGGATGCAGCGTGCCTTCGCGGTGGCGAGCAGGACATGGTCGGCCTCGCTGCAGGTCGCGACCCCGACCAGGCTGTCGCCGTCGTCCAGCTTCATCGCGATCTTGCCGTTCACGTTGATGCTGACGAAATCGGACAGCTTGTTGCGCCGGATGTTGCCGTTGGCCGTCGCGAACATGACGTGCCAGTCGCCCCAGCGTGCCTCGTCCTCGGGCATCGGCATGACGGTGGTGATGGTCTCGCCGGGCGACAGCGGCAGCAGGTTGACCATCGCCTTGCCGCGCGCCTGCGGGGTGCCGATCGGCAGCCGGTAGACCTTGAGCTTGTAGGCGATGCCGCGCGAGGAGAAGAACAGGATCGGCGTGTGCGTGTTGGCGACGAACACCTGGCGCACGAAATCCTCGTCGCGCGTCGCCATGCCGGCCCGCCCCTTGCCGCCGCGGCGCTGCGCGCGGTAGGTCGAGAGCGGCACACGCTTCACGTATCCGGTCTGGCTGACCGTGACGACCATGTCCTCCGAGGCGATCAGGTCCTCGATGTCCTGGTTGAAGTCGCCGTCCTCGATCTCCGTGCGGCGCGGGTCGGCGAACCGGTCGCGCACCGCGACGAGTTCCTCGCGCAGCACCTTGAACAGCGTCTCGCGCGACCGCAGGATCTCCAGCAGGCCCTCGATCGTGGCGACCGTCTCGTTCAGGTCCTGGGCGATCTTCTCGCGCTCGAGCCCGGTGAGGCGGTGCAGCCGCAGGTCCAGGATGGCGCGCGCCTGCTCCTCCGACATGGTGTAGTTCGCGCCGTCGAAGGCGCCGCCGGGCTCGCCGACGAGGGCGATCAGCGGTGCCAGGTCGAGCGCGGGCCAGCTGCGCGCCAGCAGGGCCGCGCGTGCCTCGGCCGGATCGCCGGCCCGCCGGATCGTGGCGATGATCTCGTCGAGATTGGCCACGGCGACGGCGAGGCCGATCAGGATGTGCGCCCGCGCCCGCGCCTTGCCGAGGCGGAAGACGGTGCGCCGGGTGATCACCTCCTCGCGGAAGGCGACGAAGGCGGCCAGCATCTCCTTCAGCGGCAGCATCTCGGGCCGCCCGCCGTTCAGCGCCAGCGCGTTGACGCCGAAGCTCGTCTGCAGCGGCGTGAAACGGTAGAGCTGGTTCAGCACCACGTCGGACTGCGCGTCGCGCTTGAGCTCGACGACCACGCGGATGCCGTGGCGGTCGGACTCGTCGCGCAGTTCGGAGATGCCGTCGATCAGCTTCAGCGCCACCACCTCGGCGATGCGCTCGACCATCCGGGCCTTGTTGACCTGGTAGGGCACCTCCGTGACGATGATGGCTTCCCGGTCCCTGGCGAGGGGCTCGATCGTGGTGCGGGCGCGCATCATGATGCTGCCGCGCCCGGTCGTGTAGGCCTGCCGGATGCCGCCGCGGCCGACGATGATCGCACCGGTCGGGAAGTCCGGCCCGGGGATGATCTCGATCAGTTCGTCGACCGTGATTCCGGGATTGTCGATGTAGGCCAGCGTGGCGTCGATGACCTCGCCCAGATTGTGCGGCGGGATGTTGGTCGCCATGCCGACGGCGATGCCGCCCGCGCCGTTGACCAGCAGGTTCGGGAACTGCGCCGGCAGGACCGTCGGTTCGCTCTCGGACTCGTCGTAGTTCGGCTGGAAGTCGACCGTGTTCTCGTCGATGCCGGCGAGCAGCGCTTCGGCGGAGCGGGCGAGCCGCGCCTCGGTGTAGCGCATCGCCGCCGGACGGTCGCCGTCCATGGAGCCGAAATTGCCCTGGCCCGAAATCAGCGGCAGGCGCATCGAGAAGTCCTGCGCCATGCGCACCATGGCGTCGTAGATCGCCGTGTCGCCGTGCGGGTGATACTTGCCCATCACGTCGCCGACGATGCGCGCCGACTTGCGGAACGGCTTAGCCCAGTCGTAGCCGCCTTCCAGCATGGCGTAGAGGATGCGCCGGTGGACCGGCTTCAGGCCGTCGCGCACGTCGGGCAGGGCGCGCGACACGATCACGCTCATGGCGTAGTCGAGGTAGGAGCGTTGCATCTCCTCCTCGATCGTGACCGGCTTGATGTCCTGGGGGTCGGTGGGTGTCGAAGGCGTGTCGCTCAATCTCTGTGTCCCGGCCTCGCTGCGGCGAGCCGCCGGCCCGATGTCGGCGGCTCCGATTGGGCCCTGTTGTTTCCGGTGTCCGTATACGTCCGGCGGCGGCGCGTTCCTGCCCAGGCTGCACCGGGGTTCCGGCCCGCACGCCGGACATCGGATATGGTGCGTCTCCTAGCAGATTTCGCCCCGGCGTGAAACGGCGCCCGGCCTATTACCGGCTGTTGCCGGGGTGGTCGGCGTCCCGCCGGGGCGGGCCGCTTCAGAACGGAATGTCGTCGTCCAGGTCGCCGGGCGGCGGCGTCCGGCCGGCAGCCGGGCGCGAGCCGCCGCCGAAGGACGGCTCGGCGCCGTAGCCGCCGCCCTGGCCGCGCTCGGCCTCGTAGCCGGAGCCGCCTTCGCCCGCACCCTGACCGCCGCCGCGGCTGTCGAGCAGCGTCAGCTCGCCGCGGAAGCGCGAGAGCACGACCTCGGTCGTGAACTTCTCGGCGCCGGACTGGTCCTGCCACTTCCGCGTCTGCAGCTGGCCTTCGACATAGACCTTGGAGCCCTTCCTGAGGAAGCGCTCGGCGATGTCGGCGAGGTTCGGATTGAAGATGACGACGCGATGCCATTCGGTGCGCTCGCGCCGCTCGCCCGAGGCCTTGTCGCGCCAGGTCTCCGAGGTGGCGAGGTTCAGCTGCGCCACCTTCTCGCCGCTCTGCAGATGCCGGATCTCGGGATCCCGCCCGAGATTGCCGACGAGAATGACCTTGTTGACGCTGCCTGCCATTGGGGGCCCCTGCGCGCGAGAAGACTGGCTGATGACCTTACACCGCGCGGCCGGTCCGGGTCACTGATGTTGCTTCCGTCCCCGCCGGCCCGATAGGCGCTCGATAGAGGCTTAAGCCCTCATCCCCAGGACGTTTGCTGGCCGGAAGGGATTTCCAGCTTGAGCCCCGCGGTACGCCTTTGTATACTCGTGATACGGGGCGGAAGGGGGGGCGGATGCGATCGTCGGCGATTTTCGGTGCCGCGTGCCTGATCGCGGGCGCTGCGAACGCGCTCGAACTTCGACATGCTGCCACGCAGGAGGTGTTCCTTCCGGTGGACATAGGCCAAGCGCTGGCGCGCGGCGCCGTGCTGGCCCGCCTGGAGGCGGGCGACGCGTTCGACCTGCTCGGCGGAACGATCGCAGCGCGGGAAGCCGCGACTGTCTATCTGGCCGCATCGTCGGAATTCGTGTCGGCGGCCGTGCTGCGCGGCACCGTCTCCGTCGACGGGCGGCAGGGCGAGGCAGGGCACGTTTTTGTACGTCCGGTCGCCGGAGCGCGCACGGAGCGGTTCAGCTTCGACGTGAGGGCTTTCGAGGCGGCGACTCCGGCCGCGCTCAACGAGGCCGAGCACGGCGAACTCGAAGCGCTGCGCGCGCGCCAGGATCGGCGAATCTTCTGGGGTGGGCTCGAACGGACCGGGTTCGACGCGCAGTCGCCTACCGGCGATGCGATGCTCGAAGCGGTGCGCCGGGACTACTTGCTGCGGCCGGCCGTCATGGAAGTCCGGCGGTCGGCGCAGGGCGACGCGCAGCAGCTCGCCCGCGAGACGGCCGCGCGGTTCGTCTCCGGGCTTGCCGCACGCGATGAGGCGACGGTCGAGGCCCTGCTGTCGCCTCTGCTGTTCGCCGAGGGTGGCCGTGGCCAAGCGCAGTGGCTGGAGGCGCGGCGTCGTTTTGCCGGCGACCTTGTGCGGGGCGGTCTGCCGGCGGTTTTGGCGAGGGCGACGGTGGGCGATGGCGACCTAGCCTCCGGCTTTGAGGTCGAAGGCGTCGACCGGCCCTGGCGCCTCGAGTTGCAGTCGCTCGACACGATGGTTTTCGTGAAGGCGCTGGAGCCGTCAGATGCGACCGCCTCTGCGGCGGGAGAGCCGCGATGAACCTGATACGTGCAGCGTGCGCGGCTGCAATCGTCTGCATGGTTCCGCCGGCATCGGCCGAAATCCGCGGTTTCAACCCCGATACGGTGCGCGACGCGATCGGGCGGATCGCGCCATCGCCGACGGCGGAACTGAGTGCCGTGGCGCGCGCGCGGGTAGCGCGCTTGGACCGGACGGCGCAGGCTCTGCGGTTGAACCTCGCCAACGATCCGGTCGCATTGCTCGCAGCGCTGGACGATGACGAGCGCCGCATTGCGGTTGACGCGCTTGCGTCCGGGACTGTGGACGGTTGGCGCTACTTCTTCGCCGGTGCCGTCGTGCTAGTGGGCGGGATAGAGTCGCAGACGGTTCGTGTCGGCTACTACAACGCCCTTGTCGACGGCTTCATACTGGCGGACCTGCAAGACACGGGCGGGTCGTTCCGCCTCGCCGCCATGCAGGCGAGGTCGGGCGACACGCTGCGGGGCGAGCCGGGACCGGCGGGAGCGAACCCAGCCTGGATGCGGACCGAGGGGATACCGGCGCCGGTCGCCATGGTGGAAGCGGCGGCAGCGGCCTCGCGCGGCTTCGCGCTTGCAAATCCGCCCCTGGCCACGGCGCTGCCGACGCTCGTGAGCGGCAGCGAGCAGGTGGTGGGGGAACGTGCGACGACGAGCGTGGCGATGATCGCCACCGTGGTGGCCTCGCCGGCATGGTCCGGCGCGCTGGCACCGATCGATCCTCGGTTGCTCCCGGGCCTTGGCACCGAGCGCCATGCCGCCGTAGCGGCCCTGCCCGAGGCCGCCCGCCAGGACCTGCGCTTGGCCGGGCTCCTGCGGCGGGCGGGCGGCAGTACGGCCGCCTTTCACAGTCCGGCGACGCCGCGTCTCATCCTGTTCGTCGACGTCGCCGAACCCGCAGATGCGCCGCCCGCGCTGGGTTCGGCAGCCCTCGTCGACATCCTCGCCGCGGAGGGCGCCGACCGATGATTCGCACCAGCACATTCGTCGCCGTTCTCGCTGCCGCACTTGCTTTTGCCCAGCCCGCCGCGCGGGCCGACGTCCCGCCGGCCTTGATGGCGCAGACGGGTGGCGCCCCGCCCGGCTATTACGGCGACAGTGCGCCCGCGCTGCAGGAGATCGACCATTACGATGGACCCGCGAGTGACGCGCTCACGCGCAACTTCTTCAATCACTGGGACGACCGGCAGAGGGCCGTACCCGTCTCACAGCAGACGTTCGAAGCGGCGCTCGACGTTCTGCAGGACGCGCCGCTGTCCGATCAGGTCAAGCAGCGCCTGACCGCGGCGATACGGGATGAGATGCGCCGGAACGACGCTGCGGCGCAGGAGCGGCAGCAGTATCTGGAAGAGGTCGCTCGGCAGGTTCGTTTCGCGCCGCTGACCTCCGAGCAATATCTCGCCGAGATGAACCGGCTGAACGGCACGTTCAGCGGCGGTGTGAAAATTTCTGAGGAGGATTGGAATTTCCTCCAGATGCGCCGCGGCGACACGCCCGAGGTCGACGATTTCATCAGGCGCCTGCGCCAAGGCGAACTCCAGGCGCGGGGGGCTTTACGCGCGGTGCCCAAGGCCCCGGACGATATCGGTGGCGTGACGGGTGGTACGGGCCAGATCTGCCGTTCGCCCTGCGGCTGGGAGGCCCTGGGGTTGAGTGTGGCCGAGATCACCGCTACCATCGCTGCTCAGTACGGCGGCAATCTCGGAGGGCTGGCGCTCGCCTATATCGGTCCCTTCTCGGCGTCGGCCCAGCCGCGTCTTCTCGATGCCTTCTCCTCATGGACGGAACGCTTTCAGCCGGAACTCGACAACTCTATTCGGCTGAACAGCGGCAATTTCTGGCACATGCTGGTCAGCGATCAGTATGTGCCAGGGCTGGTCACGACCTTCGACCCGCGCGGTCTCGACCAACTCCCGACCGAGGGCGCTCGGATTGTCGGCGGCGTCTATGCCGGGACGACCGCCCAGGACGCCGTCCTGCTCTCCGTCGCCAACGGACAGAATCTGGCACTACTCGGTGCGAGGGCGCTCACCCAGGCGGGACTGCTGCCGCTGCACGTCTTCCTGCAATGGGACGCGGGCGTGCGCGATCTCGACCTGCATGCGACCGGACCTCTCGGCGCGGGCCGGTTCCACGTCTATTTCGCTAGCCGCGGCAGCTTGGCCCTCGCTCCCAATACCTTCCTGCATGCCGACTGCATTTGCGAGGGCGGCAGCGAGGTAATCACGGTGAATTCCCTCAATCCTGGCGGCGTCTATCGTTTCTCGGTGTTCAACTTCGGCAACCAGAGCCAGACCAGCACGCAACTCTCGGACAGCGCCATGACGCTGTCGGTAGTCTCAGGCGGTACAGTGGTGGATCGGACTGCGGCCGACGGCGCTCGTGGCAGTGCGGTCAGCGGCGGCACGGTCGTCCTGCAGCCATTGGCCCCGCCCCGCGGGGTGGCCGGCAATACCTGGGAGGCGATCGAGATCGATCCGAACACCGGCGCCATTCTCAGCGTCAACCGAATCGTCAATTCCGCCAACTCGGCGGCCGTGCGCTGACCCGACCGGGACGAGGTCCGCTATGACATATGATACTCGCTGCACGGCAGCCGCCATTGGCGCAGTCATGAGCGTCTTAATGGCCGCTTCGGCCGGCACTGGCAGTGCCGTGGCCCAGGTCGCCGGCCAAACCGCGATCGACCAGCGTGTGCGGGAGATTGTCCCGCAGCGACCGCTCGAGCCGGCGCCGAGCGCAATCGGCCGCAGTCCCTTCGGCGAGATCCTGCTGCTGCGCGAGCGCGAGTTCTTCACGGCCGCGGTCACCGGCGGTGCGAACTATACGAGCAACGCCTTCCTGAGCGACCGCGACCGCCAAAACGATGTCTTCGTTTCGCTCGACGCCAGCCTGCAGGCGGCGACCGTCATCGCCGAGCGATTCGAGGTGTTCGCCGAGTTCGGGGCGTTCGCGTTGCGCTATGCCGAAAACAGCGAGTTGAACGTCAACGGGGTGCGCGGGCGGGTGGGTGTGTCGACCACCGTCGAAGGCTTTAACCTCGGCTTCGCCTACGCGCCTTCGATCGCCTGGGACGACGATTTCGACCGCCGGTTCGTCACGCTGCATCCGCTCACCCTGTCGATCAACCGGCCGTTGGCGGTGGCCGACGGCGTGCTGCTCGTGCCGGGCCTGTCGGGCGGCTACACCTTCGCCGATCCCGGCGACTTCGCCGCCGCGTCGGCCACCGCCTCGGTGTCGGCGATCTGGCTGCCGTCCGCTGATTTCAGTCTTTCGCTGACGCCGAGTGTCTCTCACCGGCACTACGACGACTATTTCGAGCGGATCACCGGCAGGACGAGGAAGGACTGGACCTACGGGGTGTTCCTCGCAGCCACATACATCCCCTTCCCCGAAGCCCTGCTGCAATTGGGCGTCAGCGGTAGCATCAACCGTTCCACCGTCGATCCGCTAGACCACAAGGTTTTTAACGCTGGTCCGACTGCACGATTCTCGATGCGCTTCTGATCTATCCCGACCGGCGACCTGTTCATGCGCGCCGATCGGCCCGTCGTGTTCCGCAACCCCACGCGACGGGAGGCCCGCTACGCCGTCATCGTCTGCCACGGAGCCGCACGCCCATGACCGCCCCGATCGGCGCTGCCGGCACGGTGCGTCTCGATACCCTCGGCGCCCGGTCCGCCGAGGGGCGCCTGGGCGAACTCGCCGACCTGCTGGTCGATGCCGTGGCGCATGGCGCCTCGGTCAACTTCATGGCGGGCTTCGGGCATGCGGAGGGGCGGGCCTTCTGGTCGGGCCAGCTACCGGCGATCGGGCGGGGCGCAACGCATCTCCACATCGCCGAGCACCAGGGGCGGATCGTCGGGACCGCCCTTCTGATGTTCGCGCACCAGCCGAACGCGCCGCACCGCGCGGATGTCGGCAAGATGCTGGTGCATTCCTCGGCGCGTCGGCACGGTATCGGCCGCAGCCTGCTGGCCGCCGTCGAGGCAGCGGCGGCCGAGGCGGGGCGCACGCTGCTGCTGCTCGACACCGAGGCGGACAGTGCGGGGGAAAGGCTGTACCGCGCCTGCGGCTGGATCGCCTTCGGCAGCGTACCCGGCCATGCGTTCCGACCGGACGGGCGCCTCGCGGAGACCGTCTATTTCTACAAGTGGCTCGCCGATCCGTCGCGGGCCCGCCGCCCCGCGGACTGACGGCCCCCTGGACACCGCGACGCCCGCCGACGACCCGCGCCGGCTCGCGGGCGGCGGCGCGTCATGCTCCATCGGACCCGAGCTCCGGGTGACAGTTCATCCGGAGAACGTCGGCAATTCGATTGAATTACAAAACAAAATAATCGAAATGGTATTTATAATACTGTTTACAGTATCTTGTGTATTTACGTGCCGTTAAATGGTTGTCCCGACAATGCTGGAGAGACGGTCGGTCCCAAAGAGGCGGTATCATGCATTACGTGGCGATGATGTTCCTGGTTGCGGCGCTCTCCCTGGGCATGACGGGCAATTTCGACTCCGCATGGGCGGCGGCGTCTCGCGGGGAAATCGGCACGGCGGTGGTGGAACTCGCCTCTTCGGTGCATCGGGCCTTCGAGGAGCAGGACACCACCAAGCAGGAGCGTCTGGCCTACGAGCGCGCCTGGCGCTGACGGCCGTCCGCTCACCGGCCTTCGACGCGGTGCTCGGGACGGGTCCGGACGCGCGCCGCACGTTTCATTTACGTTGCACGGCCGGCGTCTTGGGCGTTGAATGACGGAAGGGGGAAGGGATCGTGCGGAGGTCGGCCCATGCGGCGGCTCGCGTTCCTCGCCCTCTGTCTCGCGATGGCATCGGCACCGGTCCGGGGGTACGACCTGCCCGTCGACCTGGAACTCGTCCTCGCCGTCGACGTGTCCGACAGTATCGACCAGCAGCAGGCCGCCCTGCAGCGGGAAGGCTATATCGGGGCCCTGACCGACCCCGAGGTCGTCAGCGCGATGATCTCCGGACCGTTCCAGCGTATCGCCATGCTCTATGTCGAGTGGGCGCAGGCCGACTACCAGCGGGTGGTGGCCGACTGGACCCTGGTTGAGAGCGGGGACCATGCGGAGGCCTTCGCGCGGGTTCTCGCAACCGAGCCCGTGCGCCGGGCGCAGTGGACCTCGATCAGTGGCGTGCTGGACTTCGCGGTGGCGCGCTTCGCCGACAACGGCTTCGAGGGCACGCGGCGGGTGATCGACATCTCCGGCGACGGCGCCAACAACCACGGCCGGGACCTCACGACGGCGCGCGCCGAGGCGCTGGCGGCCGGCATCACGATCAACGGCCTCGCGATCGTGGGCGAGCGGATGAGCCGTTACGGCTGGCCCCGGTCCGCCGACGTCGACTGGTTCTACGAACACCATGTCATCGGTGGACCCGGCGCCTTCATGATCGTGGTGGACTCGCCCGACGCCTTCGCCAGTTCCATCCGACGCAAGCTGCTGCGCGAAATCGCCTCTCCAGGTGGAGAGGCTCCGGGTGGAGAGTCCGGCGCCCGGCTCGCCGAGGCGCGGTGAGGGCCCCTTGTAACTCTCATTCCGCTGCATCTGGCATAGTGGCTGATGCGGTGGCGGGCGGAAGACCGCAGCCCCTCTGG
>JBKBLL010000077.1:14659-14895 GCA_046296375.1 Alphaproteobacteria bacterium | reverse complement strand
CGCGATCAAGGTCGGGCCGAGCAGTCCGACGAGAGCGATCGCGCCGATGGCCTACAGCTTCCAGTTCGACTCGATCACGCTCCCGCCCGAGGCCGAGCGGCTCCGCCTGGAAGTGCGCGCCTTTCTGCGCGACGAGATCGAGGCCGGCACCTTCGTCCCCGGCAGCGGCGACATGGACAGCAAGTTCAATCCGTCGTTCAGCCGCAAGGTCGCCGCCAAGGGCTGGATCGGCATGA
>JBKBLL010000077.1:0-14649 GCA_046296375.1 Alphaproteobacteria bacterium | reverse complement strand
GACCTGGCCCACGGCGTATGGCGGCGGCGGGCGGAGTCACCTCGAACGCTATGTGATGACCGAGGAGATGCTGGCGGTCGACGCGCCGGTGCGCGCGCACTGGACGGTCGACCGGCAGAGCGGTCCCGTGCTGCTGAAATACGGGACCGAAACGGTCAAGCGGAGGCTGATTCCGCAGATCCTGCGCGGCGAGTGCTTCTTCTGTATCGGCCTGTCCGAGCCGAACTCGGGTTCCGATCTCTTCGCGGCCGCAACCCGCGCCAGGAAGACCGACGGCGGCTGGCTGGTGAACGGCCGCAAGATCTGGACCAGCAACGCGCATCGGACCCACTACATGATTGCGCTGCTGCGCACCTCGCCGCCGACGGGCGAGAACCGGCGCCACGGTCTGACGCAGTTCGTCATCGACCTGACGTCGCCGGGGATCACGATCCGCCCGATCGTCAACCTGGCGGGCCTGCACGACTTCAACGAGGTCGTGTTCGACGACGTCTTCGTCCCCGACGAGCATCTGGTGGGTGAGGTCGACATGGCCTGGAAGCAGGCCACGGACGAACTCGCCTACGAACGCAGCGGTCCCGACCGGTTCCTCGAGACGGTCGGCGCCCTGCGTGGCCTGGTCGCCGCGGCCGGTACCGCGCCGGACGACCGCGTCGCCCAGGGGATCGGGCGCGAAGTGGCGCACCTGAAGACGCTGCGACGCATGTCGGTTTCGGTCGCCGGGATGCTCCATGCCGGCAAGTCGCCCGTGGTGGAGGCGGCCGTGGTCAAGGACATCGGCACCAACTGGGAGCAGGGCCTGCCGCAGAAGGTTCGCCTGCTGGCGCCGACCGACGGCGCCGTGGCAGGCAGCAATGCGACCGATTTCGACCACATCATGCGCTACACGACGATGATCGCCCCGAAGCTGACGATCCAGGGTGGCACGCGCGAGGTCCTGCGCGGCATCATCGCCCGCGGCCTGGGGCTGCGCTGATCCGCATACCGCCGGGCGGAGACCGGCGAGCAAGGGAGGGACGCGTGCGCATCGGCTTCATCGGGCTCGGCACCATGGGTGCGAGCATGGCGGCCAACCTCCAGAAGGCTGGTTACGACCTGATCGTGCACGATCTCCGGCGAACCTCCGCCGACCCTCATGTCGCGGCCGGTGCCGCCTGGGCCGATTCGCCGCGCGCCGTCGCCCAGGCATCGGATGTCCTGTTCACCTCGCTGCCCGGGCCGCCCGAGGTCGAATCGGTGGCCGTGCGGGACGACGGCGTCCTTGCGGGCATCCGGCCCGACGCGGCCTGGTTCGATCTCACGACCAATGCGCCCGCCATGGTACGCAGGCTGCACGGCCTGATGAACGGGAAGGGCGCCCATATGCTGGATGCCCCGGTGAGCGGCGGGCCCCGGGGTGCTGCGTCGGGCAAGCTCGCGCTTTGGGTCGGCGGGGACCAAGCGGTCTTCGACCGGCACAAGCCGGTCCTGGACGCGATCGGGGACCAGGCGCGCTATGTCGGGCCGATCGGCGCCGGCTCCGTGGCGAAGCTGGTGCACAATTGCGCCGGCTATGCCGTCCAGGCGGTCTATGCCGAAGTCTTCACGATGGGTGTCAAGGGTGGGGTGGAGCCGCTCGCCCTGTGGGAGGCGGTGCGGAGCGGCGCCGGCGGACGGCGGCGCAGCTTCGACGGGCTGGTCGACCAGTTCCTGCCCAACCGCTACGACCCGCCGGCCTTCGCTCTGCGCCTCGCCCACAAGGACGTTGCTCTGGCGACCGAACTCGGCCGCGAACTGGGCGTCCCCATGCGGATGGCCAATCTGGCGATGGCGGAGATGACGGAGGCGTTGAACCGCGGCTGGGGGGATCGGGATTCGCGCGTGGCGATGCTTCTGCAGCAGGAACGGGCAGGGGTCCATATCGAAGTGCCGCAGGACCGTATCGACGAGGCGCTCCGCCGCGATCCGCCGGCGAAGGACGATCCGAAGCGGAGCTGACGCCGCGTCCACCGTATCGCGGCCGCCGGTCGCGCACTCCCCTCATGTTCGTGTAGAATCGTCGGGTCGTCACCATCGCGATGGAGTTTCCCCGATGCGGATGGAACGCACGCCAGAGGACTCGGCCTTCCGGGACGAGGTCCGCGCCTTCCTCCGCGACAGGCTGCCGGCGGAGATAAAGCGCAAGGTCGACAACGGCGTGGCACTCGCCCGCGACGACATCATGCGGTGGCACCGCATCCTGTACGAACAGGGTTGGTTGGCGCCGAACTGGCCGCGGGAATGGGGCGGGCCGGGCTGGACGATCGAGCAGAAGTACATCTGGGACGAGGAGCAGGGGCTCGCCGGGGCTCCGCGACTGATCAGCTTCGGCATCAACATGTGCGGCCCCGTGCTGATTCACTACGGGACGGAAGCGCAGAAGCGGCGCTTCCTGCCGCGCATCCTCTCCGGCGAGGACGTGTGGTGCCAGGGCTATTCGGAACCGGAGTCCGGCTCCGATCTCGCATCGCTCAAGACGCGGGCCGATCTCGACGGCGACCACTGGGTGGTGAACGGGACCAAGCTCTGGACCACCATGGCGCATTTCGCGAACATGGTTTTCCTGCTGGTCCGCACCAGCCAGGAGGCACGCAAGCAGGAGGGCATCTCGTTCCTTCTTGCCGATCTAGGGTCGCCCGGCGTCGCTATCCGGCCCATCCACCTGATCGACGGGCTGCACGAGACCAACCAGGTCTTCTACGACGATGTGCGCGTTCCGCGCGAAAACCTCGTCGGTGAGGCCGGCAAGGGCTGGGATATCGCCAAATATCTGCTGGGACACGAGCGGATGAGCGGCGGCTCCCTCGGACATCAGAAGAAGATCCTTGCGCACCTGAAGCGGATCGCGTCCAGCGACGAGCGTTCCGGCGGCCGGCCCTTGATCGAGGACCCGGATTTCCGCGCCAGGCTGGCGAGCGCGGAACTCGAGTTGAAGACGGTCGAGGCATTGATGCTTCGGGCACTCGGCGGCGTCTCGGCCGAACGCGCCCTGGGCGTCGAGGCCAACATGATCAAGATCCGCGGGACCGAACTGCACCAGCTGCTGACCGAACTGCGGATGCAGGCGCTCGGCTACTACGCGCAGCCCTATGTCCTGTCGGCGCTGATGCAGGGTTGGAACGAGCCGCCGGTCGGGGCGGAATACGCCAACGGCGCGACGCCCGCCTACCTGCATTTCCGCAAGGTCTCGATCTATTCGGGATCGAACGAGATCCAGCACAACATCATCGCCAAGGCAGCCCTCGGCCTCTGAACCGCAGCCCCTGAACGGCGGAGGGGGCGTCAGACGGCCCCGTCGCGGCGCAGCGGCCGGCCCGGCCGCGCTCCGGTCGAAACCCCGGCGTGCCAGACGGGCTGCCCGTTAACGATGACGATGTCGATACCGGGCGCGGGACGGATCGGGTCGGTGAAGCTGGCCGCGTCGATGACCGTGACGGGGTCGAAGACGGTCACGTCGGCGAAGGCGCCCTCGCGCAGCACGCCACGGTCGCGAATGCCGAACTTGGATGCCGTGAGGCCGGTCATGCGCCGGACCGCCTCCTCCAGCGGCATCAGGCCCAGGTCCCGGCTGTAGTGGCCGAGAACACGCGGGAAGGTGCCCCAGAGCCGCGGGTGGGGGCGCGGATCGTGCGGCAGGCCGTCGGAGCCGATCATGGCACCGGCGAAGCGCAGGACGCGCTGCACGTCGTCCTCGGCCATGGTGAAGTAGATCGCGCCCGCGGGGACCAGCCGCTCGGCCATCGCGAACTTGTCGACGCCGTGCTCGGCCGCGATGTCGTCTAGGTCGCGCCCCGCGACCTCCGGCATCGTCTCCGACCAGGTTACGATGACGCGCGACGCGTCGTTGAGGCGAGCCGGGAGCAGGACCGTCGAACTCGCCGCGTAGGGGTAAACGTCGAGCGACACGCGCTGCGTCTTCGCAGCCTCGGCGATGCGGGCGAGGGTCCTGGCGACCTTGCCGTGGTTGGGAGTTCCGGAAGCCTTGTGATGCGAGATCACCACCGGCACGTCGGCACGACGGCCGATCTCCAGCGTCTCCTCGACCGACCGTTCGAGCCCGGCGCCCTCGTCGCGCATATGGGTGGCGTAGAGCCCGCCGAACGGCCGGACCGCCTCGGTTACCGCCACCACCTCGTCGGTGGTGGCAGCCCGGGCCGGGGGATAGAACAGGCCGGTCGAAAAGCCTGTGGCTCCCGCCTGCATGGCCTCGCGCACATGGGCCTGCATCCGCGCGATCTCGTCCGCCGTCGCCGGCCTGTCGAGGTCGTCCATCTCGCGCACGCGCAGGGTCTGGTGCCCGACCAGGAAGACGCCGTTGGCCGCCGGGGGCCGGGCCTCGACCTCGTCGAGGTAGGCGGCGAAGGTCGGGAAGCGGAACCAGTCGACGCCGAGCAGGTCGAGCGGCGGCGGCGGCCGCCGGGTCGCGACGAAGGGGGCGAGGCTGACACCGCAGTTTCCGACAACGACGGTGGTGACGCCCTGGCTCACCTTGGCCGACATGTCGGGGTCGGACAGAAGCAGGCGGTCGTCGTGCGTGTGGGCGTCGATGAAGCCCGGTGCGACGACGCGCCCCGTCGCATCGACCTCGAGGTCGGCCCTGGCCGCTCCGATGTCGCCCAGGACGGCGATTCGGTCGCCGGTCAGGGCGATGTCGGCCCGTCGTCCCGGCGCGCCCGTGCCGTCGACGACCGTGCCGCCACGGATGAGAATATCGAAACGGTCCATGGTTCTAGCCCCGTGCAGCGGTGATCTCGGCCCCCTCGCGGATCGCCCCGTCGCTCCGGACGATGGCGTAGACACCACAGTCCGCGTGCCCGAAATTCCTGCGCAGAGCGAGCGGTACCTGCTGGTCGCGCTCGGCGGTGCGCGGGTTGACCGTCGTCGCGGCGCAGCGTTCGATCCGCCGGACGACCTCCAGGCGTACCCCGCCCACCTCGATCGTCTTGTCCAGCCAGTCGAACTCCGTCCAGGGCTCGGCCTCGATCAGGAGGTTGCCGCGGAAGCGCTGCGGGTCCAGGTCGGCACCCATCCGGCCGCCCAGGTCGCGCACGCTGGCCAGGTTGATGAGCGAAACGTGCGGCGGGGCGGTGTCGGCGAAGCTCTGGCCGTCGGCGCCGGGCGGCAGGTCGGCCGGAATCTCGACCAGTCGCGGTCGGCCGCGCAACGCGTCTTCCCCGACGACGGTGGACAGGAAGTCGACCAGCTTCTCCCCGTCGGCCGGGTCGGCGAGGTCGCCATCGAAGGTCCCGGACCCGTTCCTGAGGCCGAGTGCTGCGGATTCCGGCCGGTGCTCGGGCTGGAGGCGCACCAGTGGTGCGTTGTTGGCGACCTGCAGGAAGTTCGATCGGCGGATCCAGCCGGGCCGTTCGCGGCCGAAATCGGCATCGCCCTGCGCCACCGCGAAGCGGCGGTCGTGCGGCAGGGGGCGGCCCGGCGTCAGGGTGACGCCGTCGAGCCGCTGGCCGGGCAGGCCCTTGACGGGATAGCGCCAGATGCTGTCGAGCCGACCGAGTGTCATCGAAGGAGCCTTCCGAATCGGGGATGGGCGGATCAGCGCTTCCTGCGCGCCTTGAGGTGGGCGATCGTGCCGGCGATCAGCCGCCGCGGCTCGTCGGTCTCGTAGGCGAGGGCGATCGAGCGGACGCCGGCCTGGATGGCGTCGTTGACGGGCATCGCTTCCCACTCGCGCATCAGGGCCTTCTGCAGGCGAATCGCGCGGGGTCCGGCGCCGACGATGGCGTCGACCCATTCGGCGACGGCGGCATCCAGGGTCTCGTGCGGTACGATCCGCTCGACAAGGCCCCACTCCGCCGCCTCGCGGGCGCCGATATTCGCTCCCGTATAGAGCAGCACCCTGGTCCGTCCCCAGCCGATCAACTGCGGGAGCAGTGCGGCCTCGACCACCGAGGGCAGGCCGATCCTGACCTCCGGCATGCCGAACACCGCGGTGTCGGCGGCGACGCGCATGTCGCAGGCGGCCATCACTTCCAGCCCGGCGCCGAGGCACACGCCGTTGACGCGGGCGATGACCGGGACGGGCAGGTCGCGCAGCGCCCGGCTCATGCCGTGGACGAGCAGGATGAAGTCGCGCGCGCTGTGCGGATCGAGCCCGCCCAGTTCGAAGATGTCGGCGCCGCCCATGAAGGCGCGGTCGCCGACACCCGTGACGATCACGACCCGCAGCTCGGGATCGCGACCCAGCGCCTCGATCGCGGCGATGAAGGCACGCATGGTCGGCGAGCCGAGGCTGTTGGCGCGGCCGGCGTTGTCGATGGCCACCGTCGCGACGTGGCCGCCGTCGCGCGCCTCGACCGTGACGCGGACCGGTTCCGGGTTCTGGCTCATCATCGACGGCTCAATAGAGGGAATAGGCGCCGTCGATCACGAACGTATCGCCGGAGTGATATCCGCTCGCGTCGCTGGTGAGATAGACCGCGACGCCGCCGAAATCCTCCTTGGTGCCCCAGCGCCCGGCCGGCACGCGCGGCTTCACCGCTTCGACGAACTTCGGGAAGGCGAAGCTGCCGGCGGTCATCGACGTCTCGATCCAGCCGGGCAGGATGGCGTTGGCGCGGATGCCGTGACGACCGAACTCGACCGCGAGGCCGCGGATCATGGAGTTCACCGCACCCTTGGTGGCACCGTAATGTTCGCCGCGCGCCTGCCCCATGATCGCGGCGAGACTGGACGTGACCGCGAGCGAGCCCCCGCGCCCGCGCTGGATCATGTGACGCGCCGCCTCGCGCAGCGTGAAGAAGGCGCCGTCGAGGTTGACGCTCATCACCCGGCGCCACTCCTCGTAGCTCATGCCCGTGAAGCCGTCCTTGTTGCGGCGGCGGTCGCTGGAGACGCCGGCGTTCGCGAAGCAGGCGTCGACATGGCCGAGCCCGGCGACCGTCTCGGCGAACCGGTCCACCACGGCCTGTTCGTCGGCGACGTTGCAGTTGAGCGCCATGACCTTCGTGCCATGGGCCTCCAGCACCTTCAGCGCGGCGGCGTTCTTTTCGTCGTTGGTGCCCCAGATGCAGACGTCGGCGCCGGCCTGCGCCACCGCCTCGGCCATGCCGAGGCCGATGCCGCCATTGCCGCCGGTGACGAGGACCACCCTGCCGGTGAGGTCGAAGGGCTTGTAGGCCATGGTCTTTCCTTCTTTCGGGCTTTTCGGTAATGCCGGCTCAGGCGCAGAGGGGCGGAAGCCCGAGCCGCTGGGCCGCCGTGCCCAGCACCCGCTCGCAGGCGAACCCGCCCGCCAGCAGCAACTCTTCCTGGTCCGGCGCGGCCATCAGCTGCAACCCGACCGGCATGCCTGCCGCGTCGAGGCCGACCGGCATAGTCAGGGCGGAGAAGCCCAGCATATTGGCGATGCAGGTGTTGCGCAGCGCCATCATGTTGGCTGCATGATAGGCCTCCGGCGCGGCGACGTCGTCGATCGCCGGCGCCGTCACCGGCACGGTCGGACCGACGACCAGATCGAAGGGCGCCATCCGCGCCAGCACCTCGGCGGCGAGCGTGCGCAGCCGCCAGATCCGCGCCACGTAATCGACCGCCGGCACGGCCTCCATCCGTGCGAAGCGGTTGAGGACGTTGGGGTCCAGCGTCGCCTTCCAGTCGGGCAGTTCCGTGTTGACGAAGGCCGCGAACTCCGAGGCGGTGATGCCGCCCGAGCGGAAGACGCCGATGACGTCGTCCAGTTCGGGGATTTCGATCCGCTGGACCTGCATGCCGCGGGCGCTCAGCTCCTCGATGGCGCGTTCGACCGCTTCGGCGACACCGGGCGAGCAGTCCTGGAAGAACCAGTCGCAGACCCCGACCCGCAGGGTCGACACCTCATGGCCGGCTAAAGCCGCCACCAGATCCAGCGGCCGCTCGTCCGTCAGCGGGTCGATCACCGCGAAGGCCAGTGCCGTATCCGCCATCGTCCGCGCCAGCACGCCGGGCGTGTCGAGCGTCCGGCTCAGCGGAACGATGCCCTGTGTCGACCAGCGGCCCGCCGTGATCTTCAGGCCGACATTGCCGGTGAGGCTCGCCGGGATGCGGACCGATCCCGCCGTATCCGTGCCGAGGGCGAGGACGCAGGAGCCTTCCCACAGGCTGACGCCGGCGCCGGCGCTCGATCCGCCCGGTGCGCGGTGGTGTTTCGCGTCCCAGGGATTGCGCGGCGTTCCCCAATGGGGATTGGTGCCGAGCCCGCCATAGGCGAACTCCACCGTGTGGGTCTTGCCGGCGATCGTGGCGAGCCCCGCGCGCAGGGCGGAAACTACCGGGCCCTCCGTCTCCCAGGACGGCGGCAATGCCTTGGGGGAGCCGGCGAAGGTCGGGACGCCGTGCACGCCGAACAGATCCTTCACCGACACCGGCAACCCCTGGAACGGACCCAGGTCGAACCCGGCCGCCAGCGCGGCGTCGGCGAGGGCGGCCTCGCGGCGGGCGCGCCCGCTGTCCCAAACCTTGTAGGCGCCCAGCGTCCCGTCGAGACGCTCGTGCCGGGCGATCGCAACCTCCGCGACGGCGGCCGCCGTCGTCCTGCCGGCGCGCAGATCGGCCGCCAGCTCGGCGACCGTGGTGCGCAGAAGATCGGGTTCCGACATGCGGCGATACTCCGGAAAGCGGGCGGCGGATGCGCGAGCATCCTTCCCCTGGTCGGAGGTTGCAACATCCTATTGCCGATCGGGCCGGTGCATTTGCAGGGGGCGGCCGCGTCCTGTATTGACTGATCCAGGCGCGGGTCAAGCGCGTCGACCTCGTCCGCGATCAGGGTCCAGCGCGCGCATGCGCATCTTCCGCCACCACACCGACCTGCCGTCCGAAGCCCGCGGTGCCGCCGTGGCCCTGGGCAATTTCGACGGCGTCCATCGCGGCCACAAGGCGGTCATCGCGGAGGCCGGCCGGATCGCGCGGGCGGAGGGCGTCCCGCACGGCGTCATGACCTTCGAGCCGCATCCGCGGCGCGTGTTCCGGCCCGACGATCCCCCGTTCCGGCTGTCGACCCTGCGCACCAAGACGCACTGGATCGCGGCGACCGGGGTCGACCTCCTCTTCGTGCTGCAGTTCGACGCGACCCTGGCCCGCCAGGACCCGGACGCCTTCGTCGCCGGGGTCCTCACCGCCGGCCTCGGCGTCCGGCACGTCGTCGTCGGCCACAATTTCCGCTTCGGCCGGGCGCGCGCCGGGACGACGGACGCGCTCGAGGCGCTGGGCCGCGACATGGGCTTCGCCGTCACGCGGGTCGGTGCGGTGCGGGGTGCCGACGGTGCGGACATTTCTTCCACCCGTGTGCGGGAACTCCTGTGCGCCGGCGATCCGGTCGGCGCCGGGCGGCTGCTCGGGCAGTGGTGGGAGGTCGAGGGCCGCGTCCAGCACGGCGACAAGCGCGGGCGCACCATCGGGTTTCCCACCGCCAACGTCGATATGGGCGAACAGCTGGTTCCCGCACTCGGCGTCTATGCGGTCCGCGCCGCGATCGACGACGGCGGCACGCCGCAGTGGATCGATGCCGTCGCCAACCTGGGCCGCCGTCCCACGGTCGACGGCCTGAAACTGTCGTTCGAGGTCCACCTGTTCGATTTCGCCGGCGACCTGTACGGCAGGCATCTCCGCGTGCAGATGGTCGGTTTCGTCCGGCCCGAGCGCAAGTTCGACGGTCTGGACGCGCTGAAGGCGCAGATCGCCGCCGATGCCGCGACGGCCCGCGGAATACTGGCCGAGGCTCCGCCCGTCGGCCCGGCCGGCGGTGCCGATGCCGACCAATCCGGTTGAGCCGATCCGATCGCGCCTCTATAGAGACGCGCTGAACCCTGTTTCTGCGAGGACGGCGTGGCGATCGCCAGCATGACGGGCTTTGCGCGCGCGCAGGGCGAAGACACCGGCCAGAGCTGGGCCTGGGAGGTCAAGAGCGTCAACGCCCGTGGCCTGGACCTGCGCTTCCGTCTGCCGTCGGGCTTCGACCATCTGGAGATCCCCGCCCGCGCCGCCGCCGCGGCCCGGTTCAAGCGCGGCAGCGTTTCGCTGAACCTCGCCATCGCGCGACCCGACGGACCGGCCGGCCTGGCGATCGACCGAGCCGCCGCCGCCGCGCTGGCTCGGGAGGCGCGGGCGCTGGCGGAAGAACTGGGGCTGCAGCCGCCGACCATGGACGGCATCCTGTCGCAGCGCGGCGTGGTCGTGACGGCGGAGGCGGGCGAACCGGGGGCGGACCGTGAAGTGGCCGATGCCGCGATCCTGGCCGGCCTCGTCTCGGCTCTCGACGCGCTCGGCGCGATGCGACGCGACGAGGGGGCCCGGCTGCGCACCGTCATGGCGGCCCAGCTCGACACGCTGGAGGGGCTTCGCCGCGCGGCCGAGGCGTGCGCGGCGGCCCATCCCGACGCCGCGCGCGGCCGGCTGCGCGAGCAGGTGGAGGCGCTGCTGCAGGCATCGCCCGCCCTGTCCGAGGACCGTCTCGCCCAGGAGGCGGCACTTATCGCCGCGAAGGCGGACATCCGCGAGGAGATCGACCGCCTAGGTGCCCATATCGCGGCCGCGCGCGAGCTTGTCGCGGACGGTGCGGCGGTCGGCAGGCGTCTCGACTTCCTCTGCCAGGAGCTGAACCGCGAGACGAATACGATCTGTTCGAAGTCCGGCGACCTGGAACTCACCCGGATCGGCCTCGACCTCAAGGCCGTCGTCGAGCAGTTCCGCGAGCAGGTGCAGAACATTGAGTAGGCCCGCGCCGCGAACGTCCGCCGGGGCGTTCGACCACGCCCGGCGCCGCGGTCTCATGCTGGTCCTGTCGTCCCCGTCCGGCGCCGGCAAGACGACGATATCGCGCAGGCTGCTGGAACTGGAGCCGGACCTGACCATGTCGGTTTCGGCCACGACGCGCCCGAAGCGGCCGGGCGAGACCGCGGGGCGGGACTATCACTTCGTCGACCAGACGGAGTTCGGTCTGATGATCAATCGCGACGAACTCCTCGAATACGCAAAGGTGTTCGACCATTATTACGGCACGCCGCGGGCCCCTGTGGATCATACGCTTTCCCTCGGCGGGGACGTCCTGTTCGATATCGACTGGCAGGGAACGCAGCAGGTCGCGGAGGGTGCGCGCGACGACCTGGTCAGCGTGTTCATCCTTCCGCCCAGCACGGCGGAACTGGAACGCCGGCTGAAGCGCCGCGCCCAGGACAGCGACGCCGTGGTGGCCATGCGGATGGCCAAGGCCGCGGACGAGATGAGCCACTATTTCGAATACGACTATGTCGTGGTCAACCGCGACATCGAGGAGAGCGTGGCCTCCGTGCGGGCGATCCTGCGGGCGGAACGGCTGAAGCGGCACCGCCAGATCGGCCTCGTCGACTTCGTGAAGGCACTCCGCGCCGGCGCTTGAGCGCGCCCGCGCCGAAGGCGCAGCGCCGGTCACAGTGGCAGTTCGGCGTTCGCCCCGCCCGCCATCGCCTCGGCGACCAGCTCCGCCTCGACCTCGGCTGCGGCCTGCGCCAGCATCTCCTCCGTGGCGCCGCCGTCGACGAACTCCCTGCCGATCTCCAGCAGGACCGGAACCGCCAGCGGCGAAACCCTGTCGAGCCGCCGCACGCGGATGCGGCCGCGCGCTCGCGTCAGCATCTCGCCCAGGCGGCGCACATCCGTCAGGCCGGTCGCGGCGTCGGCGCGGGTCGCGCGCAGCAGGATGTGATCCGACTCGTGCCGGCGCAGCACGTCGTAGATCAGGTCGGAGCTGAAGGTGACCTGACGGCCGGTCTTCTGCTGGCCGGGATGGCGGCGTTCGATCAGCCCGGCGATGACGGCGACGTTGCGGAAGGTCCGCTTGAGCAGCGAGGAGTCGGCCATCCAGTCATCGAGATCCTCGCCGAGCATGTCCTCGGCGAAGAGACCGTCGATGTCCGTCGCCTCGCGCAGGCTCCAGACGGTCAGGACATAGTCGCTGGCCGCAAACCCCAGCGGGCCGGCGCCGGCCCGTTCCATCCGCCGGGTCAGCAGCATTCCCAGCGTCTGGTGCGCATTGCGTCCCTCGAAACAGTAGGCGACCAGATACCAGCGTCCGCCGCGGGGGAACGTCTCGACGAGGAGACCCTCGCGACCCGGCAGAAGCGAGCGCCAGTGCTGGATCCGCAGCCATTCCTGCACGTCGGCCGGCAGCAGGTGCCAGCGGTCGCGGTCCGACAGGATGCCGCGCACGCGGTCGGCGAGGTGGGTCGTCAGCGGCAGCCGTCCCCCGGCATAGGCCGGTACCTTGGGCGCATCGCCGGCGGCGCGGGTGGCAACGACGACGGTTTCGCGCACGCCTTCGAAGCGCAGCAGCTGTCCGGCGAACACGAACGTGTCCCCGGGGACGAGGCCCGAGACGAAATACTCCTCGACCTCGCCCAGGATGCGCCCGCCGAGCCGGACCTTCAGCACGGGCGCCTCGACGATCGTCCCCACGTTCATCCGCCAGCGCCGGGCGAGGTCCTTGGCCGCCGGGTGCCAGAGCCCGTCCTGCCTCTGCTCCAGCCGGCGAAAGCGCTCGTAGGCGCCGAGGGCGTAGCCGCCGGTCGCGCAGAAGCGCAGGACATCGTCGAAATCCCGCCGGGCCAGATCGCGATAGGGGTATGCGGTCCGGACCTCCCGGTAGAGCCGGTCGGCCGCGAAGGCGGCGGCGCAGGCGGTTCCCGTGAGGTGCTGCGCCAAAACGTCGAGGGCGCCCGGGTGCGGCGGTTCGCCGTCGAGTTCTCCGGCCTCGATGGCGTCGATGGCGGCGCGGCATTCCAGCAGCTCGAACCGGTTCGCCGGCACCAGCAGGGCCTTGCTGGGGCTGTCGATCCGGTGATTGGCGCGGCCGATGCGCTGCAGCAGGCGCGAGGCGCCCTTGGGCGCGCCGACCTGTACCACGAGGTCGACGGCACCCCAGTCGATCCCGAGATCGAGCGAAGACGTCGCGACGACGGCTCGTAGCCGACCGGCGGCCATGGCGGCCTCGACCTTGCGCCGCTGCTCGACGGCGAGGCTGCCATGGTGGAGCGCGATGGCGAGACCGTCCTCGTTCAGATGCCAGAGCGCCTGGAAGCACAGTTCGGCCTGGGCCCGGGTGTTGACGAAGACGATGGCCGTTCCGTGCGACCGGATCGCCGCATAGACCTCCGCCATCGCGTACACGGCCATGTGGCCCGACCAGGGAATACGCGTATCGGGCACCAGAACGCGTACGTCGGGCGCGGCGCCGGTACGGCCGATCACCAGGGCGACGTCGCCCGGGTCGCGGCCGGCCGAGGGCGACAGCCAGGCGCGCATCGTCTCCCGGTCGGCGATCGTGGCCGAGAGGCCGAGCCGGCGGCAGCCCGGTGCGAGACCCTGCAGCCGGGCGAGGCAGAGGGCCAGCTGGTCGCCGCGCTTGCTCTGGGCCATGGCGTGCAGTTCGTCGACGACGACGCAGGAGAGCCCGGCGAACAGCGACGGCGCTTCGGCGTAGGAGAGCATCAGGGCGAGGGATTCGGGCGTCGTCAGCAGGATGTGCGGCGGCCGGCGTCGCTGGCGGTCGCGCTTGTGCGACGGCGTATCGCCCGTGCGCGTTTCGGCGCGGATGCCGAGCGCCATCTCCGCGATGGGGGCCTCCAGGTTGCGGCCGATGTCGACGGCCAGCGCCTTGAGGGGAGAGACGTACAGGGTGTGGAGGCCTTCGCGCGGGGCGGTGGCGAGATCGATCAACGACGGCAGGAATCCGGCCAGCGTCTTCCCCCCGCCGGTCGGGGCCACGAGCAGGGCGGAGCGGCCGGCGCGCACGGCTTCGGCGAGGGCGATCTGGTGCGGGTGCGGGTGCCAGTCGCGCGCAGCGAACCACCGTAGGAAGGCTTCTGGGAGGGCGAAATCCATTGCGATGCACAAGATAGGCGTTCGACACTCGTCGTCGCAGTGGAAACCCCGCATGGGGCGAACGATATTGGCATGGGTGCGCACGTCGAGGAGGCCGCGATGGGCCAGCGCGGACTGGGCGAGGAATCCCAGCGCAAAATTGCGATCGAGATGTTTCTGGATACCTGGGACAAGGCAGCCGACTATGGCGTGACTGCCGAGATCCTGGCCGAGGTGCTGATCTATCTCGCCGTGACCGACCTGGTCGACGATCGCGGCGAGGAATGGGCGGCGGACATCGTTTCGGAGCTGCCCGACCGCATCCGTGGCGGCGAGTTCACCCTCGAGAACGAGGCCGACTGATCACCGGGACGCGGCCTCCAGCTGTTCCTGTGCCGCGAGCCAAGCATCCTCCGCACGTGCGAGTTCGGCCTCGATCTCCGCCAGCTTGATCTGCAGCCGCCCCACGTCGCTGCCCGGCCGGTCGTAGAGCGCCGGATCGGCGAGCAGGCGCAGAGCCTCCGCACGCGCCTTGCCCAGCCGGCCGACCCGCGTCTCGGCGTCGCGCACGGACCGCTTGCGGGCGGCCATATCGCCGCGCGGGGCCTGCTCGCGCATCTGTTCCTTGCGGGCGGCCTTTTCCTCGCGGGCCTCGCGCCGCTCCGACCGGCGCTCCTCCTGCAGCATGCGGCGGTAGTCGGCGATGTCCCCGTCGAAAGGGCTGCAGCCCCCGTCCCGCACGAGCCATAGCCGATCGGCGCAGAGTTCGACGAGATGCGGGTCGTGCGTGACGAGCAGCACCGCACCCTC
>JBKBLL010000076.1:0-14930 GCA_046296375.1 Alphaproteobacteria bacterium | reverse complement strand
CTTCAGAAGGTCGCGGATCTCTTCCAGCAATTGGTCGCTGCGCGGCGGCGGCGGCGGGGGGGTCGTCGTCGCCGCCGGCCTTTCCTGGTCACGCCGCAGGCGGTTGACCGCCCGGACGAGGAAGAAGACGGCGATCGAGACGATGACGAAGTTGATGACGGTGTTGATGAAGACGCCGTAGTTCAGCGTCGCCGCCCCGGCCTGGGTCGCCGCGGCGAGCGAGGGATAGGAACCGCCGCTCATGTTTATGTAGAGGTCGGTGAAATCGACGCCGCCCGTGAGCACGCCGATCGGCGGCATGACCACGTCGCGCACCAGCGAATTGACGATGCCGGTGAAGGCGGCACCCATGATGATGCCCACGGCAAGGTCGACGACATTGCCCCGGGCGATGAACTCGCGATACTCCTTAAGCATCTGCACCCCCTCCTGCGGACGCGCGACGCGCGCGGGGGGAGCATAGCGGAAATCGCCCCGGCGCGACCGTGCCCGCAAGGCGGTCACGGTCGCTCGGATCGGAGCACGACCAACGGAGATCGCTCGCATGAAGATCCTTCAACCCGACGGCTGGGCCCGTCCGCGCGGCTATTCCCACGGCATCGTCGCCGAAGGCCGTTCCGTCTACGTCGCCGGCCAGATCGGCACCGACCCGGACACGCACCGGATCGCCCCCGGCGGCTTCGGGCCGCAGCTTCGTCAGGCGCTGGCGAATACGCTGACCATCCTGAAGGAGGCCGGCGCGGGACCGGAGCACATCGCCGAGATGCACTGGTTCGTCACCGACATCGCGGAATACCGCGCCGCCGGCAAGGAGATCGGCGAGGCCTGGAAGGAGACGCTCGGCCGCAACTTCCCGGCGATCACCCTGGTCCAGGTCGCCGGGCTGCTCGACGAGGACGCGAAGGTCGAGATATCGACCACCGCCGTCCTCCCCTGACGCGCCCTTCCACGACGCACCGCTCCTCCACGCCAAGCCGACCGGGCGGCCCGCGACGCGCGCAGGCCCGCCCGGCGCTCGGAACGCATGGCCCGGCGCGGCTGTCGTCAGGCGGCGGAAGGCTGCGTCAGCGAGCCACGACCAGGGTCGACCAGTCGCCGAAGCGGTAGCGCAGGACGAGGCGCAGGCCCTGCGCCCGGTGGGCGGCGACAATGCGCGCCTCCTGCCAGGAGAGCAGGCCCGACAGGACGGCGACGCCGCCCGGCGCCAGGCCGCGGGCGAGATCCGGTGCCATGCGGACCAGGGGCCGCGCCAGGATGTTGGCGAACACCATCTCGTAGGGTCCGCCGCGGCTGATCGCCGGCGCCCGCCCGCCCGGGCTTCGGACGGCCGTCACCAGGGCCGACAGGCCGTTGACCCGCGCGTTGCGCCGCGTCTCGCGCACCGACACCGGGTCGATGTCGGACGCCAGCACCGGCACGCGCCAGGTCCGCGCAGCGGCCAGCGCCAGGATGCCGCTGCCGCAGCCGAGATCGAGCACGCGGCGCGGGCGCATCCGCCGCGCCAGATCGTCTAGAGCGGTGAGGCAGCCGCGCGTGGTCTCGTGCTCGCCCGTGCCGAAGGCGACCGCCGCGTCGATCACGAGAGCGACCGCGCCCGGCGGCGGCGGGTCCGCGATGTGGGAGCCGCGGATGCGGTAGCGGCCGATCGCGAGCTCGGGGAAGCCGCGATAGGTCTCCGCCACCCAGTCGCGCTCGGCCAGTTCCTCGAACAGGATGGCGGGCACCGCGATCCCGCGTTCGGCTGCCGTCACCGCCACCGCCATCGTGATCTCGGCCCTGTCGGGCTCCTCCTCCGCGACGATCTCGACCACGCAGCGGTCGGCGAGCCAGACATCCGTTTCCCAGGTCGGCGGGTCCGGGCTGCGCCGCTCATCCTCGATCCCGAAGATGCCGATCGTGTCGGCGAAGGGCTCCAGCGCCCAGGCGAAGGTCTCGGCCGCATCGGCCGGAACGGTGACGGCGACGCGCCACATCAGACGGCGTCCGCCGGCTGGACGAAGCTCGCGATCACGGTCTTCCGGCCGGCGCTGTCGAAGGCGATCTCGAGCCGGTCGGCGTCCGCCCGCTCGACGCTGCCATAGCCGAACTTCTGGTGGAAGACGCGGTCGCCGACGCCGAAAGCGGCGCTCGCCTCGCGCGGCCTGAGTTCCCAGGCGTCGCCGTCGATGACCGGACCGCGCCCGGGTCCGCCCCGGCCTCCCGCCATGCCGCCAGACGCAGCCTTCCAGCGCTGGAAGCCGGGGCCGCCGCGCGACCAGTCGGCGACCGGCTCCGCCATCGCGGCGGGTGCGGCACCGGAGAACAGGCCGGCTTCGGCCGCCTGCTCCACATGGTCCGCCGGGAGTTCGCCGATGAAGCGCGACGGCAGGCCGCTCTGCCACATATTGTGGACGCGGCGGTTGGCGGCGCTGGTGATCGTGACCCGCCTGCGTGCGCGGGTGATGCCGACATAGGCGAGCCGGCGCTCCTCCTCGAGCCCCGCCATGCCGCTCTCGTCCATCGCGCGCTGGTTGGGAAACAGGCCTTCCTCCCAGCCGGGAAGGAAGACCGTGTCGAACTCCAGTCCCTTGGCGGCGTGCAGGGTCATCAGGCTGATCTGGTCCACCGCATTGTCGCCCTCGAGCTCGGTCACGAGGGCGACATGCTCCAGGAAGGCGGCCAGGGTCTCGAACCCACCGATGGCACGGGCGAGTTCCTTCAGGTTCTCCAGCCGCCCCGGCGCCTCCGGCGAGCGGTCCTGCTTCCACATCTGCGTGTAGCCGGATTCGTCGAGCACCGTCTCGGTCAGCTCGACCGGCGGCAGGCCGCCGGATGCGACGCGCCAGCGATCGAGGTCGAGCAGGAAGGCCGAGAGCGCCCTGCGCGCCTGCGGCCGAAGCTCGTCGGTCTCGACCACCCGGCGCGCGGCCTCGCAGAAGGATATCCGCTGCGCGCGCGCCAGCATGTGCACCGCCTGCAGCGTCGCATTGCCGATGCCGCGCCGCGGCAGGTTGATGATGCGCTCCACCGCCAGATCGTCGTCCGGCTGCAGCACGGCGCGGAGATAGGCCATCGCGTCGCGCACCTCCTGGCGCTCGTAGAAGCGCAGGCCGCCGACCACGCGATAAGGCACGCCCAGCGTGACGAAGCGCTCCTCGAAGGCGCGGGTCTGGAAGCCGGCGCGTACCAGGATCGCCATGCTGCCCAGTTTCTCGCCGCGCCGATGCAGCGCTTCGACCTCGTCGCCGACGAAGCGTGCCTCCTCGTCGCCGTCCCAGAGACTGCGCACCGCGATCGGCGCGCCGCCCTCGGCCGCGGTCCAGAGGGTCTTGCCCAGCCGGCCCTTGTTGTTGGCGATCAGGCCCGAAGCCGCGGCCAGTATCGGCGCCGTCGAGCGGTAGTTCTGCTCCAGCCGGATGACCGTGGCACCCGGGAAGTCCTGCTCGAAGCGCAGGATGTTGCCGACCTCCGCTCCCCGCCAGCCATAGATCGACTGGTCGTCGTCGCCCACGCAGCAGATGTTGCGGTGGCCCTGCGCCAGGAGGCGCAGCCAGAGATACTGCGCGACGTTGGTGTCCTGGTACTCGTCGACGAGGATGTATCTGAACCGCCGCTGCCAGTCGGCCAGCACCTCCGGCTTCTCGCGGAAGACCGTCAGGTTGTGCAGCAGCAGGTCGCCGAAATCGGCGGCGTTCAGGGTCGCGAGCCGCTCCTGGTAGACGGCGTAGACCTGCTTCGCGCGGCCGCCGGCGAAGTCCGTGTCCTCGGCCGCCGTCACCTTGTCGGGCGTGATGCCGCGGTCCTTCCAGCGCTGCAGCACGCCGAGCAGGGCACGGGCCGGCCAGCGGCCCGAATCGATCCCCTCCGCCTGCATCACCTGCTTCAGCAGGCGCAGCTGGTCGTCGGTGTCGAGGATGGTGAAGTTCGACTGCAGCCCGACCACCTCGGCGTGGCGACGCAGGATGCGCACGCCGAGCGCGTGGAAGGTGCCGAGCCACATGCCCTCCGTCAGGCCGCCGATCATGGCCGCGACCCGCTCGCGCATCTCGCGCGCCGCCTTGTTGGTGAAGGTCACGGCCAGGATCTGGCGCGGCCAGCAGCGGTTGGTCGCGAGCAGATGCACGAGCCGGGTGGTCAGCACGCGCGTCTTGCCGGTGCCCGCCCCCGACAGTACCAGGACCGGGCCGTCGGTCGCCTCCACCGCGGCGCGCTGCGCCGGATTGAGGCCGGTGAGATAGGGCGGCTCGGCCGCGGGCAGGCGCGCCGGCCCGGCGGCGAACCCGTCCGGAGCATCGTCGGAAAGATCGAAGGGATCGGTCATCGCCCCCCGTATATAGCATCGCGTGCAGGCCCCGCATCCCCGCCGCAGCGCATACGCCGTTAACCGTATCTTGAACCGGGCCGGCGATGCTCCGCCAGTCTGCCTCGCAAACTGGTACGCCCTCGATGGCCCACCGCTGGTTCGTGGCACCGGGACTCGACCTGAGCCTGTGCCTGGAGCATTCGCATAGCCTGCCCCTGGTGCTGCTGTCTTATCTGGTCGCGGCGTTCGCGTCCTATACCGCCTTCCACGTCATTGCACGCCTGTGGTCGGCATCGGGCCGCGGGCCGCGGGCCGCGTGGCTGGCCACGGCCGGGATCTCGCTGGGCGCGGGCATCTGGGCAATGCACTTCATCGCGATGCTGGCCGTGGAGATGCCGGTCGGGGTCCGCTACGACCTGCCGATCACCGGCCTGTCGCTGCTGTTCGCGATCCTCGGGAGCGGCGTGGCCTTCGCCATCTTCACCGCCGGCGGCGGGACGGTGCAGCGTCTCGGACTGGGCGGGCTGATGCTCGGCGCCAGCGTCGGCGCGATGCATTATACCGGCATGGCGGGCATGCGCATGGCCGCCTCGGTCGTCTACGATCCCTGGCTGTTCGGCCTTTCGCTCGTCTTGGTCGTGGGGCTTTCGATCGGCGCGCTGGCGGTCCTTCACCTCGGCAGCCGGCGCGATCGCGCGAACCCCTGGGCTTGGCGCGTCGGCGGTGCAGCCGTGATGGGGCTGGCGGTGACGGCCATGCACTACACGGGCATGGCGGCGACCTATTTCTTCCCGGAGCCGGGCGAAGTGCAGCCCGTCGCAGGCCTTGCCGACGGCGGCTTCCTCGCCCTCCTGATCGCGTTCGTTGCGGTCGGGCTGGCCCTGGTTGCGGCCGTGGCCGCCATGGTCGACCTCCGGCTGCAGGCGGCCGAAGGTGGACGCCGGCGCAGCGAGGACTTCCTGCGCATCGTCTTCGACACCTCGGCCGACGGGATCCTGATCGTCGGTCCAAACGGCCGCATCGGCGCCGCGAATCCGGCGGCGGCAGCGCTGTTCGGAAGGCGGCTCGAAGGCGAACCGCTCGACACCGCGATCGTCGGGACCACGGAAGGGATCGACGGCGGCAGCGCGGAGCACGCGTCCTGTTCCCCTGCCGACGCGCGGATGGAGGCCAGCGGACTGCGCGCCGACGGCAACCGTTTCCCGGTCGAACTCTCGGTCGGCTCGGCCGAGCAGGGGGAGGGCCGCGTCCGCGTGTTCTTCGTCCGCGACGTCACGGACCGCAAGGCGGCCGAGGCGAGCCTGTGCGCCGCCAAGGAGGAAGCCGAGGCCGCGAGCCGCGCCAAGTCCGACTTCCTCGCGACCATGAGCCACGAGATCCGCACCCCGATGAACGGCGTGATCGGCATGGCCGGCCTGCTGATGGGAACGGACCTGAACGACGAACAGCGGCAGTTCGCCCGAACGATCATCGACTCGGGCGACACGCTGATGACGATCCTCAACGACATCCTCGACTTCTCGAAGATCGAGGCGGGCATGATCGACCTGGAGGAGATGCCGTTCGACGTTTCGCGGATCCTGGAGAGCGTCATCGACCTCGCGGCGCCGCGTGCGCATGCCAAGGGAATCGAACTCGCCTCCTTCGTCGCCTTCGACGTGCCGCCCGTCCTGACCGGCGATCCCGGACGGATCCGGCAGATCCTGCTCAACCTCGTCGGCAATGCGGTCAAGTTCACCGGATCGGGCGGCGTCGCCGTGTCGATCGGCCTGCGCGGCCGGCACGCCGGCTCCGTCGAGATCGAACTGCGGGTACGGGACACCGGCATCGGCATACCCGCGGAGCTGCAGGAGCGCCTGTTCGACCGTTTCGTCCAGGCGGACACGTCGACCGCACGGCGCTATGGCGGGACCGGCCTGGGTCTCGCCATCTGCCGCGGCCTGGCCAGGACCATGGGCGGGACGATCGGCGTGGAGAGCGCGCCGGGCGAAGGCGCGACCTTCTGGTTCACGTTGCATCTCGCCATAGCGCCGGAGGATGCGGCACCCGCACCCCGGCGCGGATCGCCATCGCTCGCGGGGCGCCGCGTGCTGGTCGTCGACGACAATGCAGTGAACCTCTGCGTCCTCGGCAGGCAACTGGAAGCATTCGGTGCGCGCGCCGTGCTGACGGACGGCGCCGAGGCGGCCCTCGCCGCCCTGGCGGAGGCCGGGCGCACCGGCGACGGTTTCGACATCGCGGTCGTCGATCACATGATGCCGGTCGTCGACGGCGTCGCGCTGGCGCGGCGGATGCGTGCGATCGGCCATGCCCGCGCGACGAAGCTGGTACTGTGCTCCTCGTCCGGCCTGGTCGGGACGATGGCACGGGCGCGGGAACTCGGCTTCGACGCTTACCTGCAGAAGCCCGTGCACCAGTCGGTCCTGGGTCGCAGGCTGGCGGCGCTCTGCGCCGCGCCGTCCGGGGAACCGCCCCAGGAGGCGGAGGAGCGGCGCTCCGTCGCGACACCGCCGGTCGGCCCGGCCGCGCGCGTCCTCGTCGTGGAGGACAACAAGGTCAACCAGATGCTCGCCGTTGCCCTGCTGAATGCGGGCGGCCACCATGCGGACGTTGCGGCGGACGGGTTCGAGGCCATCGAGGCGGTCTGCAACCGGCCCTACGACCTGGTGCTGATGGACGTGCAGATGCCCGGCATGGACGGCTTCGAGGCGACCCGGCGCATTCGCGCGCTGGGCCGCGACATCGCCACGATCCCGATCCTCGCCATGACGGCGAACGCCATGCGCGGCGACCGCGAACGGTGCCTGGAGGCCGGGATGGACGACTATGTCTCCAAGCCGGTGGACGCCGGCGACCTGCTCGCCAAGGTCGCGCGCTGGAGCCGGCGGCGCAGCGGGCCGGAGGCCGGCGTCGCCTGAACGGCGGCGGCATGCGGCCCGGCCCGGCCGGCGTGGTGAGTCAGTAGGCCGCTCCCTCCTCGCGGTGCAGCTGCACCAGCGCCTTGTTGTAGGCGAGCATGATGTCCCGCTCATGCACGAAGCCGACGAGCCGGCGGCTGGCCGTGCTGTCGACCACGGGGATGTGCTCCTCGTTGGTGGAGTCCATCAGGTCGATCGCCGTCTGCAGGTCGTCGCCCGTCTGCAGCATGGGCGGGTTGAGGCGCGCGACGTCGCCGGCATTGACGAGGCCGTCGAGCTGCGGGTCGAAGGCCGCCTCGGCCAGGTCGGCCAGGGTGATGGTGCCGTAGAGGCACCCGTCCTCGGTCAGGACGAACAGTTCGCCGTAGGGTGCCGTCTGCAGCAGGACGCGCAGCTGAGCCAGCCCCATCGCCCGCGGCACCGAGGCGTAGTTGCGGCTCATCACGCGGCCGACCTTGAGCGTGCGTAGGATGTCGATCTCCAGGCGGCTCTCCAGGTCGATCCCGGCGCGCTCCAGTTGCCACCGGAAATAGGAGCTGCCGTGCAGGCGCCGTGTCATCACGGTCGCGGTGACCGTCGCGACCATCACGGCCGTGGTCAGCTCGTAGTCGGCGGTCAGCTCGAAGATGATGAGAATGGTCGAGATCGGCGCGCCCATGACTGCGCCCGCGACCGCCCCCATGCCGACCATGGCGTAGGCGCCGAGGCCGGAGAACAGGTCGGGCCAGACGGCGCCCGCGACGCTTCCGAAGGCGCCGCCGACCATCGCGCCGATGAACAGCGACGGGCTGAACATGCCGCCACCGAAGCCGCTGCCCAAAGTTATGGCGGTCGCGACCAGCTTCGCCGCGATCAGCAGGAAGAGAAGATGCACTGCCGTCTCGCCGCGCAGCGCATCGTCGGTCGGCCCGTAGCCGACGCCTAGCACCTCCGGGAAGACGAGCGCGAGGAGACCGAGCAGCAGCCCGCCGACCATCGGCCGGCTCCAGCGCGGCAGCGGCGTGCGATCGAAGAGCGACTGGACGAACGGAATGCTGCGCATGAAGGGAATGGCCACCGCCGCCGCCGTCACGCCCAGCAGGGCGAAGGCCGGAAACTCCAGGAACGATCCGAGCTGATAGTCCGGGACGATGAAGGCGGGGAACGGCCCGTAGGCGAGCCGCGCGATGATCGTGGCGACGACGGAGGCGATGACGATGGGTGCGAAGGCCGACAGGGCATAGTGCCCGATCACCACCTCCAGCGCGAAGAACACCCCGGCGAGCGGCGCGTTGAACGAAGCCGCCACCGCCGCGGCCACGCCGCAGGCGAGCAGCGTGCGGGCCAGCGCCCGCGGCAGCGCCAGCTTTTCCGCGACGACGGCGCCCACGGCGGCGCCGAGATGGACGACCGGCCCCTCGCGCCCCGCCGAGCCGCCGACGCCGAGAGAGACGGCGTTGATCAGAGCGCCGTGCAGGCTGCGCCCGAACGACATCCGCCCGGCATAGAGGGCGCTCGCCTCCATTACCTGGGCGACGCCGTTGGGATGGCGGCTCTTGGCGACGAACTGCACGTAGAGCCCGACGGCGAGGCCGCCGAGCGTCGTCGCTGCGAGGATGCGCCACCAGGGCAGTTCGGCCGCATAGACGTGCAGCCGCTCGTGCCAGGTCCCGAGCACGAGGCCCTGCACCAGCAGGATGGCCTCCCGGAAGAGCACGCTGCCGGCGCCCGCCGCCACGCCGATCACGAGGGCGAGCAGGATGAGGACGAGATCGTCGTTGCGCCCGAGCCGCTTCAGACGAACGAGGATGTAGCGTTTGCGAAGGCGGGGGCGCATGGCTTCCGGGCTCTGGCGGCCGGCCGAGCCTAGCGGCGCGGGGCCGGCCGCGATACCCGGGACGGATCCGGTTCAGTCGAGCGGCGGTGGCCGGCGCGTCCAGTCCGTCGCCGCCTCGTAGGCGGCCGCCACCGAGAACAGCCGCGCCTCGGCAAAGGGACGGCCGATCAGCTGGAAGCTCGCCGGCAGGCCGTTCGCGGTGAACCCGGCCGGCACGGCGATGGCCGGCAGCGTGAGATAGTTGAACGGACGGGTGCAGTGGGTCATCCGCGCGACCATCTGGGTGAAGCCGGGCGTGTCGCCCAGGTCGGTCTCCGCGATCGTCGGCACGGGGACGTTCAGCGTCGGCGCGTGCAGCACGTCGCAGCGCGCGAACACCCCATCGACGAACTGGCGGACCATCTGCGGACGAAGCTGCTGGGCGCGCAGATACCACGTTCCGGGGATCGCGAGCCCCGGCTCCAGCCGCGCGCGGACCTGCGGCGCATAGTCCTGCGGCCGGCCGCGCAGCCACGCATGGTGTAGCGTGCCCGATTCCGGGCCCATCGTCGCCGCGGCGAGATCGGCCATGGGCGCGGGATCGGGGATATCCACCTCGACGATCTCCGCGCCCAGGTCGCGATAGACCGCGAGGCTCGCCTCCATCAGCGCCCGAACCTCTGGTGCGGCGCCGTCGTAGAAATAGCTGGTCGGCACGCCGATTCGCAGGCCCTTCGCCGCCGGACGGCACGCGGCCGCCTCATAGTCGTCGACCGGCTCCCGGCTGCTGGTCGGGTCCTTCGGATCGAAGCCGGCGACGACGCCCAGCATGCGCGCGCAGTCGCGCACGGTGCGGGTCAGCGGACCGACGCAGTCGAGCGAGAAGGAGAGCCCCATCACCCCGTGGCGGCTGACGCGGGTCTGGGTCGCCTTTATGCCGACCAGTCCGCAGAGCCCGGCCGGCAGGCGGATCGAGCCGCCGGTATCGGATCCCAACGCGCCGAAGGCGAGGCGCCCCCCGACCGCCGATCCCGAGCCGCTGGAGGAGCCGCCGGTGACGTGCGCGGGGTTCCAGGGATTACGGCAATGGCCCCAATGGACATTGTGGCCGGTCGGACCGACGGCGAACTCCGACATGTTGAGGCCGCCGAGATCGACGGCGCCGGCGACCGCCAGCCGCTCCATCACCGTGCCCGATTCCTCGGGACGGAAGTCGCGCCGGATCTTCGAGCCGCACGTCGAGAGCCGGCCGGCGGAATAGTACATGTCCTTGTGCGCCAGGGGCACGCCGTGCAGCGGCCCCAGCGGCTCGCCACGCGCGCGCCGCACGTCGGCCGCGTCCGCCTCGGCCAGCGCCTCGTCCGCATCCACATGGATGAAGCAGTTGAGGACGGGCTGCAGCCGTGCAACGCGTGCAAGACAGGCTTCGGTCAGTTCGCGCGAGGATATCCGGCCCGCGTCGAGGGCATCCGCCGCCTCGACGAGCGTCCATGCCGTCGGATCGGTCATACGCCTATCCCCCTGCCCTTCAGCGCGCCCAGCGTGACCACCAGCTGCGCCGGTTCCGTGTCGAACATCGAATCGCCGGCGAGCCTGTCCAGCGTGGCCCCGGCCGCGCCGAGACTGCGCGCGGCGCGGCCGGCCGACGCGTCCGAGAGGGCGACGCCCGTCGTGGCGGAAACGAGGTCGCGTATCTGGCCGGGTTCGAAACGTTGCATTCTGATCTCCGGAAACGGGCGGGCGCCGCGCGCGATCTCGCGCCCGGTCACCGCCGGCAGCAAGGGACATGCCACGCCGCCGGACCGTCAACCGGACAGAAGCTCCAGCAGCGACAGGGCGACCGCCTCGGTCGCGCGGTCTAGGTCGGCCAGAGCCACATGCTCGTCGGCGCCGTGCGCGCCGGCCTCCACGAAAGTGCGCGCACCGGCGCCGTACAGCACGATCGGGATGCCGCGCTCGGCATAATGGCGGGCATCCGTGTAGAGCGGCACGCCGACCGGGCCGATCCGCTCGCCGAAGGCGACGCTCGCATGCCGGGACACGACCTCTGCCAGGCGCTCGCTCGCCAGCGTCGGTACCAGGGGACGGGCGAGCATGACGCGGCGGACCGTGCAGGCGACCCCGGGCACCGCCCTCCCGGCGGCCGCGACGACGGCGGCGAGTTCCGCCTCCACGCCGGCCGGGTCCTCCTCCGGCACGATGCGCCGGTCGAGACGCAGCGTCACCCGGTCGGGGACGACGTTGGTGTTGATGCCGCCCGAGATCAGGCCGACGACGAGGTTGGGCGAGCCGATGCCGGCGACGGCAGACCGGATCGCGGGATAGCCGCGCCGGTGCGCGTAGAGCGCCTGCAGCACGGCGGTCGCAGCCTCCAGCGCGTCGGCGCCGGTCTCGGGCTTGGCCGCGTGGGCCGAGCGGCCCCGCAGTTCGACCTCCAGGTGCAGCACGCCGTTGTGCGCCGTTACGACGGCGTAGGACAGACCGGCGGCGATCGCCATGTCGGGCCGCGTGACGTCGCGGTCGAGCAGCCATTTCGGGCCGATCTCGCCGCCGCTCTCCTCGTCGTAGGTGAGGTGCAGTTCGACCGTGCCGCGCAGCGGCGCGCCCGCCTCGCACAGGGCGAGCAGCGCGAAGGCGTAGGTCGCGAAGTCGGACTTCGACACGGCGGCGCCGCGGCCGTAGATCCGCCCGTCGCGGACCGTGCCGCCATAGGGATCGACCGACCATCCCTCCCCCGGCGGCACCACGTCGCCATGGGCGTTGAGGGCGACGGTCGGCCCGTCGCCGAAGCGGTGCCGCACCACGAGGTTGACGGCGCTGCGCATGCCGACGGCGGCAACCTCCACGGCCGGGACCTCGTGCCGTTCGACCGCGAACCCCAGCGCCTCCAGCAGGCGCGCCGCGACCGCGGCGTGCGGGGCGCAGTCGCCGGGCGGGTTGTCGGAGGGGACGCGCACCAGTTCTGCCAGGAAGGCGAGCCGCCTGTCCGCCGCGGCGCCGATCGCCGCCCTCACACGATCCTGCATCTCACCCCCGGGAAAAGCGCTGCCGACGACATGCGAGCGCCGTGCCGGCGGGGGGCACCCCGCCGCCCTGCGGTCAGTGGCACTGGCCGATCGAACCTTCCGCGCAGCGGCGCTGTCCGTCGATCCAGATGGCGCCCGACAGGTCGGCGTTCAGGAAATCGGTGCCACGCATCCGCGCCCCCGTGAAGTCCGCGTCCCTGAGCCTGGCGCCGAAGAAGCGCGTGCGCATCAGGTCGGCTTCCCGCAGGGAGGCGCCGGTCAGGTCGGCGCGGGTGAAGTCGGCCTCGCGCAATTCGGTCCCGTCCAGCTTCGCGCCCCTCAGATCGGCCGACATGAACTTGGTCCGCGTCGCGCGTGCCTTCGACAGGTCCGCTTCCCGCAGGTCGGCGCGCTGGAAGGTCGCGTCGTGCAGCATGGCGCCCGTGAGGTCGACCTTGCTGAGGTCGCGGCTGTCGAAATAGCAGCGGCGCCACTCCACGCCAGGGCCGGCGGGATCGTTGCAGTCGGCCTGCGCGGACGTCGGTACCGCGACCAGTGCCAGGATCCCGAGCACCGCCCCCAGAAGGGGGACGCCGCCGGTCCGCCCGCGGCGCGAACCCGTCACGCCGAACGCCGGATGCCGATCAGGCGACCGACCTGCGGCGGCCGCGGCAGCGCCGCGTGGGCCGCCTTGACGGCGCCCAGCCGGTCGAGCAGTTCGGGCGGCATCGGCGCTGACCGCCGGATCCGCATGTCGATGTGGATGGAGATCAGTTCGTTCGTCGATGCCAGATATCCCTTCTCGGCATGGTACATCTGGTGGAAGTAGTGGATGCGCTTCGCGTCGAAGTCGAGCAGGTGCGTGGTGAAGCGCAGCGGGTCGCCCTCCGTCACCTCACGGTCGTAGGTGATGTGGGCCTCCAGCGTGAAGGTTGAGAAGTGACCACCGTCCTTGTAGTCCGCGCCCACACCGAGCGCGTTGTAGAACGTGTCGGTCGCATGATCGAATGCCAGCATGTAGTACGCGACGTTCATGTGGCCGTTGTAGTCGATCCACTCGGGCCGGACGATGTCGCGATGCTGGTCGAAAGGGGATTCTATCTTCATGGCGCGCGGAGTGTACGGGAAGCGTACCGCCGCGCAAAGGCCGTCGGTGGCGGCGTCGCGCCGCACGCCCCGCCCCCATGACGATCGCGCGGACGGCCGGCTGGATCCTCGCCGCGGCCGCACTCGCCAGCCTCGCGGTGGAGTGCGGCCTGTTCTTCCGCGACGCGACCTACGCGGTCTGGACGATCGGCGGCATCCTCGCCGCCGTCGCGGAGGCGCTATCCTTCGACGCGCCGGCGCCGGCGCGGGAAGGCCCGTTCGCCGGCGCGCTCGCGATCCTCGCCGCCGCACCGGCCTGGGCGGTCCTGGGAGTTCCCGCGGTTCTGCTGCTGTGGGCGGCGGGTCCGCGACGCGCCGTCGGCGGGACGGTTCCGACACCGCCGGAAACGTGACATCCTCCGCCGGCTTTCGGAGGCATGGGACAGGGGTCGGCGATGGAGTACCGCAATCTGGGACGGTCGGGGCTGCGCGTGTCGGTGGTCGGGCTCGGCTGCAACAATTTCGGCGGCCGCATCGGCCTCGAGGAGACCCGCACCGTCGTCCACAAGGCGATCGACCTCGGCATCACCCTGCTCGATACGGCCGACATCTACGGCAACCGCGGCGGCTCGGAGGAGCTGATGGGCCAGGTCCTCGGCGCTCGCCGCAAGGACATCGTCCTGGCCACCAAGTTCGGGATGGCGATGGACGATGTCGGCGTGAAGAAGGGCGGTGCGCGCCGCTACATCATGGCGGCCGTGGAAGACAGCCTGCGCCGGCTGCGTACCGACTGGATCGACCTCTACCAGATCCACCAGCCGGACCCGCTGACTCCGATGGAGGAGACGCTGCGGACGCTGGACGATCTCGTCCGGCAGGGCAAGGTCCGCTATATCGGCTGCTCGAACCTGCCGGCCTGGCAGGTCGCCGAGGCCCAGTGGACATCGAAGCACCAGGGGCTGGAGGCCTTCGTGTCCTGCCAGGACGAATACAGTCTGATCTTCCGCGACCCCGACCGCGAACTGATCCCGGCGATGCAGGCCTATGGACTGGGCATGCTGCCCTATTTCCCGCTCGCGAGCGGGCTGCTGACCGGCAAGTACCGGCGCAATGCGCCCATGCCGGAGGGCGCGCGCCTGACCAACACCCAGCGCCTCGCCGACCGCTACATGACGGAGGCGAACTGGGCGACCGTGGAGGCGCTGGCCGACTTCTGCGAGCAGCGTGGCCGCTCCATGCTCGAACTCGCGTTCAGCTGGCTCGCCGCCCGCCCGACGGTGGCCAGCGTCATCGCCGGCGCCACCAAGCCGGAACAGCTCGACCAGAACGTCGCTGCCGTCGGCTGGAAGCTGGCGCCGGAGGACATGGCCGAGATCGACCGGATCACTGCCCGCGCCTGACCCTGCCACCCGGTCACCGCCGCCCGCCCCCGAGGCAGAGTGGCGGGCCAGCCCCCGGTCAACGGCGGATCAGCGCTGCTGCGGCGGCGGCATGACGGTGCCACCCTGCTCGGTCGTGGGCGTCCTGTCCTGCACAGGCTCCTCAGGTCCCGTGGCATACCACGAGAGCAGGCCGACCAGCAGGACGGCGGCAATGGCGGCGGCGGCGATCATCTTATTCCGGCTCATGCCGATGATGGTGCGTCGCGCAGCGCGCATTTCAAGCCCGCCGGGCCTCGGCCCGTCCCGGCGCGGCATCGCGCGTCTGCTCAGGCTCCCTTTCCCCTAACCGCTTCCTTCCCTAACCACGGAAGACCGGCGGGCAGCGGCCGAAGCCGGTCGGACCGGGGTCGTCGGCAGGCGTCGGCGAGACGGCGGGGACGCCGGCCGGGGCGGGACCGCGGG
>JBKBLL010000075.1:0-14969 GCA_046296375.1 Alphaproteobacteria bacterium | reverse complement strand
AGCTCGGTCGCAAGGGCCGCATCACCGACCTGATGAAGGGCCTGGGCGCACTGGCGCCCGACGCCCGGCGCGAGCACGGTCAGGCGCTCAACCGACTCAAGGACGAGGTCGCCGGCGCGATCGAGTCGCGCAAGGCCGAACTCGGCCGTGCCGAACTCGACCGGCGGCTGGCGTCCGAGCGCCTCGACGTGACGCTGCCGGCGCGGCCGGAGCCCGAAGGCCGCATCCATCCGGTCAGCCAGACCATCGACGAGCTGGTCGCGATCTTCGGCGCCATGGGCTTCTCGGTCGCCGAGGGGCCGGACATCGAGAACGACTGGTACAATTTCGGCGCCCTGAACATCCCGCCGGAGCATCCCGCCCGGCAGGAGATGGACACGTTCTACCTGAACGCCGAGGTCGACGGCCGCCGTCCGGTGCTGCGCACCCACACCTCGCCGGTGCAGATCCGCACCATGCAGAGCGTGAAGCCGCCGATCCGCATCATCGCGCCGGGCCGCACATACCGCTCGGACAGCGACGCGACGCACTCGCCCATGTTCCACCAGGTCGAGGGGCTGGCGATCGGCGAGAACATCCATATGGGCCACCTGAAGGGCTGCCTGATCGAGTTCTGCCGCGCCTTCTTCGGCGTCGCCGACCTGCCGGTGCGGTTCCGCGCCAGCTACTTCCCCTTCGTCGAGCCCGGCGCCGAGGTCGATATCGGCTGTTCGCGTGCCGGCGGCGAACTGAAGATCGGCGCCGGCGGCGACTGGCTCGAGATCCTGGGCTGCGGCATGGTGCACCCGAAGGTGCTCGCCAACTGCGGCATCGACCCCGAGCGCTGGCAGGGCTTCGCCTTCGGCATGGGCATCGAGCGGATCGCGATGCTGAAATACGGGATTCCCGATCTGCGCACCTTCTACGAGTCCGACATGCGCTGGCTGCGGCACTACGGATTCGCGCCGCTCGACGTGCCGAGCCTGACCGGGGGGCTGGCGCGATGAAACTCACGCTGGGCTGGCTGCGCGACCATCTCGACACCGAAGCCAGCCTCGACACGATCGCGCGCACCCTCACCCTGATCGGGCTGGAGGTCGACGGCATCGCCGACCGCGGCAAGGATCTGGCGCCGTTCACCGTGGCCCGGGTGCTGAAGGCGGAGCAGCATCCCGACGCCGACCGGCTGCGGGTCTGTCTGGTCGACACCGGCCGGGAGGAGATCCAGGTCGTCTGCGGCGCGCCGAACGCGCGCGCCGGGATGATGGCCGTGTTCGCGCCGTCCGGCACGGTCATTCCGGCGACCGGCCTCGAACTCCGCAAGTCGGTCATCCGCGGCGTCGAGAGCGACGGCATGCTCGTCTCCGAACGCGAGATGGGCCTGTCCGAGGAGCATGAGGGCATCATCGAGCTCGATGCCGACGCGCCCCTGGGCGCCCCCTTCGCCCGCATGCTCGGCCTCGACGATCCGGTGGTCGAGATCGGCCTCACGCCGAACCGCGGCGATTGCGCCGGCGTGCGCGGCATCGCGCGCGACCTCGCCGCCGCCGGCCTCGGCGACCTCAAGCCGTTCCACGGCTGGAACGAGCGCGTGCCGGGCGCCTTCGCCAGCCCGGTTGCCGTCCGCCTGGACTTTCCGGCCGCGGCGGCGGACGCCTGTCCGATGTTCGTCGGCCGCTATTTCCGCGGCGTGCGCAACGGGCCCAGCCCGCGCTGGCTGCAGGACCGGCTGAAGGCGGTGGGCCTGCGCCCGATCTCCGCGCTGGTGGACATCACCAACTATTTCAGCATGGACCTGGCGCGGCCGCTCCACGTCTTCGACGCGGACAAGCTGACGGGCGACGTGACGCCGCGCCTCGCGCGCGACGGCGAGACGATGCTGGCCCTCGACGGGCGCGAATACACCCTCGACGCGGAGATGACGGTCATCGCCGACGCGGCCGGGCCGCAGGCGCTTGGCGGCCTCATGGGCGCCGAGCCGACCGGCTGTACCGAGGCGACGACCAACGTCTTCCTGGAAGTGGCGCTGTTCGATCCGCTGCGCACGGCGATGACCGGGCGCAAGCTCGGCATCCACTCCGACGCCCGCTACCGCTTCGAGCGGGGGGTCGATCCGATGGCCGTCCTGCCCGCGATGGAGGCGGCGACCCGTCTCATCCTGGAACTGTGCGGCGGCGAGGCGAGCGAGCCGGTCGTCGCCGGCGCGCCGCCGGAATGGCGGCGGTCGCTGACCCTGCGTCCGGCCCGCGTGGGCGAGCTGGGTGGCGTCGACGTCTCGCCCGAGGATTGCCGGCGGGTGCTGCGGGCGCTCGGCTGTGCCGTCGGCGACGGCGCGGACGGCCGTCTCGTCGTGGAACCGCCCTCCTGGCGCCCCGACATCGAGGGCGAGGCCGACCTGGTCGAGGAGGTGCTGCGCATCGTCGGCTACGAGTTCATCCCGGCGACGCCGCTGTCGCTCGACACCGTGCTGCCGGCCCGGGCGCTGGGACCCGAGCAGGAGCGGTCGGTGCGCGCCCGCCGGGCGCTGGCCGCGCGCGGCATGGTGGAGGCGGTGACCTTCTCCTTCATGCGGTCCGCCGAGGCGGTGCTCTTCGGCGGCGGCCGGCCGGATCTCGCGCTCGCCAATCCGATCAGTGCAGATCTCGATATGATGCGGCCCTCGATCCTGCCGAACCTGGTCGCGGCTGCCCGGCGGAACGCCGATCGCGGCGTGGCCGACGGCGCGCTCTTCGAGGTCGGCCCGCAATATGGCGGGATCGCGCCGGGCGATCAGCGCCTGGTCGCGGCGGGTCTGCGCTGGGGCCGTAGCGGCCCCAGGCATTGGGCGACTTCGCCACGGGCCGTGGATGCGTTCGACGCCAAGGCGGATGCCGCCGTGGCGCTCGAGGCGGCGGGCGCGCCCGTCGCGAACCTCCAGGTCTCCTCGGATGCTCCCGCCTGGTACCATCCCGGCCGCTCCGGTGCGCTGCGCCTGGGGCCGAAGGTGATGGCGACCTTCGGCGAACTGCATCCCGCGGCCCTGGCGGCGCTGGGGCTGGACGGCCGCGCCGTCGGCTTCGAGGTCTTCCTCGACGCGGTGCCGCAGCCCAAGGCGCGCGGCGGCAAGGCCAGGCCGCTGCTCCGCGTCTCGCCCTTCCAGTCGGTCGAGCGCGACTTCGCCTTCGTCGTCGACGCCGACGTCCCCGCCGAGGCGATCGCGAAGGCCGTGCGCGGTGCGGACAAGGCGCTGATCGCGGATGTCGGCGTGTTCGACATCTATGCCGGGCCGACCCTGGGCGAGGGCCGCAAGTCGGTTGCGGTCGCGGTCACCCTCCAGCCGCAGCGCGCCACCCTGACCGAGGCGGAGATCGAGGCGGTCTCGCAGAGCGTCGTGGCCGCGGTGGAGAAGGCGACCGGCGGTACGCTCCGCCGCTGACCGACTGACGGGCCCGCCCGCCGCTTATCGCCCGCGGGCCGCTCAGGGTGCATCGGCGCGCATCGCTTGGCACGGCGTCGCCGGGGGCTCATCTGTGCGATGGGACACCGGGGAAGACGATGGACGATGCGGTTCGCGGAGAGGCGGGACTGACGGCGACGGAGGGCGTGGCCGTCGGCCTCTGCGCCGCCATCGTCTCGGTCGCCGAGGGGATGCCGCGCATCCTCGTCCTCGACGACTCCGGCATCCCCGAACCGGCCCTGCCGTCGGCCGCCTTCCTGCCGGACCGGCAGCGTACGCTCGAAGAGGGGCTGCGCGATCTGGTGGAGGCGCAGACCGGCTTGGCGCTGGGCCATGTCGAACAGCTCTACGCCTTCGCCGACCGCTGGCGCGATCCGCGCGAACTCTCAGGCGCGCCGCGCATGCTCTCCGTCGGCTATCTGGCGCTGGTGCGGCCGGCCTCCGGCCTGCGCGGCGGCGTCCGCTGGCAGGACCTTTACGCACTGTTTCCCTGGGAGGATCGTCGCCGGGACGAGCCGGCGCGGGCCGAAATGGGGATCCGGCCGCGCCTGCGCCGGTGGCGCGACCGGGGCGACGGTCCGGCGGTCCGCCGCGGCCGGGCGGAGCGGGTGGCCGTCACCTTCGGCGAGACGGCGGAGGCGTGGGATGCCGCCGCCGTGCTGGAGCGCTACGAACTGCTCTACGAATGCGAACTGGTGGCGGAGGCGCGCCGCGACGCCTGGCAGCGGGCCTGGCATACCGCGCGCGCCGTGGGGGCCGGGCCGCCGACCGCGCCGCCGCCGGTCGAAGCCGCGCTCGGCCCGCCGATGGTCCTCGACCACCGGCGCATCGCGGCGACCGCGCTCGGTCGCCTGCGTGCCCGGCTCGCCCATCGGCCGCTTCTGTTCGAGCTCATGCCACCCAGCTTCACGCTGCTTCAGCTCCAGACGGTGGCGGAGGCGCTGACCGGGGAAGTACTGCACAAGCAGAATTTCCGCCGGCTCGTCCTGGGCGGCCTGGTCGAGCCGACGGGTGCCGTGCAGGCGACCACGGGCGGCCGCCCCGCCGCCCTGTTCCGCTTCCGCCGCGAGGTGCTGCGCGAGCGCCCCGCCCCGGGCGTCGGCCTACCGGGGCTGCGCCGATCGGGGTGAGGTCACACCCTTGGTACGCGGCGCCTGGTCTCGGAGCGCGGGCCTCTGGCCCGCAGCGTCCCGGGTCCCTCGTCGGAGCAGCGACAGCGGGCGGGACGCCCGCGCCCCGGTTCAAAGCGGGCCGTCGAGGTCCTCGACGCCGTACAGTTCGGCGGCGGCCCCCGCACTGACGATCCCGTCGAGTACGTCGAGCCGGACGAGCGCCGGATCGCGGTCGCCGGGAGCGCCCCAGCCGCCGCCTGCGGCGGAGGCGATGCGGATGCGGCCGGGGCCGACCTGCACGACACCATAGCCGCCGCGAGGAACCACCGGGGCGCCCCCGGCCGCCGGGTGAAAGCCTATCCGACCCGTGGCACCGGCACCGCCGCCGGCAACGCCGAAGGCGCCGCGGCTGGTATAGGCCTCGCCGCGGAAGGTGATCTGCATCGGCCGCTGGATCTCGACCTCGTAGTCGACACCCGCGCCGCCGCGGAACGTCCCGGGCCCCGCGGAGTCGAGGCGGAGTTCCTGGCGGATCACGCGCACCGGATAGAGTTGTTCGTAACTCTCGGCGTTGGGGATGACGAGGCCACAGAGCGTGTTGACGCCGCCCTGCTGCGGAAAGCCGTCGCGGCCTTCGACCGCACCGCCGCCCGACTGCGCCGCCCAGTGGTACATGACGAAGGTGCGGCCGTCGGCCCAGGTGCCGGAGGTCACGGGCGCGCCCGGCTTGCCCCACCCGGCGCAGCTCCGCGACGGGTCGGCCTGTCCCAGGGCCTGCCAGCACGCGTTGATGATCTCGCAGGCCGGCGCGATCGTGTTCATCGTCATCGGCGCGGGCGGCCGGGGATTCAGGATGCTGCCCTCCGGCGCGATGATCCGCACGGAGCGGAAGGTCCCCTCGTTGCGCGGGATGTCCGCGCCGAAGAAGGACGAGAGGGCGGTGTAGACGCCCGACCAGGTATTCGCGACCGAACTGTTCTTGAAGCCGCGGATCTGCGGATGCGAGCCGCTGAAGTCGACGGTCAGCGCGTCGCCCTCGACGGTGATCGCGACCTTGATCGGGATGTCCATCGGCTCGAAGCAGTCGTCCTCGAACCGGTCCTCGCCGCGATAGGTCCCGTCGGGCAGCTCGGCCACCGCCGCGCGCAGCCGCCGGTCGGCATGATCGAGAACCCCCGTCAGATAAGCGGATGCCTCGGCGCCCAGGCTGGCATGGAGGTCGGCGATCTGTTCCGCGCCGATGCGGGTGGCCCCGATCATCGCCCGCAGGTCGCCGTCGAGCAGATCGGGCGTGCGGGTGTTGAGCATCAGCAGCTGCCAGAGATCCTCGCGCACCCTGCCTTCGCGGATCAGGAGCAGCGGGGGCAGGCGGATGCCTTCATGGAAGATCTCCGAGGCACCGGGGTTGTAGCTGCCCGCCGCACCGCCGCCGATGTCGGATTGGTGCGCGCGGATGTTGGCGAAACCGGTGAGCGTTCCGCCGACGAACACCGGCCGCGCGATTACCCAGTCCGGCAGGTGGTTGCCGCCCGCGGTGTACGGATCGTTCAGCAGGAAGACGTCGCCGTCGCGGATGTCGCCGGCAAAGGCTTTCAGCAGGGCGCGGACGGCGAAGCCGCCGCCGCCCGTATGGATCGGGATGCCGTCGGCCTGGGAGACCAGGACCCCCTCGGCATCCGCCAGGAAGCACGAGAAATCGTGCGCCTGGCTGAAGATCGGGCTGCGCGCCGTGCGCGTCATCACCCAACCCATCTGCCGGCTGATATGATCGAGCCGGTTCTGGGTCAGCGCCAGCGTGACGGGGTCGAGCCGGGTCATCGCGCGCTCTCCGCTGCGGTCAGGTGGACGAGATAGTTGCCGGCGCGGTCGATCTCGGCGGTGTCCGCGGCACCGATCAGGATCGTGGTGGTTTCCTCCTCCACGATCGCCGGGCCGGCGATGCGGTGTCCGGGCTGCAGGTCGGCGCCGCGATAGACTTCCACCTCGACCCAGCCGCGTGCCGCGTCGATCCAGGCGTGGCGCCGGTCGACGGGCCGTGCCGCGGCGACGGCGGCCGCCTCGTCCGCCGGCCGAAGCCGCGGCAGCCGCCCGATTGCCGCGAGGCGCAGCTTGGTGATCTCGATATGGCCGCCGGGCTGGTGATGGCCGTAGAGGCGCTCGTGCTCGGCCTCGAACGCGGTGCGGACGGCCTCGGGGTGCAGCAGGCCCGGCGGCAGGACGACCGGCACGTCCCATTGCTGACCGCGATAGCGCAGGTCGACCGAGCGCTCCAGCAGCGTCGCGGCCGAGGCGAACCCATCCTCCGCCAGGATCGTGCGCGCCTCGATCTCCAACTCGGCGAAGCGACGTTCGAACGCATGCGGGTCGGCGCCGTCCAGCGGCGCGAAGTGGGCCCGGACAAGGTCGTGCCGGACGTCCGAATGCAGCATGCCGAGGGCGCAGAAGGCGCCGGACAGGCGCGGCACGTAGACCTTCGCGCAGCCGAGCAGCCGCCCGACCGAGGCGCCGTGCATCGGTCCCGCGCCGCCGCAGGCGACAAGGACGAAACGGCGCGGGTCGTGTCCGCGCTCGATGCTGATGCGCTGGACCGCGTGCAGCAGGTTCTGTTCGACCAAGCGGATGATCCCGGCCGCCGCGGCCTCCACGCTTATGCCGAGCGGCCGCGCCAGCACCCGCTCGACCGCGGCGTGCGCCGCCTCGGCGTCCAGCGTCACCGAGCCGCCCGCATAGGGCCCCGGCCGCAGCCGTCCGAGAACCAGGAGCGCATCGGTCACGGTCGGCTCTGTTCCGCCCTTGCCGTAGGCCGCGGGCCCCGGCACGGCGCCCGCGCCGCGCGGACCCGCGAACATCAGGCCGGCCTGGTCGACGCCGGCGACCGTGCCGCCGCCGGCCCCGATCGTGTGGATGTCGATCGAGGGCAGTGCGAGATGGTAGCCCGCAACCTGAAAGGCGTCGGTGACCGCCACCCGGCCTGCGCTCATCAGCATGGCGTCGCAGCTCGTGCCGCCGATCTCCATCGAGATCAGGTCGTCGGAGCCGATCGCGCGGCTGTACCAGCCGAGGGCGCCGACGCCCGCGGCGGGCCCGGAGAGGAGCAGCGTCACGGGCTTGCCCGCCACCTGGCCGACCGAGGCGGCACCGCCATTGTTCTGGATCAGCAGCATGCGCCGGCGCAGGCCGAGGGCGTGCAGCCGCTCCTCGAGTCGACGGAGATAGCCGAGGGTACGCGGTGCGACGGCGGCGTTCAGTGCGGTCGTGGAGCCGCGCTCATACTCGCCGACGACCGGCGCGATGGCGCTGGAGACGGAGATCCAGGCGTCCGGCAGGTGGCGCCGCAGCTCTTCGGCGGCCGTCTGCTCGTGCTCGGGTGCGGCGAAGCTGTTGATGAAGCAGATGCCGACAGACTCCACGCCGCGCGCGGCGAAGATCGCGACGGCCGCCGCGACGTCCTCGCGCCGCAGCGGCTCGATCTCCGCCCCCGCCGCGTCGATCCGGCCGCGCACCGGGCGCCGCAGATGGCGCGGAACCAGGACGGGCGGGTTGGGCGGCCGATGGTCCCACGGGTTCTCGCGGATGCCGCGGCGGATTTCGATACTGTCGCGGAAGCCCTCCGTCGTCAGCAAGCCGGTGCGCGCACCCTTGCCCTCCAGGGCCGTATTGGTCGCCACGGTGGAGCCGTGCACGAACAGGTCGCTGTCGGCCAGCAGGGCGCCGGCGCCGGCGAGCCCCAGCCCGGCCGCAGCCCGGTCGAGCGCGTCGAGGACGCCCTGGGCGGGATCGGTCGGCGTCGACGGCACCTTGAAGACGCGGATGGCGCCGGCGGCATCGGCCACGACCAGGTCGGTGAAGGTCCCCCCGACATCGACGCCGATCCGCCATGGCGGCGTGAGGTCGGTCGCCGTGCGCGCCTCAGCCGGCATCGATCAATCCGTCCACCGCGTCCTCCAGCATGCGCGCGGACCGGGCGATCCGCGTCGCCACCGCGTCCAGGTGTGCGCGGTCTGCGGCGAGTGCATCGCGCCGCGCCGCCGTCATGCGCGCCATCTCGGCGGGTGCGGGACCGCCGGTGGCGGTGCGCGCGGCGACGTTGGCCCGCGCGTCGAGCGCCGTGCGCACCGTCGCGGCCGGCAGGTCGAGGGGCCGACCGGTCACGGCCAGCGCCGCCGCGTCGATCTCCGCCGTGGTGATGGCACTCGCGGTGCGCCCGGCCGCGACGGCATCGCGGACGATGCGCGCGACGATCGCATGCGCCTGCCGGAACGAGAGGTCGGTCTCACGCACGATCGTGTCCGCGAGTTCCGTGGCCGTGCCGTAACCGTCGTCCGCCGCGCGCAGCATGCGCCCGGGCCGGACGGCCATGCGCCGCAGGACGGCCTCCAGCAGCCGGAGCGTGCGTGCGGTCGTTTCGCAGGCGTCCAGGACGGGGCCGTTCAGCGCCGTCACGCCGTCGTTGACGTCGCCGAAGGCCGTGTTCTTGGTCGAGGCGAGGGCGGCGACCAGGAAACCCGCGACCTGTCCGGCAGCGGCCTTGGCGTGCTCGAGCGCCTGCGGGTTCTTCTTCTGCGGCATGATGCTGGAGACGCTGGAATGGCTGTCGTCCAGTTCGATGAAGCCATATTCGGCCGTGTTCCAGGCCTGGAGGTCGGTCGCGAGCCGCGACAGGCCGGTCATTGCGACCGACAGGCAGCCGAGGGTCTCCAGGGCGTCGTCGCGCGAGCCGACCGCGTCGTAGGCGACTTCGACCAGCCCCGGGAACCCGAGCAGTGCCGCGGTGCGTGCCCGGTCGATCGGAAAGGCGGTGGTCGCCAGCGCGCCCGCGCCGAGCGGCGAGGCGTCGACGCGGCCGAGGGCCGCGCGCAGCCTGTCGAAATCGCGCGCCGCATGATCGGAGAAGGCGAGGAGATAGTAGCCGAGCGTGATCGGCTGGGCGTGCTGGCTGTGCGTGTAGCCGGGCATCACCGTATCGTCGTGCTCGGCCGCCAGCGCCAGCAGCGTGGCGCGGAACTGGGCGAGGTCGCCGAGCAGGCCGAGAAGCGCGCCGCGCAGCGCCATCCGCCAGACGGTGACGTTCAGGTCGTTGCGCGACCGGCCGGTGTGCAGGCGCCCGCCGGTGTCGACGCCGAGGCTGCGGACGAGGTGCCGCTCGACATAGGAGTAGAGGTCCTCCTGCGTGTAGTCGACGGTCAGGGCCCCCGGCCCGGCCGTGCGCAGGGCGCGAACGGCGGCGAGGGTCGGGCCGATATGGCGGCGCTCGACGATGCCGCACTCTGCCAGCATGACGCCGTGCGCGAGATGCACGGCGAGGTCGGCCTCGAAGCCCCAGCGCAGGGCGCGCGCCACCGCGGGTGCGTAATAGGCCTCGACCAGTTCGGGGGCGGGGGGTGCCTTGACCCGCTCGCGCAGCCCCGGTTCGTTCGCTTCCGACACCGCCATCCGCTCCCCAACGTCTCGTTGCGCGGGGCAGCATAGGAGAAACGCGCCGGTCGTGCACCGTGGGGCCGTCCGCCCGCACGCGGTGGCGGACCTGCCTGCCTGCCGAGGCCGGACGCCTATTCGGCCGGGTTCGCCGGCATACCGCGCGAGCCGCCGCCGTGCGCCCCGTAGCGGCCGGCATGCCCGGCCGAAAAGGGCGGCGGGCCGAGCCGCTGGCGCAGCGACAGCGCGTAGATCAGGCCGAACATGGCGACGTAGAACTCCGTCGCTTCCCGCACGTCGATGCCGATCAGCGGCTCGAGTTCCAGGCCCATGAACCACCAGGTCAGCTTGACGACCAGATGGCTGGCCACGACCAGGGCGGCGACCGGCACGCAGGCGTGGGTCGGCAGCAGGCGGCGGTCGAACGGCCCGATGCGCCCCACGCGGGGGCCGCCGCGCAGCGGCATGATCAGGCCGAAGACCGCGATGCCCAGCACCACGATCCACTTGGCGATGTCCTTCTTGACGAAGGTCAGGTTGTGCAGGTTCGTCTCGCCCTGGGCGTTGTGCTGGAGGAACCAATCCGGGCTGTCCCAGCGGAAGAACCACTGGCCCCAGCTGATCTCCTCGCCCATGAACAGGAAGCCGCCGACTGCGAGGACCGCGAGCAGCGCACCGTTCCAGCGCTCGCCGTGCACGAACATCCGCCGCGACTGCAGCGCCAGCAGCACCACGGCGACGAGCAGCAGGGCCGCCGTCCCCAGCTCGATGAAGCCCAGTTCGCCGTTGAAGATCGTCTTGTAGGTCCGCAGGCCCGGATCGAGCAGACGCACGGTCACCTGGGCGACGAGCGGTACGAGAACCAGCCCTAGATAGACCGGGGCCGGCAGGTCGGCATTGCGGCGATCCATGTTTCTTTCGTTCCTGGGAGTGCGACGGCCCCGTCGCGGTGGAAACGGCGCAGGAGGTACGCTCGCGCCGTCGGGAATCCAAGACATATTTCGGTAACATCGCCGCGCCGCACCGTCGTGCGGACGGACACCCGCGGTCAGACGGATTTTCCGGTTGCCCGCGGGGACTCCTCCCCGTCACGCGCGAAGGGCGCCATGGTCACCGGTACCCTGTCGAGGGCCGCGAGCCGCACCCGCAGCGACAGCGTGTAGATCAGTCCGAACAGGGCGATGTAGAACTCCGTCGCCTCGCGCACATTGATGCCGATCGTGCGCGCCAGTTCGATGCCGCCGAACCACCAGAGCAGCTTCACCATGAGGTGAGAGACGACCACGACGATCCCGACGGGAATGCAGACGGCCGTCGGCAGCATCTTGCGGTCGATCGGCCCGAAACGCCCGCTGCGCGCGGTCGCCATCAGCGGCATGGCGACGCCGAAGACGGCGATCCCGATCACCACGAACCATTTCGGGATGTCCTTCTTCACGAAGACGAGGTTGTGGAGGTTGGTCTCGCCCTGGTCGTTGTGTTCCAGGAACCATTCGGGACTGTCCCAGTGGAAGAACCACTGGCCCCAGCTGATCTCCTCGCCCATGACGAAGAAGGTGCCGAACGACAGGATCGCCGCCAGCCAGCCGTTCGCGCGCTCGCCGCGCCGGAACAGGCGGCGTGCCTCCTGCGCCAGTAGAATGGTGCAGGCGAACAGCAGCGCTGCCGTCGCCAGTTCGATGAAGCCCATCTCGGTTTCGAAGATCGTCTTGTAGGCGCCGTGCCACGGGTCGGTGAGGCGCCCCACGATCTGCGCGACGAGGGGGACGATGACCAGGCCGACGAAGATGGTCGCGGGAAGGTCGACGTTCCGTCGATCCATTGTTTTCAGCGCCCCGACACGAGAGATCCATGTGTCCGTCGAAAAACCGACACATAGCGACGCCTAGCGGCGAAGCGGGTCGCTGCCAAGGGACAATCGGCACCGGCCGCTCTGCCGTAGGTGCGTGCCGCGCGGGCGTTGCAAACGGGTCGCTGGCGATGGCACGGCCGTCACCGCCGCGCCATCATCCGCCGGTTTCGACGGCGGCCGGCGCGGAGCGCCCGCCGTCCAGGCGGCGGGCGAACGCGGCCGTCAGCGTGCGCCTGTATCCTGCCGTCGCGCCGCGCCGCAGCGGCGAGCCGAGGAACCGCGCGAGCCCGCTGCGCCGCCCTCCGGCGAAGGCGCCGACGCAGAGCTTCAGCCAGACCTCGCCGACGGCGTCGCGCAGTGCGCGTTCGTCATAGCGCCGGACGCGGCGATTGGCCGACAGCAGGCCGGCGAGCCATGCCTCGGCCCAGTCCAGGAAGGCGCGGTCCGGCACGATCCCCGACTTGCGCGTGCGCGACAGGCCGACATGCCGCGCGAGATCGGCCTCCGCGTGCGCGATGCCGAGTTCGTCGAGCTGGCGCGCGGCGATGCGACGCTTCAGCGCCTCGCCGATGTCGAGCGTGTTGCGGGTGATCTGTCCCGCATGCTGGCGCGCCTCGACCAGCACCTCCGGCAGGTTTGCCAGCTTGTGGCGCCCCGACATGCGCACGAACATGTCGTAGTCCTGGCAGCGTACGAACGCCTCGTCGTAGCGGTAGGCGCGCATCACGGCGGTGCGACCCATCACCGAGCGGTTGCTGACGCAGCAGCGGAACAGCAGATGCGCGTCGACATCGGCCGCCGCCACCGGCTGCACCCGCCGGCGGCCCGTGGGCCGGCCGCTTCCGTCGATGAAACGGCCCCAGCTGCCCACCACCGCGATGTCGGGGTTGTCGTCCAGGAACGCCACCTGGCGCGCCAGCCGCTCGGGCAGCATACGGTCGTCGCTGTCGAGCACCGCCAGATAGTCGCTGCGCGCGAGATCGAGCCCGCGGTTGCGGCTTTTCGGAATGCCCAGATTGCGGCCGTTCGACACCAGCCGGACCCTCGGATCGGCGAAGGATTCCACGATCGCCGCCGTCCTGTCGGTCGAGCCGTCGTCGACGACGATCAGTTCGAGATCGGCATGGGTCTGGCCCAGCACGCTGGCGACCGACTCGGCGATCAGCGCTTCGCGATTGTACGCGGGGATGAAGACGCTGACCCGCGGGGCCATCGTCAGGCGGTCGCCGGTGCGGCGAAGGCCGAGCGCAGCACCGGGATCTGGGCGATCGTCTGGTCGACCAGGCCGTTGAACTCGTAGACCAGGATGAAGACCTTGCGCAGTGTGCCGGGCGGGCAAGCCAGCGCCCGCACGCCGTGCCACGAGTGGGGCTTGCGCGCGAACAGGAGGCTGCGGTTGCCCATCGTCTGGGCCGGCACGGCGCTCGCGAACTCCTCCCATTTCGGCGCGGAGCGGTAGGGAAACCGGCCCTGGTCGTCCAGGATGACGGTCTCCCCGCCCCAGGCCGGATCCCACTCGCCCGGCATGCTGAAATAGAAGATCTGCGAGCCGATCTTGTTGTAGGAATCGCAGTGCGGCGACACCGACTTGCCCGCCGGCGTGTAGTGCCAGTGCATGCGGAGCCGGAAGCTGCGGCAGCCGAACATGCGCCGCACGAAGGCGGTGTACGCCTCGCCGCGGATCTCCTCGATGAAGTCGGCCCAGGGCTTCGGCAGGTCCAGGCCCTCGCGCCACTCCAGCGTGTAGCGGTCGTGGCTCATCTGGCCGTGCTTGCGCGCCTTGCCGAACACCTCGTCGAACTTCGACACGTCGGGCAGCGTCTCGTACAGGGTCCGGAACCCGTCCTCGGTGAGCAGCCCTTCCGGATTGAGCCAGGGATAGGGTTTGCTGTTCCGAAAGGCGAGCGCATCGACCGCGCGGAGCGCGTCGAAGTTGAGATAGCTCACTTTGCGGCCTCCTATGGCGCGGACTCGCGCGGGAGCGCTCCGGCGCCGGCCGAAGCGGACCTCATGTAGTCGAGGCTCGCTCGCAGGAACAGATCTTTCGCGCGGGCGACGGCGCGCTCCATATCGTCGCGGGGTATCGCGGATATGTCGCCGGCCTTCCGGACAGCCGCCTGCAGGCGCGACATGTCGCGGGGCGGGGTCGCGATGCCGGTTTCGGCCAGGAAGCGCCAGAACCGGCCGGGCGGGCGAGCGATGGCGCGCGCGCCCTCCGGCGCGACCACGTCGACCGGCCGTCCGGTCGATGCGGCCTCGGCCAGCATCGAGGCGCTGTCCGCAGTGACCAGGAAGCGGTCGGCGAGCGCCAGGAAGGCGGGGTAGGGGTTCTCCGCGCCCGCGCGCCATCGGTGCAGCAGCAGGCGTTCCGGCGGGAGCAGGGTGCGCAGGCGTTCTTCCAGTGCCGTCGCGGCTGGCGGGGGCGTGCGCGGGCTGGTGGAGGCGAGCAGGCTGCCGTCCCCCGTCGCGGCCGCCGCACGCTCGGCCAGCGCGGCGCCCGCCGCCGCATCCAGGCGGTAGGGAACGCTGTCGCCGCCCGCCAGCACCGCGGTCCACGGCCGCGGCAGCGGTGCCAGCCGCGGCGCCCAGCGGTCGGCCGCCTCGGTCAGCTGGGCGGGGTCGGGGCGGTTCAGCGGCAGCGTGTTGGCGACGATGTTGGGGCGCGCCGGCAGGCCGTACTGCGGCGTCGAGACGATCAGGTCGAAATCGCCGAGCGGCGCGAAGGGACGGCCGATCTGGACCAGCAGGGTCACGCCGCCCGACTGGCGGCGGATCCAGCGCGCGACCGGGACGCTGCGCTTGCCGACGCCGACGACCAGACGCGGCCAGGGTGGCGCCAGCGGGTCGGAGCCCGCGGCGAGATGGGCGAGGCTGGTGCCCAGCAGCCAGTTCGGTGCGTGGTGCAGCGCCGTGTAGCGCAGCCGCTTCGCCGCCACCACCGCCCCGACCGCCGCGGCGACTTCCCGTCCGAGAGTCAGCGCCTGCCCGTTGTCGCCGGCACGGTGCCCCAGCAGGACCCACACGGCCGGGGCATCGTCCGGAGCGCCCGGGTCTGCGGCGCGGCGACTGCGAACGCGGGAAACCATGCGGCGGCCGGTGGCTCCAGTGGGTCGGATGCGGGTATCGCCCGACATCGTTAACGGGCGATTCACCCGCTGGCGCCAAGATGATGCCG
>JBKBLL010000074.1:0-15091 GCA_046296375.1 Alphaproteobacteria bacterium | reverse complement strand
AGCCGAGGCTGCCCTGGCCGTACGGCACGATGATGAAGGCGGCGAGCAGCGGGCCGAGCGCGCTGCCGGCCTGGCCGCCGACCTGGAAGATGCCCTGCGCGAAGCCCAGCCGGCCGCCGGAGGCGTTGCGCGCCATGCGCGTCGCCTCCGGATGGAAGATCGACGACCCGATGCCGACGCACGCCGCCGAGACCAGCAGGAAGCCGTAGCTGCCGGCGTGCGCCAGCCCCAGCAGGCCGGCCAGCGTGAAGCCCATGCCGACGACCATGGAATAGGGCATCGGGTGCCTGTCGGTGTACATGCCGACCGCCGGCTGGAGCAGCGAGGCCGATATCTGGAAGGTCAGCGTGATCAGCCCGATCTGCACGAAGTCGAGGCCGTAGACGTCCTTGATGATCGGATAGATCGCCGGGATCAGCGACTGGATCATGTCGTTCAGCAGGTGCGTGACGCTGAGCGCGATCAGCACGGGCAGGGCGGCCTGCCGGGTGGACAGGGCCGGGGCGGCGATGGTCATGGGATCCGTTTCGGCGGTGGACGTCGCTCCATGCGACGCCTGCGCGCCGGAAGCTCGGACCCGATGGTAAGCCCCCCGCGGGAAAATGGAAGCAGCCGGGCGCATCGTGCCGCGAGCCCCACCCCTACGCTTCGGCGGGACGCGGTGCCGATCCCGGCCGAGGCGGAGGCGGCGAACGATCCGTTCGGCACCATCGAGCCGAACGTCGGCCGCGTGGCGGTTCCAGACCTCGCCTCGGCCATCGTGGTCGCCAGCACCATCCTCTGCCCGCTGCCAGTGACCGCTGACGGTGACCGCCGCGCTGATCGTCACGCGCCTGCAGGAGGCCGGCGACCGCGGCGCCCGCGGCGATCGGGCCGGCGCGCTCAGGCGTCCGCCGTTTCCTCGGGCTGGTCGAGGGCGTAGCCGGCGGCGCGCACGGTCCGGATGATGTCAGGCTCGCCCGCCTCGTTGATCGCCTTGCGCAGCCGGCGGATGTGCACGTCCACCGTGCGCGGCTCGACATAGACGTCGTGGCCCCAGACGGCGTTCAGGAGCTGCTCGCGCGAGAAGACGCGGCCGGGATGCTCCAGGAAGTAGCGCATCAGCCGGAACTCCGTCGGGCCGAGATGCACCCGGCGCTGGCCGCGCGTCACGCGGTGCGCCACCAGATCCATCACCAGGTCGGCGAACTCCAGCCGCTCGGCGTCGACGCCGGGCCGGGCGCGGCGGATGACGGCGCGCACCCGCGCCACCAGTTCGCTCGGGCTGAACGGCTTGGTGACGTAGTCGTCGGCCCCACTCTCCAGGCCGCGCACGCGGTCGCCCTCCTCGCCGCGCGCCGTCAGCATGATGATCGGCAGGTCGCGCGTGCCGGGCTGGCGCCGGATGCGGCGGCACACCTCGATGCCCGACGTGATGGGCAGCATCCAGTCGAGCAGGACGAGGTCGGGCGTGCGCTCGGCCAGCGCGACCATCGCCTCCTCGCCGTCGCGCGCGACGGCCGGGGCGAAACCGGCCTTCTCCAGGTTGTACTTCAGGAGTTCGACCAGGCCGGGATCGTCCTCGACGATCAGGACCAGGGGCTGCATGGCTCAGGCGTCCTTGGGCTCGGCCGTACCGACGGCCGCGGGATTGGGCGCGAACGCCGTGGCGTCGGTCTTCGGACGCTGCTGCGTCAACCGGTCGCCCCTGACCATGTAGTAGATCGTCTCCGCGATGTTCGTGATGTGATCGCCGATGCGCTCGATGTTCTTGGCGATGAAGAGGAGGTGCGTGCAGACGGTGATGTTGCGGGGATCCTCCATCATGTAGGTGAGGAGTTCGCGGAACAGGCTCGAATAGGCGTCGTCGACCTCGACGTCGCGATTCCAGACCTCGACCGCCTTCTCGACGTCGCGGTCGATGAAGGCGTCGAGCACGTCCTTGATCATGCCCTCGACGATGCGGCTCATGCGCGGGATGGCACGGGCCGGCTCGACGGGCGGGTTCTGGTTGAGGGCGATCGTCCGCTTCGCGACGTTGGCCGCATAGTCGGCGATCCGCTCCAGGTCGGCGGCGATGCGGATCGAGCCGACGACGATGCGCAGATCGTTGGCCATGGGCTGGCGCAGCGCCAGCATCCGGACCGCGAAGGCGTCGACCTCGTTTTCCAGCGCGTCGACCCGGGCATCCTCGGAAACGACGTGCGCGGCGAGCTTGCTGTCGCGCCGCGACAGCGCGTCGACGGCGGTGGCGAGCTGCGACTCGGCGAGGCCGCCCATCTGTGCGATGAGCTGGTTCAGCCGGCTCAGCTCGGTGTCGAAGGTCTTGAGGATGTGGTCCTTGGCCATGGGGGTTCCCCGTCCGTGTGACGCCGGGATCAGCCGAAGCGTCCGGTGACGTAGTCCAGCGTGCGCTGGTTCGCCGGGTTGGTGAACAGCGTCGGCGTGTCGACGAACTCGATCAGCTCGCCGAGATACATGAAGGCCGTGTAGTCGGAGACGCGCGCGGCCTGCTGCATGTTGTGGGTAACGATGACGATCGTGTAGTCGGTCTTCAGTTCGTCGATCAGTTCCTCGATCCGCGCGGTCGCGATCGGGTCCAGCGCCGAGGCGGGCTCGTCGAGCAGGAGGACTTCCGGCTCGATCGCGATGGCACGGGCGATGACCAGCCGCTGCTGCTGGCCGCCGGACAGGGAGATCGCCGAGTCCTTGAGACGGTCCTTCACCTCGTCCCACAGGGCCGCCCGCTGGAGAGAGCGTTCCACCGCCTCGTCGATGACCGACCGGCTGTTCACCCCCTGCAGGCGCAGGCCGTAGGCGACGTTCTCGTAGATCGACTTCGGGAAGGGGTTGGGCTTCTGGAAGACCATGCCGACGCGCCTGCGCAGTTCGGCGACGTCCAGGCCCCGCGCGTAGATGTCCGTGCCGTGCAGCAGGACCTTGCCCTCCACCCGGGCGCTGTCGACCAGGTCGTTCATCCGGTTCAGGCAGCGCAGCAGCGTGGACTTGCCGCAGCCGCTGGGCCCGATGAAGGCGGTCACGCGCTTGTCCGGAATGACGAGGTCGATGCCCTTCAGCGCACGCGTGCTGCCGTAGAACAGGTTCAGCGCCTGGATCTTGAAGCAGGGCTGCTCGTCCGCGAGGTTGCGTCCGGAGCCGGCCTGCAGGCCGAGAGCCTCGGCGTTGAGAGCGTGGGTGCGGGGGCTCTGGTCGTTCATGGCGTTCCTTCGCGGGGCTGTGCGCTCGGGCGCGGTGTCGAATTGAACCATGTCAGTCTGCCTCGCTCTTGTACTTCTCGCGCAGCCGGTTCCGGATCGCGATGGCGGTCAGGTTCAGGACGATGATGATCACCACCAGGGTGAGCGAGGTCGCGTAGACGAGCGGCCGCGCCGCCTCGACGTTCGGGCTCTGGAAGCCGACGTCGTAGATGTGGAAGCCCAGATGCATGAACTTCCGTTCCAGGTGCAGGAAGGGCGGGTTGCCGTCGAGCGGCAGGTTGGGTGCCAGCTTGACCACGCCGACCAGCATCAGGGGCGCCACCTCGCCGGCTGCCCGGGCTACGGCCAGGATCAGCCCCGTCATCATCGCCGGCGCCGCCATCGGCACCACCGTCCGCCACAGCGTCTCCGCCTTGGTGGCGCCCAGCGCGTAGCTGCCCTCGCGCACGCTGCGGGGAATGCGGGTCAGGCCCTCCTCGGTCGAGACGATCACCACCGGCAGGGTCAGCAGCGCCAGCGTCAGCGACGCCCAGAAGAGGCCCGGCGTGCCGAAGGTCGGTGCCGGCAGCGCCTCGGGATAGAAGAGCTGGTCGATCGTGCCGCCGACCGCGTAGACGAAGAAGCCCAGGCCGAATACGCCGAACACGATCGAGGGCACGCCCGCCAGATTGTTCACGCATATGCGCACCAGGCGCGTGAACGGCCCCTGTCTGGCGTACTCGCGCAGATAGATGGCGGCGAGCACGCCGACCGGGGTGACGATGATCGACATGATGATCACCATCAGCACCGTGCCGAAGATGGCCGGGAAGATGCCGCCTTCGGTATTGGCCTCGCGTGGATAGTCGCCCACGAACTCCGCGAACTTGTCGATGTAGTGGGCGACCTTGTCGCCGAACGACATCGCGTTGGGCCGCACCGCCCGCGCCACATGGGCGAGCGGGATGCGCAGTTCCTTGCCCTCCGCCGTCCTGGCGACCAGGGCGTCGCGCTCGATCTCCTTGATCAGCGCGGCCCGTTCCGCCTCGACGACCTTGTATTCCTCGTCGAGTGCGGCGCGCTGCTGGCGCAGGTCCTCCAGCGCCGCCGGATCAGCCTCGCCGCGCAGCGCCATCCGCCGCTCGGCGAAGCGCAGCTGTTCGATGCGGTAGTTGATGTCCCCGATATCGTAGCGCTCGATCGCGCGGATGCGGGAGCGGATGTCGTTCGCACGCGCGACCCGCGGGAACAGCTCCTGCCAGGCGGCCTCGCCCTCGGCGATCGTGCGGCCCCCCTCCTCGATCGTGTGCAGGTAGCCGTAGAAGTTGCCCCACTCCATGCGCTCCAGGACGAGGGCGTTCATGGGGTAGCGCCACTCGTCGAAGAAGTCGCCGATGAACCACAGGAAATCGCGGCCGGTCTGGTCGCGGTTGCCGAGACGCACCAGGTAGCGCGTCACCAACTCCTGGCCTTCCGGCACGGGCTGGCCGGCATCGCGCACGACGGCCGCGGTCACCGTCTCCGAGCGCGAGATTTCGCCCAGGACCGTGATCGGCCCGGCGCCCGGCGGCGCATAGGTCGCCTCGATCACGGGGCTCGGCCAGAAATGCTCGAGGCCCCGCACCGCGATCAGGCTCAGCAGCCCGACCACCATGATCAGGCTGAGGGCGACCGCTCCGGCACTCAGCCAGATCATCGGCGCGCCGCTCTTCATCCAGGTCTTCATCTTCCGGTTCCTCGGTCGGGCGCCGCGGCTAGATCGATGCGTACTTCTTACGCAGCCGCTGACGGACGATCTCGGCTGCGGTGTTGAGCACGAAGGTCATGACGAACAGCACGAGTGCCGCGAGGAACAGGATGCGGAAGTGGCTGCCGCCGACCTCGGCCTCGGGCATCTCAACGGCGATGTTCGCCGAGAGGGTGCGCATGCCTTCGAAGATGTTGAAGTTGACGACGGGGCTGTTGCCGGTGGCCATCAGCACGATCATCGTCTCGCCGACCGCCCGGCCCATGCCGATCATGATGGCGGAGAAGATGCCGGGGCTGGCCGTAAGGAGAACCACCCGGGTCATCGTCTGCCAGGGCGTGGCGCCCAGCGCGAGCGAGCCCTGGGTTAGGTGCTTCGGCACGTTGAAGATGGCGTCCTCGGCGATCGAGAAGATCGTCGGGATCACCGCGAAGCCCATGGCCACACCGACGACGAGTGCGTTGCGCTGGTCGTAGGTGATGCCCTGGTCGGTCAGCCACTGGCGCATGTCGCCGTTGAACAGCCAGATCTCGACGATCGGGCTGATCGCGACGCAGGCCCAGACCAGCGCCACGATCACCGGTGCCACGATCGCGACCTCCCAGCCGGAGGGAATGCGCTCGCGCAGGTCGATCGGCAGGCGCGACCAGGCGAGCCCGGTGAGCATGATCCCGACCGGCAGCAGGATCAGGATCGAGAAGACCGCCGGCAGGTGCGTCTCGACGAAGGGCGCGAACCAGAGTCCGGCCAGAAAGCCCAGGATGACGGTCGGCAGGGCCTCCATGATCTCGATCGTCGGCTTGGTCACGCCGCGCATGCGCGGCGTCATGAAGTAGGCCGAGTAGATCGCGCCCAGCACCGCGAGCGGCACGGCGAACAGCATGGCGTAGAAGGCCGCCTTGATCGTGCCGAGCGTCAGCGGCACCAGGCTCAGCTTCGGCTCGAACTCGTCGGTCGCGGACGAGGACTGCCAGACATAGGCGGGCTCGCTGCGGCCCTCGTACCAGACCTTGCCCCAGAGGGAGGAGAGCGAGACCTCCGGGTGCTCGTTGCGCACGTCGTAGTAGTGGATCGTGTTTCGGGCGTCGAGCAGGAACATGCCGTCGGCCCGCGGCGCCATGGCCGCGAAGACGATCGGCGCGTCGCTCACGTTCGCGCTGGCCAGGGTACGGTTCGAGGTCGAGTAGTGCAGCTTGACCGCGCCCGCCTCGTCGGCGGTGAGGAAGCCCTTGCGGGCGTGCTCCGCCGCGATCGTGACGACCGGCGCGGCGTGGCTGTCGAAGCTGCGCACGAAGGTCAGGCGGCGCTGGTTCTGCTCGTCGCGGACCAGGAACCACTGGGAGACGCTGCCGTCGGAGCCGCCGACGAGGATCGAGACGGTGCCGAGCAGATATTGCAGGGCGGTCACTTCGGCGCCGCCCACCATCACCCGGCGGCTGTCGACGAGGCGGATGTTCTGCAAATTTCCAATATCGTAATAGTAGAGATTGCCACCATCGTCGGCGACCAGGAGATCACGCATGTCTGCGCTGATGAGAAACTGCGAGACACCATGCTCCGGTACGCCGATGGTCGTGGCCGAACGCTGCACCTGTACTTGTCCGGTCATGATGTTCCGGCTCGCTGCATAGCTGACCAGAAGCAGCCGGCCGTCCTCCGTGGCGGCGACGACGGTTACGCCACGCGACCCTTGCTGTACCCCGATATGGGTGAGCGCCTGCCCCTGGTCGTCGACGACCACAGGCTCCTCGCCGAAGGGGAACTCAAGACCGGGGACGACCTCTCGAATGCCGTCCGGATAGGTTAGGGAATAGGCGTCCTTCACCAACAGGGCGGTACCGTCGGACAGGCCCAGCGCCGCGAGGCGCGTGCGCGCTTCCGCGGTGGCGCGGCTGGTGATCTCGACGCCCTCGGGCGTCGCGATCCGGCCCTCGCCCATGATGCGCCCGGTCGCCGGGCGGAAGAAGGAATAGGAGCCGTCCTGCGCCAGCCGGAAGGCGGCCTCGCGGTAGCGGTCCATCGAGACGACCTGAGTCGGCGAGGTGTCGCCGCCCGGCGCGACGTAGGACGCCACCCGCTCGACCGAGGCCGGGCGCAGCATCGGCGCGACTTCGGAAAAGAGGTAAACGAATATCAGGCCGAGGGCGACGATGACGCTGACGCCGCCAATTCCGACGACATAGCGGGATGTCGCATCCTTCAACCCACGTCGCTTGCGCAGCCGGCCACGAGCTTCGGCGTCGGGCAGCGCAGGCTTCACGGCCAACGGCTCCACGCCGAGACGTGCGGTCGAAGCCGAACCCTGTGTCATCTTCTGGCCCCTGCGGATAGGTCGGTATCTAGCGAAAGGGGAAGCCCGTTACGGGCTTCCCCTTCGTGTCGAAGCGCTACCTGCGTCAGTTCACGCCGAGTTCCGTGCGATACTTCTCCGCCATCGCGGCCGGCAGCGGAATGTAACCGTCACGGACGACCACCTCCTGGCCCTCCTTGGAGAGAACCATCTTGGCGAACGCGGCCTCGAGCGGGGCCAGCGGCTGGTCGGGCCGCTTGTTCACATAGACGTACAGCATCCGCGCGAGCGGGTAGCTGCCATCCGCCGCATGCTCGGCGTCGGCCGGCGCGAACGTGCCGCCCGCCTCGGCCGCGAGCGGAACCGCGCGCACACCGGAGGTGATGTAGCCGATGCCGGAGTAGCCGATGCCGTTGATCGACTCGCTGACACCCTGCACCACCGACGCCGAACCCGGCTGCTCGTTGATGCTCGGCTTGAAGTCGCCGTCGCACAGGGCGTGCTGCTTGAAGTAGCCGTAGGTGCCGGAGACCGCGTTGCGGCTGTAGAGCGTGAAGTCCCGGTTCTCCCAGGCGCCCGTCAGGCCGAGCTGGCCCCAGCGGGTGATGTCCTCGGGATGGCCGCAGCGGCGGGTCGCCGAGAAGATCGCGTCGACCTGCGCGATCGTCAGGCCCTCGATGGGATTGTCGCGGTGCGCGTAGACCGCGAGCACGTCGATCGCCACCGGGATCTGGGTCGGCGGATATCCGAACTTCTGCTCGAACGCCCGGATCTCGCCATCGCGCATGGTGCGGCTCATCGGACCGAAGTTAGAGGTACCCTCGGTCAGGGCCGGCGGAGCCGTCGAGGTGCCGGCGCCCTGGATCTGGACGTTGACGTTGGGATAGAAGCCCTGGAACGTTTCCGCCCAAAGCGTCATCAGGTTGTTGAGCGTGTCGGAGCCGATGCTCGACAGGTTGCCCGAGATGCCGGTGGTCCGCTCGTAGGCCGGAAGGTTCGGGTCCACGGCGACCTGGGCGGTCGCGGTCAAGGGGGCCCAGGCGACCGCCAGGGCGGTGGCCGCGATGAATTTCTTTAACACTGGAGCTGCCTCCGTTTGCGTTCTGTGCGGACGGCAGTCGCGTTGCCGGTCTGAAGCCGGGTCGGAAGCGCCGTCGGGCGCCACTCCTAACGGCATTGCCCGACAAGTTTATTGCGGTTGGATGACGGTTTGATGACGGTCCCGGACGGTCCTACCGTAGTGCAGGCAGAACGACGGTGAAGACGCTGCCGCGGCCCGGCTCGCTGTCGATCGTCAGTCGGCCGCGGTGGCGGTTGACGATGTGCTTCACGATGGCGAGACCCAGCCCGGTCCCGCCCAACTGGCGCGAGCGGGCGGCATCGACGCGGTAGAAGCGCTCGGTCAGGCGATGCAGGTGATCGCGCGGGATGCCTTCGCCATGGTCGCGCACGGCGACGGCGACGCGAGGCCCCTCGCGGCCGCCGGTCTCCGCACGCACCGTCACCTCCACCGCGGTGCCCTCGCGACCGTATTTGACGGCGTTCTCCAGCAGGTTGCGGAACACCTGGGCGAGCTGGTCCTCGTCGCCGACGACGGGGGGCAGGCCGGGCGGCGCGACGATCTCGATCGCCACGCGGCGGCCGGACGCCATCAGCTGCAGGGCGTCGCGCGCGCGCTCCAGCATGTCGCGCAGGTCGGCGCGGCCGGTCGGGGGATTGTGCTCCTCGGCCTCGATGCGCGACAGCGACAGCAGATCGTCGACGATCCGCCGCATCCGCGCCGCCTCCGCCTGCATGATGGCGAGGAATCGGTCGCGCGCCTCGGCATCGTCGCGCGCGGGCCCCTGCAGGGTCTCGATGAAGCCGAGCAGGGTGGCGAGCGGCGTCTTCAGTTCGTGGCTGACGTTGGCGACGAAGTCGACGCGCATCTGCTGGGCGTGACGCATCGTCGTCTCGTCCTCCAGCGTCAGGACCAGCGCGTCGTCGCCCCAGGCCTGCAGACGCGCCACCCGGGCGCGCATGTACCGGCGCACCGGCGCCGTCAGCTCGAACTCCACCGTCCGGTTCCGTGCGTCGGCGAGCGTCTCGGCCACGGCGTCGAGCACGGCCGGATGCCGGATCACCTCGGCGAGGTCGCGCCCCGTCAGAGGACCGTTGAGCAGCACTTCGGCGGCATGGTTGGCGTGCGTGACGGCCCGGTCCAGGTCGAGCACGAGGAGCGGCTCGGGCACCGCGTCGATCACCGCCTCGGATGCGGCGGCGCGCGCCTCGAGCGCGCGCTGCACCGACGAGACGCGCCGCCGCGCCCGGGCGATGCCGAGTGCCAGGTCGGAGCCCAGCGGCGTCAGCAGGGTCTGGGCCGGCGCCACCCCGTCCTCCGCGCCGATCAGTTCGACACGTTCGGTCAGGCGGGCGAGATCGCGCACCGCCGCCCAGGCCAGGATACCGGACGCCAGCGCCACCAGGATGACGCCCACCCCCACGGCCGGCAGCGGCGCCCAGCCGGCGAAGGCCAGGACCAGCAGCACGGCCAGCGCGGGCGCCGCGACGGCGGTGCCGACCAGCCAGAACCGGTCGGGCAGCGGCCCCACCCCGCGCATCCGTGCGCGCCGGCCCGGCCGCTACTCAGCGCAGGGCATCGTGCGCGGCGACGGCCGCCATGTTGACGATCTCCGAAACGGTGGTGCCCATCTGCACGATCTGCACCGACTTGGGCAGGCCGATCAGCATAGGACCGATCACCGTACCGCCGCCGAGCTTCTGCAGCAGCTTCGCGGCGATATTGGCCGAGTGCAGGGCCGGCATGATGAGGACGTTGGCCGGGCCGGACAGGCGGCAGAACGGATAGAGCCGCTTCATCAGTTCGAAGTCGAGCGCCACGTCGGCCGAGATCTCGCCGTCATACTCGAAATCGACCGGACGCTTGTCGAGCAGCGCCACCGCGTCGCGCACCCGCCGCGCCGACGGGCGGTCGGGATTGCCGAAGTTGGAGTAGGAGAGGAAGGCGAGGCGCGGCTCGTGGCCCATTCGCCGAGCCTGATCGGCGGCGGCGACCGCGATCGCGACCAGTTCCTCCGGCGTCGGGCGTTCGTGCACGGTCGTGTCGGCGATCATGACCGTCTGTCCGCGCGAGACGATCGTGGTCAGGCCGAACACGGTCGCGCCGGGTTCCGGCTCGATCACCTGGGTCACGTCGCGGTAGGAGACGGCGAAGCTGCGCGTCAGGCCTGTCACCATGGCGTCGGCGTCGCCGGCCGCCACCATGCAGGCGGCGAAGACGTTGCGGTCCTGGTTGACCATGCGCTGGCAGTCGCGCTGCAGGAAGCCGCGGCGCTGCAGGCGGGAATAGAGCAGATCCGTATAGCGGCGGTTGTCCTGGCTGAGGCGGGCATTGTGGATCTCGAGCCCGGCCTCCTCGCCGGCCCCCTCGGCGGTCCCGTCGCCGATCCCCATGCGCGCCATCGCCGCCTTCACCGTGTCCTCGCGACCGATCAGGACGGGCGTGCCGAGGCCGGCATTCCGGAAGTTGACGGCGGCACGGATCGTCCGCTCCTCCTCGCCCTCGGCGAAGACGACGCGCTTCGGCCTCGCCTTCACTTCGTCGTAGATGCGCTGCAGCGCGCCGGCCGTGGGATCGAGCCGCCGCGCGAGCTGGGCCCGGTAGGCGGCGAAATCCTCGATCGGCTTGCTCGCCACCCCCGTATCCATCGCGGCCTTGGCCACCGCGACCGGAACCTCGACGATCAGGCGCGGATCGAACGGCACCGGAATCACATAGTCCGGCCCGAAAGCGAGCTTGCGTCCGGAATACGAGGCGGCGACCTCGTCCGGCACCTCGGAGCGGGCGAGCGTGGCCAGCGCCTCGGCGGCCGCGACCTTCATCGCCTCGTTGATCTTCGAGGCACGCACGTCCAGCGCCCCGCGGAAGATGAAGGGGAAGCCCAGGACGTTGTTCACCTGGTTCGGATAGTCCGAGCGGCCGGTCGCCATGATCGCGTCGTCGCGCACGGCCGCGACCTCCTCCGGCGTGATCTCCGGGTCGGGGTTGGCGAGAGCGAAGATGATCGGCTTGTCGGCCATCGAGCGCACCATGTCCCGGGTCACCGCGCCCTTGACCGACAGGCCTACGAAGACGTCGGCGCCCTTCATGGCCTCGGCCAGCGTGCGGAAGGGGGTGTCGACGGCATGCGCCGACTTCCACTGGTTCATCCCCTCGCTGCGGCCCTCGTAGATGACGCCCTTGCTGTCGCAGAGGATGACGTTGCGCGCCGGCAGGCCGAGCCCCTTGAACAGGTCGACGCAGGCGATGGCCGAGGCGCCGGCGCCGTTGATGACGACCCGCGTGTTCTTCCAGTCGCGCCCGGTCAGGTGCATGGCGTTGACGAGGCCGGCGCCGGCGATGATCGCGGTGCCGTGCTGGTCGTCGTGGAAGACCGGGATGTCCATCAGCTCGCGCAGGCGCTCCTCGATGATGAAGCATTCGGGCGCCTTGATGTCCTCCAGGTTGATGCCGCCGAAGGTCGGACCGAGGAAGCGCACGCAGTTGATGAACTCGTCGACGTCGCGGGTGTCGACCTCCAGGTCGATCGAATCGACGTCGGCGAACCGCTTGAACAGGACGGCCTTGCCCTCCATCACGGGCTTGGAGCCCAGCGCGCCCAGGTCGCCCAGCCCCAGCACGGCGGTGCCGTTGGAGATGACCGCGACGAGATTGCCCTTGGCCGTATAGTCGTAGGCCTTGGCGGGATCGTCGAAGATCTCCAGGCAGGGAGCGGCCACGCCCGGCGAGTAGGCGAGCGACAGGTGATACTGCGTCGTCAGCGGCTTGGTCGGGACGACTTCGATCTTGCCCGGCCGGCCGGCGGCGTGCATGCGCAGCGCCTCCTGGTCGAGCGTGGAATAGTTGCGGCCCTCGGCCATGGACCCGGCTCCCTCGTGGCAGGCGTTTTGCGGCAGATTACGCAGGGTCCGGCCGCGGTGTCATGCGCCGCGTGGCGGCGACGGCCTCACCCGCAAGATGCCGCACCATCAGCACCTCGTCGACATAGACCGCAGCCAGCTTGAGCGCCCGCGGCTCCACGCCGTACGCGACGAAGCCCAGCCTCTCATAGAGCGCGCGCGCACCGGGGTTGGCGGCACCCACGCCCAGATGCACCTGCTCCAGGCCGACCAGGGCGGCGCGCTCCAGCACCCGCCGCACGAGGGCGGCACCCACGCCCCGCCGCCGCCGTGCTGGACGTACGTACATGCCCCACAGGCCGCCGCGGTGGCGCTTCTTTTCCGGCTCCTCGCGCCATAGACCGGCCATCCCGGCGAGGTCGGGGCCGTCCCAGGCGCCGAACACGTCGCCTGCGGCCAGCTGGGCGGTGAGCCAGCCGGGCACGCCGCCCGCTTCCTCGGCGAGGGACGAGCCGAACGCCTCCGGGTGCGCCTCCAGCCCCTCCCGGCGCAGCGCCGTCAGCGCCGCCGCGTCGTCCGGACCAAAGGCCGACACGCGGAGCCCCGCCGGCCCCCGTCGCCCGTATCCATCGTCCCGCCCTCCTGCCAATTCCGACCGCGACGGCCTAGCCGTCCCCGGGACGCGGCGCCAGTCTCCCGGAACACGCCCCGGGCGGCGCCGCCGGCCCGCGGCCCGGGCGGGGCTTGCGCCGCCCGGGCGGCCCGGGTTTGATTGACGGGCGGGGACGGAAAGCGGATGGAACGATGAAGATCGCGGTGATCGGCGCCGGCGGAGTCGGCGCTCCCTTTGGAATGGCGATGGCGCTGGGCGGGCACGAGGTCACGTTCGTCGCCCGCGGTGCGCATCTGCGTGCAATGCGCGAGGAGGGCCTGCGCGTCCAGGGGCCGCTCGGCGACTTCCACCTGCCCGAGACGAGGGCCACCGACGATCCCGGCACGATCGGCCCGGTCGACGCCGTCATCTTCTGCGTCAAGCTCTGGGACGTGGAGAGTGCGGGCGAGGCGATCCGACCGCTGATCGGCGCCAACACCTTCGTCGTTCCGATCCAGAACGGCATCGACGCGCCGGACCGGCTGATGCCCATCCTGGGCAAGGAGCACGTGATGGGCGGCGTCGCGCTCATCGGCGGCCTGATCGAGCGTCCGGGCCTGGTGCGGCAGAACGGCCGCATGCGCAAGATCATCTTCGGCGAGCTCGACGGGGCGCGCAGTCCGCGCGCCGAGGCTTTACTGGCGGCCTGCGGCGGCGCCGGCATGGACGCCGAACTCAGCACCGACATCCGCCGCTCGCTGTGGGAAAAGATGGTCTTCCTGGTGGCGCTCTCGAACCTCACGGCGATCACGCGCCAGCCGCTGGGCGTCGTGCGCGCCGACCCGGACCTGCGCGCGCTCCTGCTCGACGCGGCGCGCGAAACCGCCGCCGTAGGCCGGGCCGCCGGCGTCAACCTCGCCGACGACCTGCCCGAAGCGCGCCTCGCCTACATGGACACGCAGCCCGAGACCACGATGGCGTCGATGGCGAACGACCTGCTGCGCGGCAACCGGCTTGAACTGCCGTGGCTCGCCGGCAAGGTGGTCGAACTCGGACGCGCCTACGGCGTCGACACGCCGGTCAACCGCACGATCTATGCCGCCCTGAAGCCCTATGTGAACGGCGCGCCGCGATGACCCCGAAAAAGAATCCCCTGAAGCTGAACAGCCTGCAGCTGAAGACCCTGACGCTGCTGCAGGAGATCGCCCGCCAGCCCGACTTCACGACGACGGACGAGGCCACGGGCGAGACCGTCATCCGCGCCCTGCCGCACGCGCACGGCAACCATTTCCACATCGGCCGCGCCGTCGTCATGTCGGCGGACGCGACCGGCCTCGGCAATCCCGCCGTCTGGGCGGCGCTCGGCCGCAAGGGCCTCGTTCGCCAGGTCGAGGCCGGCTATGCCGTCACGGCCGAGGGGGCGACCTACGATACCGGCCTGCGCGACCGGATCCTGCACGGAAGCGACCATTGAAACAGCCCGACGAAGACCTTCCCCGCTCCGCCCCCCGCCCGCCGCGCAAGCCGGGCTCGGTGGGCGTCAAGCCGCGCGACGCGGCCGCCCTGATCCTGGTGAAGCGCGACGGCCCGGAACCGGCCGTGCTGATGGGCCATCGCCACCACAAGCACGTGTTCATGCCCAACACCTTCGTCTTCCCGGGCGGCCGGGTCGACATGGAGGATGCGAAGGTGCCGGTGGCGGCGCCGTTGCGTACGCCGGTAGCGGATCGGCTCGCCCGCAACGCGACCCGCCGGCGCGCCCAGGCGCTCGCGCTGGCTGCCGTGCGCGAGGCGTTCGAGGAGACGGGCCTGATGATCGGCCGCCCGACCCCGACGCCGGTCGATCCGGCCGGCCTCGCCGACAGCTGGCGCCCCTTCTTCGAAGCCGGTCTCGCTCCCGCGCTCGACCTGCTCGACTATGTGTTCCGGGCGATCACGCCGCCTGGCGACGTGCGCCGCTTCAATGCCCGCTTCTTCATCTGCGACGCCGCCCATGCCCACGGCACACTCGGCGGGAGCGGCGAGCTGGTGGACCTGACCTGGCTGCCGATCGGCGAAGCTCTGACCACCCCCAACACGCCGGGCGTCACGAAGCTGGTCCTGCGCGAGGTACGGCGCCTGCTGGCCGAGTCGGACCCCTGGAACCTGCCGACAGGCCACCCGGTGCCCCGCTACCACGCCCTCTACGGGCGCGAGCGGATCGCCTACGACTAAAAAAGCCCGCGGCCACCGCCGGCGGGAACGCGCCCCGCCTCCGGATGTTCACCACTGCACGAGACCGGTCCGCAAAGCCGTTCCGACGCCCACGGCCGGGGGCAGGGGACGGGGCCGCACGCAATTCCGCGCGGGGGAACGGTGTCCCGCGGCCGCATCTCGGTGCGGAGGCC
>JBKBLL010000073.1:0-15203 GCA_046296375.1 Alphaproteobacteria bacterium | reverse complement strand
TGGACGACGAACGTGTCAGGCGGCGCCTCGCGGATCTCGGCCCGCCGCGCTCGGAAGGCTGAACGGCACCGTCATTGCGAGGAGCGCAGCGACGAAGCAATCCACCCCGGCGCACCACCCGGCGGCCGATGAATTGCTTCGCCTTCGGCTCGCATTGACGGGGAGAAGGGTGAGGCCCGGCGTCCATCACCGCCTTGCCGCGACCTCGGCCTTCACCTGGTCGAGGATCCTCGCCGCTTCGCTGCCCTGGATGCGGGCGATGTCGTCCTGATATTTGAGAAGGACGCCGAGCGTGTTGTCGATGGTCTTGGGGTCTAGCACCAGGGCATCGAGCTGCATCAGCGCCTGGGTCCAGTCGATGGTCTCGGCGACGCCCGGCAGCTTGAACAGGTCCATGCCGCGCAGCTTCTGGACGAAGCCGACGATCTGGCGGGTCAGGTCCTCGGGCGCGTCCGGCGCCTTGCGGTGCAGAATCTCCAATTCGCGCGCGGCGTCGGGATAGTCGACCCAGTGGTAGAAGCACCGCCGCTTCAGCGCGTCGTGAATCTCGCGCGTGCGGTTGGACGTGATCACGACGATCGGCGGGCGCTCGGCCCGGATCGTCCCGATCTCCGGCACCGTGATCTGGAAGTCCGAGAGGACCTCGAGCAGATATGCCTCGAACGGCTCGTCGGTACGGTCGAGTTCGTCGATCAGCAGGATCGGCGGCCCTTCGTCCGCCGGCTCCAGGGCCTGGAGCAGCGGCCGTTCGATGAGGAAGCGGCGGGAGAAGATCGTCTCGCCGAGCACCTCGCGATCGGCCGCACCGGTCGCCTCGGCGAGGCGGATCTCGATCATCTGGCGCGCATAGTCCCATTCGTAGACCGCCGAGGCGACGTCCAGCCCCTCATAGCATTGCAGACGGATGAGGCGGCGGCCCAGCGTCCGGGCCAGGACCTTGGCGATCTCCGTCTTGCCCACGCCGGCTTCGCCCTCCAGGAACAGGGGCCGGTTGAGGCGCAGCGCGAGGAACAGGGCGGTGCCGAGGCTGGCATCGGCGACATAGTCGCCGCGGGCGAGCAGGTCGAGCACGGCGTCGGCCGTATCGGGGAGCGCAGGATCGGCGGGTCGCACGGGCATCCTCTCCGCGGGCGCGGCGCCGGCTAGCGTTTCGGGGTCCAGCCGCTCGGGCTCTGTACGAAGGCGCCGCTGGGCAGCCGCTCGAAGATCTTCTGCGCCGCCAGCACCTCGACGTCGGGGAGCGGGGTGCCGGTCTCGCGCGCGACCTGTTCGTAGCGCTGCCGCCGCGCCGCGTTCACGCGGTTGACCAACTGGGTGATCTCGGGCGTCGGCGTGCCCACGGGCGCCACGTAGCCGCGCGCCGTCTCGCCGACGACGCCCTTCGCGCGGCCGTCGCGCAGGTGCAGCTCCTCGTCCTGGGCGACGCCGGGCGACACGCCGCCGCCCAGTGCGAGAATGCAGGCGAGGACGAGGATGAGGGGACGCAGGAATCTGATCACATCGTCCTCAGAAAATCGCTTCGTTCTTGCTCAGCATGTCCTCCAGCGCCCGGTCCACCTTCACGCGGACCTCCTGCTGGATGTTGACGTTCAGGTTGATCACGATCGGATCCTTCGGTGCCTCGACGCGCACGGTCGGCTGGCACGCCGCCAAAACGAGGCCCGCGAGCAGTGCCGGTCCGAAGCGCATCATCGGTCTTGCCTTGGTTCGTCAACGTAGGAAGCAACGGCATCAATATGGCGCGCGCGCATGGCGCCCGCCACCCGCAATCTCCGATCACCGCATGCCGGCACCGAGCCGGTCCGCGACGCCGGCAGGCAGCTGATAGGTCCTCAGTCCCCGCTCCAGCACGTCGCGGAGGGCGCCGGAGACGCTCACGTTGAGCTCGAGCGGGAAGCCGTCGAAGACCTTGGGGCTGTTGCCCTTCAGCGCGAGCTGCATGACCTGGGTCCGGCCCGGCGACTCGTCGATCTCGATGCGGATGCTGTCATAGTGAAAATCCTGCAGCGCCTGGAACAGGATCTCCGTCCCCATCCCCCCCGCCTGCAGCGCCTCGGCGGCCGCGGGCAGATAGCGAAGCGTCCCCGGGCCCTCCGTCTCCAGCACCCCGCCATGGATGGCGGCATAGCCGCGCGTGATCACCACCGGCAGGCGGCCGCGCAGGGTGCCCTCGGCCTCCACGTCGCCATACTCGACGAAGGTCAGGAAGCGCTGCAGGTCCATACCGTCCACCCGCAGCACGACGGTGAGGTCGGGATCGGCGATGTCGAGCCTGAACGGCTCGGTGTGGATCGTCCCGCCGAAGAGCGACAGATTCTCCAGCCGCGCGGTGACGAGCCGGCCGTCGTCCAGCCGGAACGCGGCACGGCCGTCAGTGAAGGGCAGCCCGACCTCCACGATCGACGCGGTGACGATCTGGTCCGGAGCGGACTGCGGCGGCATCAGGCTGGTGAAGCGGACCGTGCTCTCCACGTCGCGCAGCTCGGCCCCGGTCGTTGCAACGGTGCGCGCCGACAGCTTCAGCGTACCCGAGGATTCCAGCGCCGCCGGCCCCCAGCGCAGCGCGCCGTCGGCGGCAATCTCGCCGTCGACTTCGGTGAAGCGGTCGGCGAGGACCGGAAAGAGGTCGTCGGGTTGCAGCACGGTGGGCAGGAAGGTGATGGGTTGCAACGCCAGATCGGCCCGGCCCGTACCGGTGTCGAGCCGGTGGCTGCCTCTCGCCGACAGGACGAGGCGGCGGCCGCTATCGAAGAGTTCCGCTTCGAAGAGGGCCTGTCGCCCGTCGCGCCGCACCTCGGCCGTCATGCCGAGCGGAATGACCGCCGCCGCGGGGCCCGGCCGGTCGATGCGGTCGACGCGCAGCCGGGCGCGCTCTGCCCCTGCCGGTCCTGCGACCGATGCGTCGAGCCCGACGAGCGCCACCGCCTGGTCCGGGAGATCGAGGCGGCCCGCCAGGCTCGCCGCGACGCCGTCGGCCCCGGCCGACAGGCGCAGGCGGGCGATGTCGGCCTGGAAGCGGCCGACCCCGGCGGCCGTCCCGGCGAGCCTGACGGGCTGCCCCGACAGTTCGGCCTCGAGCCGTCCCGCGCCGATGTCGAAGCGCAGCGGCCGGTTCGGCTCGGCGGCGAGGGCCAGGCGCAGGCGGCCGGGCAGGACCACGGGGCCGAGGTCGAGCGACGCCCCGGAAACGAGAAGCGGTGCCGCCGGAACAAAGGTGACGATATCGTCGCGAAGGCCGAATTCGCCCGACAGCGTGATGGTCGCCTCCGCGGCCCGCATGTCGGCGAACCGCGGCCGGTCGAGCCGTAGGGTCGCCGCGAGCGCCCCCCGCCCCGCCCCGTCATGGAACAGCACGTTCCCCAGCGACACGCGGCCTGAGGCGCCCCCCACGGGCGTTTCGACCCTATCGATCGCCAGCGCGGCGTCGGCGGCGTAAAGGGCGAACCCGGCATCGTGGCGAAGCGCGGCGGCGGTCGCGGCGATGCGCCCCGCCAGGCGGCCGCCGGACAGGGCCAGATCGACCGTCGCGGCGATCGGCGCAGTCCGGTCCAGCCTGGCCGCAACCCGGAGAAGCTGCCCCTCCCCGCCGGCGACCCGCAGGCCCGCGGCGTCGCCGAACAGGCCGGCGGCCGGTTCGGGCAGCGCCGCGATCCAGGCCGGCGCCGGCACGATGCCGGACCCGGCGAAGCCGGGTTCCAGGGCCGCGATCAGCCGGCCGCCGGAAAGATCGACGGCGACCGTCCCGGCCAGCGCCGCCGCACGGCCCGCCGACGGCACGTCGAGATTCCGCAGGGCCAGGTCCAGGCGGGCCGCGATCGCGGCGCCGGCGGCCAGGCGCGACGCGGCGCCCCGCCGGTCCACCCCGGGAACCTCCACGCCCAGCCCATCGACGCCGATCGGCAGCGTTCCTTCCGCGGCGAGGCGCACGCGTCCCGTGGCGCGCGCGTCGACCGGCAGACGGCCCGCAAGCCAGCCGGCGTCGAGGTCCAGGTCGAGCGAGAACCGTGCGTCCCCCTCGGCGCGCGGCGCGACCGCCAGAACGGCGCTGCCCCCCTGCCAGGCCAGATCGGCCTCCGCGGCGACGGCGTCGGGCGCGTAGGCGAGCGATGCCGTCCCGGAGAAAGCCTCCAGCCCGGACACGACGGCCCCCGGTATGGTCATGTCGATTTCGGCACTCTCCAGCACGCCGTCGCGCAGCCGGGCGGCCGCCTCTCCGCCGGCGAGCGCAGCCGCCGTCCCCCACGGACCCGACCAGTCGCCGCCAAGCGACCATGGCCCGGCTGCCCGGAGGCGGCCGGGTGCCGGCATGTCGATGCCGAGATCCGCGAACGCGCGCAGCCGGCCCGGCTCGCCCTCCAGCGTCGCGAGCAGGACCACCCGGGCGGGAACCCCGTCGCGCGCCAGCAGGGTGAGATCGCCCCCGGCCGTCACCTCTCCCTGGGGCGTCGCGAGATCGATACGGAAGTCCGCGAGATCGACGCGATCGGCGGGCACGGGCGGAAGCGCGAACCCGCCGTCGTCCCCGGGGCCCGGGTCGATGCCGGAGATCCGCAGCCCGTCCGGCCCGACCTCGGCCCGCCCCGTCAGCCCCTCCACCCGCAGGCTGCGCGCGCGGCCCCGCAGCAGTTCGCGCGGGTGATAGGTCACCTCGACCGCCTCGCCGGCGATGCCGAGGCCGGGAACGGCGAAGCGCTCTATCCGTGCGCCGTCGAGGTCGACCCGGGCGATGCTGAAGTCGACCCGGCCGATCGGGTGGTCCGCGAACAGGAGATGGACGACGCGCTCCAGCAGGATCGCCCGCCACAGCCAAGCGGCGCCCACCAGCACCGCCAGCGCCAGGACGAGCAGGCCCGCCGCGCGCCGCCAGCCAAAGCGGCGCCCGCGCCTCCCTTGCCTGTCCTCGGTCGAAGAATCCACCACGTCCCCAGCATGCCCCGCCGTCCACGCGCCATCCACCCGGCACGCACCCGCCCGAACCGGACCCACCACCGTCCGCCTGGGCGACTGAACGCCGACGGCCCCCGCCTTGTTCGTCGGCGGCGCCCGCCCCTGCCGGACCCTAGCCTTCGCGGGGCAGGCCGCGCCGCCGGGCGGTGAGCCCGACCGCGACGGCCGCCATTTACCATGAAGAAGGCCGATGGGCTGGGTGAAGAAGGGCGAGGGGCTGCCCTCCGACCCGATCAGGGCCTGACGAAGCGCCTCCTCCAGGGGTTGGCCCAGGATGAAGAGCCGCGGCCCCGGAGAAGTGGTCGGCCGGCATGGCGGAAATCTTCTACTCCACCGCCTTCCCGATGGCGTTGTACATCTCGGTCATGGCCTTCTGGAAGCCGGGGCCGTCGCGGTACTGCGTCTCGATGTTGGCCTTCTCGGCCAGCGTCCGGAAGGTCTCGGTCTCGATCGCCTTCCTGAAACCGTCGTGCAGATAGGCGACGACCTCGCCCGGCATCCCCTTGGGCCCGATCAGCCCCTTCATGTTCTCCAGGTAGATGTCGTAGCCCGACTCCAGGAGCGTCGGCACGTCGGGATAGCCGGGATAGCGCTCGTCGGAGAAGGTCGCGAGGGCGCGCACCTGGCCGGCGTCCAGCATCGCCTTGCCCTCGTCCGGCGACAGAGCGGTGGCGTGGATGTGCCCGCCGAGCAGGGCGGCCATGGCCGGCGCACCGCCCCTGTAGGCCACGTGCTTCATGTCGATCTCCGCCTTGCGGGTGAAGACGAGGAGGGCGGAGTGGTAGATGCCGCCGGCCCCCGACGAGCCGTAGGTGTACCTGCCGGGGTTCGCCTTCGCGTCCCGGACGAAGTCTTCCAGCGTCTTCCAGGGCGCATCGCCCTTCACCGCGAGCAGCGTGCGCTGTCGGTTGAACTGGATGATGGCGGTGAAGTCGGTACGGATGTCGTAGGGCAGCTTCTGGTGGTTGCCGACCGACGTGCTCTCGCTGCCGCCGGCGACGAGGAGGGTGTGGCCGTCCGGCAATGCGTTGCGCACATATTCGGCCGCGATCGTGCCGGAGGCGCCGGCGCGGTTGACGATGACCAGCGGCACCGGGAAGAACGCCTGCGCCGCGCTCGTCACCGCACGCGCGATGATGTCCGTGCCACCCCCCGGCGGGAAGCCGACGACGATGCTGATCGGCTTCTCGGGCGTCCACGCGAGGACCGGAGCGGCGCCCGCTGCCAGTGCGATCAGTCCGGCGGCCATGCCCGACAGCAGCGTACGACGCTTCATCCTCACCTCCCGTTTTCTGCCTTGGTTGTTGGGACGAAACTAGCCGAAGGCGCGCACCGGACAAGGCGAGCCTATGCGGCGAGCGTACGGGCGACCGTACGGGCGACCGAACGGGGCGGCGCTTCGGCGGACAGCGGGACCGTCGCCCTTGATCGCGCCCGGCGCGGCCCCACATCCCGACGATCTTGCCGCCCCGTCGGGTCGCCAACCGGTGCGGCAGGCCCAGCCTCCGGCGACGGACAGCCTATGAGCGATACGACCCCAGTGTGGCACGGAACCACCATCCTCTGCGTCCGCAAGGCGGGACGCGTGGTGATCGCCGGCGACGGGCAGGTCAGCCTCGGCCAGACCGTGATCAAGTCGAACGCCCGCAAGGTGCGGCGCCTGGGCGACGGCCGGGTCGTGGCGGGCTTCGCCGGCGCCACCGCCGACGCCTTCGCCCTTTTCGAGCGGCTGGAAGGAAAGCTGGAGCAGCACCGCGGCCAGTTGGCGCGCGCCTGCGTCGAACTCGCCAAGGACTGGCGCACCGACCGCTATCTGCGCCGCCTGGAGGCGATGATGGCCGTGGCGGACGAGCAGGTCTCGCTGGTTCTCACCGGAACCGGCGACGTGCTGGAGCCCGAGGACGGGCTGATCGGCATCGGCTCCGGCGGTTCCTACGCCTTGGCCGCGGCTCGCGCCCTGATGCCCGTCGACGGGTTCGACGCCGAGCAGATCGCCCGCCGCGCGCTGGGCATCGCCGCCGACATCTGCGTCTATACCAACGGCAACATCGTCATCGAGAGCCTGGAATCGTCGACTTGACCTCCTTCAGCCCCCGCGAGATCGTCTCCGAGCTCGATCGCTACATCGTCGGCCAGAACGACGCCAAGCGCGCCGTCGCCATTGCGCTGCGCAACCGCTGGCGCCGGCAGCAGCTGCCGGAGGGCCTGCGCGAGGAGGTCCTGCCGAAGAACATCCTGATGATCGGGCCGACCGGCTGCGGCAAGACCGAGATCGCGCGCCGTCTGGCGCGGCTGGCCCAGGCGCCGTTCATCAAGGTCGAGGCGACCAAGTTCACCGAGGTCGGCTATGTCGGCCGCGACGTCGAATCGATCGTGCGCGACCTGGTCGAGATATCGATCGGCATGACGCGCGACCGCCTGCGCAAGGAAGTCCAGGCGAAGGCGCAGCTTTCCGCCGAGGAGCGCGTCATCGATGCGCTGGTCGGAAAGACCGCCAGTCCCGACACCCGCCAGAAGTTCCGGGTCATGCTCCGCAACGGCGAACTCGACAGGCGCGAGATCGAGGTGGAGATGCAGGACAATTCCGGCATGCAGCTGCCCACCATGGACATCCCCGGCATGCCCGGCGGCCAGATGGGCATGGTCAATCTGGGCGACATGCTGGGCAAGGCGTTCGGCGGGCGCACGCGCAAGCGCCGCCTGGCGGTCGCGGATGCCCACGACCCCCTGGTCGCGGAGGAGAGCGACAAGCTGCTGGACCAGGACGCCGTGGTGCGCGAGGCGATCGAGAGCGTCGAGCAGAACGGCATCGTCTTCCTGGACGAGGTCGACAAGATCTGCGCGCGCAGCGACCGGCAGGGTGCCGACGTCTCGCGCGAGGGCGTTCAGCGCGACCTGCTGCCTCTGATCGAGGGCACCACGGTCGCGACAAAGCACGGCCCGGTGAAGACCGACCACGTTCTGTTCATCGCGTCGGGGGCATTCCATCTCGCAAAGCCAGCGGACCTGCTGCCGGAACTGCAGGGCCGCCTCCCCATCCGGGTCGAACTCTCGCCGTTGAACCGGGACGATCTGGTCCGCATCTTGGTCGAGCCGGAAGCCAGCCTGATCAAGCAGTACAAGGCGCTGATGGGGACCGAGGGCATGACCCTCGACTTCGCCGACGAGGCGATCGACGCCCTCGCCGACCTCGCCGCCGAGATCAACACCTCGGTCGAGAACATCGGCGCGCGGCGCCTGCACACGGTCCTGGAGCGGCTGCTGGAGGAGATCAGCTTCACCGCTTCCGACCGGGGCGGCGAGAGCGTCACCATCGACGCGGCCTATGTGCGGGAGAAGGTCGGCAGCCTCGCCAAGAACGCCGACCTCAGCAAGTTCATCCTCTGACGGTTGTATCCGAGTTCGGGCTCAGAGTTTAGACAGGGCGGCATAGTCGACCGCGCCCGCATATTCGAGCTTGGCCGCCTGCGGGGCGTCGCCCGAAACGATTATCAGGAACTGGCCGACCATCACCTGAACGTCGCCGTCCTGGGTCACGATGCCGCGCTGCCCCCCGATACGCTGCACGCGCGCACTGGACGCGCCGGCCATCGCGGGGTTTGCGAACATCACCGACATGGCCTGCAGCATCGGCGATTCGCCGATCACGCGGACCTCGACGCTGCGGCCGTCCTTCGTGTAGGTCCGGGCGGCCGAGATGCCGGCGCCGAACATGGTGCCGGTGCTGGTGTCGTCGTCCTCGGCCGACCAGCCCGCGAGCGCTTTCGGCAGATAGGCGGCCAGATCGTCCGCCTTGCGCTGGCCGAGCAGCTGTGCGGCGAAGTCGAGCGCCTCCTTGGCCTCCGCGACCTTGCCCGCCTCGTACAGCGTCAGGGCGTTGCGGATCTCGTCCGCGATCTCGTCCGCGCTCGCCGGGGCCAACGCCGATGCGGCGAAAAGAAATAGGCCGGCAGCGGCCGCGCGGGAGAAACTACGCCACAGGTTCATGGTCTCTCTTCCTCGGTCGACGGGGGGTGCCGCGATGCGCGGTACCCGGACCCGACTAATCGCCCGCGGGACACGCGACCGCAACCCTCGGAGGCCGACGCGCCGGGAGCGATGAACGATCGTGTGACCTAGAACACGCGCAGGTGCCGCATCGCGCGCCCCGTCTGCAACATCGCGAGCAGGGCCAGCGCGGCGAGATTGGCCCAGACGATCCCGACCAGACCGAAGGCGGCCGCAGCAGGGCCCGCCGCAGCGAGGAAGGCGGCGATCGCGCAGGCGGTGGCGCCCAGCCGCCAGCGCTGCTCGCCGGCCGCCACGAGCACGATCGCGCCGCCCGCCGCGAGGCAGCGCGCCAGCAGGACGCCGCCGAACAGGGGGGCGAGTGCCGCCGTCTGTCCGTAGGCGTCGCCATAGAGGGCGAGCGCCAGCGGTCCGCCCAGTGCGACGAACAGGACGAGAAACCCCAGGCCGGCGACCGCGAAGGCCAGGAGGACGCGCCGCGCCGCCGCGGCGAATGCGGCTCCGTCGCCCAGACGCCCGACCAGTGCGGGGATCGCGACCGCGGCCATCGCCTGGGCCAGGACCAGGCCGACCACGACGAAGCGCACGCCGGCCTGGTAGATCCCGGCCGCATCGTCGCCCAGCAGGACGCGCACGATCACGGTGTCGATCTGCAGGAACGCGCCCGCTAGGACCGCTTCCGCCGCGAACAGCGACCCCGTGCGCAGGACGGCGGCGGCGCGCAAGCGGGTGCCGCCGGTCGATGCGGGCGCGGGGAGCGCCGCGCGCATGGCGAGCAGAGCGGCGCCCGCATGCAGGACACGCCCCGCGAAGAGCGCCAGCGCGACGGCGCGCGGCTCGCCCCAGACCAGCGCCGCCGCCAACCCGGCGGCGAAGACGGCCGCATTGCCGGCTGCCGACGCCGCCGCCTCGGCGGCGAACCGGCCGACGCCGCGGCATGCGGCCGCCATCGTCTCGGCGAGGTTGAGCAGGACCACGGCACCGAACAGCGGCAGGAGAACGTCCAGGTCTGGCAGCAGCCCCAGGGCCCATGCCGCGCACAGGGCCACGCCGCAGCCAGGAAGCAGGAGAAACTGCGCACGCATCGACGCCGCGACCATCGCCGCGGCGGACGCGCGGCATAGCGCTGCATCGCGCACGACCTTCTGCGCGAGGCCCCAGCCGGCGAGGAGGCCGAGGACCGCCGCCAGCGCGCCGGCGTAGGCGAAGGCGCCGAACACCGCCGGCGGCCAGAGCCGCGCGAGAATGACCAGCAGTACGGCGCTGGCGAGAAAGCGCGCCCCGTGCGACAGAAGCGCGAGCGGGAGCCCGGCGGCCACGGTCGCGCCCGGGCGGTCGTGACGCCCTGGCCTGGGACGATCGATTTCGCGCCGGACTGTCGCCTCCCGTCTGCATCGGCCCGGTCGAAACGGGACCCGATGGGTATTTTGCAGAGAATTCGTGCCAAATAAAATACGCGCCGCCAGCCCGCCACGGCGAGCCGTCCGAAGCGGGTGCGAATGCAATTGCGCTCCACCCCAACGGAGGAGGCCTGTCGAGACAATCGCATCTGGCGGATCAGCGAAGACGTTCTCCGCACGATGCCACGATCCGTTATCCGAGGCCGCCCGCTCCGCGACCCGTGACATCCCGCCTGAAGGACTAATCCATCCGGACTAGGTTTTTTGTTCTGAAATATTCTTTTTAGAGACTTCTCATTCACGCGCGCCCGACAGAGGCAGACGGCGTAATTCGTTACGAGCCCTTCTAAGGGTCGCGGGCGACTGATAGAATATCCGACATATCCCCAATGGGCGTGGCGCCGATGGACGGCTCGGTACAGATGCGCGCGGCCGACATGCATACCGGGAACGCGATGTTCGACGCGCCGCCGCAGGCCGGACAGATCGGCGCGCAGGGTAGCCTGCTGCCCCCGCGGCTCGTCGGGAGCGCGATGGCGGTCATGGATGTCCTCGCCGTCGTGGCGGCGACCGGGGCCGGCATCTGGGCGCGCTGGCAGTTCGCCGAGTTCTTCCAGAACGATCCCTTCATCGACCTCGAACTGATCCTGGTCGCCGGCCTCGCCATCGTCGCGGTGAACGGGTCGCTGGGTCTCTATCCCGGCTACGGCCTGAGCGCGCCCGAGCGCTTCCGTCGGCGGCTGATCGGCGTGGTCCTGGTGTTCGCCATCGTCGCCGCCTGGGACTATCTGCTCCAGCACGGCCTGTGGTCGCGGGTCGTCACTATAGGGGCATGCGCCCTGGCGCTGCTGCTGACACCTTTCCTCAACGACCTCCTGCGGCGCTTCCTGCAGGCTCGCGGTCGGTGGGGCGTTCCGGTGGCGATCTACGGCTCCGGTCCGGCGGCCATCGACGAGGTCGTACACCTGCTGCGCCGGCGCCACGAACTGGGGTTCGTTCCTGTCGTCGGCCTGCTCGATTCGGAGAGTTCGGGCCCCTGCACGGTACCGCTGACACGGCCCAGCCGGGTCGGTGCAGACGGTCTCGGCGAGATCGACCACGTCTTCGTCTACATGCCCCAGCACGGGCCCGAGGCCTGGGAGCGTGCCGTCGACCGGGTACGGGCGCCGCGCGTCTACCTGATCCCGAATCTCAACGGCAGGCGATCGCTGTGGGTCCAGGCGACCGACCTGCAGGGAACCCTCGCCCTGTCCCATTCGGACAATCTCCGGGACGGGCGCAGGATCGCCATCAAGCGGACCATCGACTTCGCACTCGCCGTGCCGCTCATCGTCCTGCTGGCACCGCTGCTGCTGACCGTGGCGCTGCTGATACGGGCGACCTCGCGCGGGCCTGCACTGTTCGTGCAGCAGCGGGTGGGTCGGGATGGGCGGCGGTTCGGAGCCTACAAGTTCCGCACGATGGTGCAGGACGCGGAATCGCAGCTGGCCGCCTTTCTCGCGGCGAACCCGGACGCCCGCCACGAATACGAGACCTACCGCAAGCTGCGCGGCGACCCGCGCGTGACCGCCGTCGGCCGCATCCTGCGGCGCTACAGCCTCGACGAGCTGCCGCAGCTGCTCAACGTCCTGCGCGGCGAGATGAGCCTGGTAGGTCCGCGCTGCTACCTGCCGGGAGAAATCCCCGACATGGGCGGGCAGGAGGAACTGGTCCTGAAAGTCAAGCCCGGCATCACCGGCTTCTGGCAGGTCTCTGGCCGCAACCGGACGACCTTCGCCGAGCGGGTCGAGATGGACGTCTACTATATCCGCAACTGGTCGGTCGCCTTTGACCTCTACATTCTCTACGAGACCATCTGGGCCGTCCTGACGGCGCGCGATGCCTATTGACCTGTCCCGGGTCGTCTTCGTCGCCCTGCTGCTCGCGGTGCTCGCCGCTCCCGCCGCCCTGGGCGCGGTGGACATGTGGGTCTGGGCGGCGCAGGGCCTGACGGCGGGTCTGGCACTGTCGGTCTGGGCGGTGCACGTCGCGGTCGGCCATCCGCCGCCCGTCGCCCTGCGCCGGATCGCCCTGCCCACCCTGCTGTTTGCCGGCGCGCTCGCCTGGGCGGCCTTCCAGGCGAGCGGTGCCGGCCCGGCGGCATGGCACCACCCGCTGTGGGCGATGGCGGGCGCGGCGCTGGGACGCGACGTTCCGGGCGCAGTGTCCGTCGCGCCGCTCGACGGCTGGGATGCCGTCTTCCGGCTGGCCGCGTGCGGCGCCGTCTTCTATCTGGCGCTGAACCTCTGCCGGGACCGCCGGCGGGCGGTCGCCGCGATCGAGGCCGTGGCTCTGGCCGCGACCCTCTATGCCGCCTACGGCATCGCGGCGCACCTGTCCGGGGCGGAGCGCATCCTGTGGTTCGACAAGACGTCCTATCGCGGCGATCTCACGGCCACGTTCGTCAACCGCAACACCTTCGCCGTCTTCGCCGGGCTGGGGCTGGTCTGCCTGACGGCGCTCCTCTGCGACGGCCTCGCCCAGGCGGCACGCGGCGTCCGGGGCAGGGTCGAACGCCGGCGCCTGATCGCCGGCTTCCTGGCCGGCCGCGGCGCAGCCCTGGCGGGCGGGGTGTTCGTGGTCGCGACCGCGATCCTGCTCACCCATTCGCGCGCCGGCCTGGTCTGCACGATGGCGGCCATCCTCGTCCTGCTGCTGGCACTCGGCCTGTCCGGCGCCATGCGGCTGTGGCGGACGCTCGCCGCAGTCGGTGTGGCGACCGCTCTCGCCGGAGCGGTCCTTATCGCCGGCGGCGGCGCAGTCACGGCGGAACGCTTCCTCCTCGTCGGCGACCATGCCGAAACGCGGCTGGCGCTCTATCACCGCACGATCGAGGCGACGACCGATTCGCCCTGGCTCGGCACGGGATACGGCACCTTCGGCCAGGCCTTCCGGCCCTATCGCACCCAGGCCATCGCCGAGCCCTTCACCGAGGCGCACAACACCTATCTGGAAACGGCGATGGAGTTGGGAGTACCGGCCGGCGCGGCCCTCGTCCTGGCGGTCGCGTCGCTGTCGGCGCTCTGCGTCGCCGGCCTGGTGCGCCGCCGGCGCGACCTGATGCTGCCGGCGACGGGCCTCGCTGCGAGTGCCCTGGTCGGACTGCAGGCGGTCGTCGACTACGCTATCCAGAACCCGGCCGTTGCGGCGCTATACGCCCTCCTCATGGGAGCGGCCTGCGCCCAGTGCTGGAGCAGCCGGATCGACGCCAGCCGGTGAGCCGGCGCGCCCGCGGCTCCAGCGCAGCAGCCCCTTCTCGACGAACCACAGCGCGGTCATGACCAGGACGGCGAAACCGAAGGCGATACCGGCGACGGTATAGAGGCCGGCACCGCAGGCGAGACCGATCGCGCCGCAGATCCAGATGCCGGCCGCGGTGGTCATGCCGTGGACGTTGCCTCCGGACCGGATGATGGCGCCCGCCCCCAGGAAGCCGATCCCGGCCATCACCCCCTCGATCATGCGCAGGGGATCGGCCTGAGTATCGGGAAAGCCTTCGTGCAGCGCCTCGTAAAGCTCGATCGTCAGAACCGCGGTGGTGGCCGCACCCAGGGCGATCAGCATGTGCGTACGCATGCCGGCGTCCTTGCCGCGCATTTCGCGGTCCAGCCCCAGTACGCAGCCGAGCGCCGCCGCCACGCCGAGACGCAGCGCCATCTCGCCCAGAGCACCCCCGTCGGCGATATCCATCCATACCCCTCGAGCCGTCGTCACCCCCGATGAACGCCGGCACGGCGGCCGGGTGCGGTCCGGCCGGAAAGGGGGCGGGTCAGTGCGACATGAGCAGCGGGATCTGCGCCGTCGCCAGCACGTGACGGGTCACGCCCCCCAGGATCATCTGACGCAACCGGCTCTGCGTGTAGGCACCCATGACGATCATGTCGGCCTCGCGCCGGGCGGCGGAGGCGATGACGGTCTCGCCGATCGTGCCGGCATAGTCGGACAGCACCTCCAGGTCCGCGGCGATCCCATGCCAGTCCAGCCGGCGCACCAGGGCCTCGGCCGACCGCGGCCCCTCGCTCCAGCCGGCCACGGCGAGGACCGAGACGCTGCGGGCTCGCGCGAGGAACGGTATGGCCGCCGTCACCGCGCCGGCGGCCTCGGGACTGCCGTTCCAGGCGATCAGGATACGCTCTCCGAACCCGGAAATCGGCACCGGCGGCGCCACCAGGAGCGCCTGGCCGGTCTCGAACAGCGCTGTCTCGAACAGGGTCGAAGGCGGCCCGTCGACCTCGCTCCCCGGCCGGCTGACGGCGACGAGATCCGCGGTCCGCCCGGCGATCGCGACCAACTCGTCCTCGCGTCCCGTTTCCTCGCGCCAGGAGGCGGTCGGTCCGGCCGTGCCCCGCCGTTCGGACTCGGTCAGGCCGTAGCGCGCCAGATGGCCGGCGAACAGCGAGCGCGCCTGGGCGGAACGGTCGACGGCTTCCCGCTCGGCCGAGGCGATCACATCCTCGACCAGGGCTCCCGACATTCCCTCGCCGACATAGGGGATCATGGTCCGGGCGTCGGGCTTCAGGTGCAGGACGTCGACATGCGCGTCGAAGAACGTCGCCGCGATACAGGCGAGGTCCAGCGCCGCCCCGGAAGCCGCGTCGCTGATGAACGGTACCAGGATGATCTTCGGCGCCATGGGCCCACCTCCCGCCTCGCGATGCCGGACTCTAGCACGGGACGGGCCAAGGCGAGCGCCGATCGGCGTACCGGCACCCTGCGGTTCAGGCGGCGCGCTCCAGGGCGGCGACGCCGGGAAGCGTCTTGCCTTCGAGCCACTCCAGGAAGGCACCGCCCGCCGTCGAGACGTAGGTG
>JBKBLL010000072.1:0-15471 GCA_046296375.1 Alphaproteobacteria bacterium | reverse complement strand
GGCGCGTGTCGCGGGCGAGACGTTGCTGGCCGATCTGATCGCGGCGGCGGTGACGCTCCATCCGGAGGCCTACGCCGATATCGCGGGCGAGCCGTTCGCGTCGGCGTCGGCGGACCTGCGGCTGCGTCTGCTGGCGGCGGTGACGGGGTGCGTCGGCGGCCGAGACTGGCCGCCGCGAGAGGAGCGCGTCGCACGGCTCGAAGCCCGGATCCGCGCCGGCGGCTTCCGCCAGGGAACGCTCGGCGGCTGCCTCGTTCGCACGGTCCGCCACGGGCTGCTGGTCTGCCGCGAGCCGACGGAGATGCCCCTCCGGGCGATCGCTCCGGGCGCCGCGATCGACTGGGACGGCCGCTTCCGCATTCACCTCTCGGCAGGGGCGCCGGACGGGCTCTCGGTCGGCCCCGTCGGCCATGGTGCCGTGGCGCGTCTGCGCCGCAGGGCGGCGGCGCCGTTGCCCGCCAGCGTATTCGCCGCCCTGCCGGCGCTGTACGATCGTGGTGGCCTGGTGACCGTTCCGCATCTCGGCCCCGGGGGGCACGTTGCCGAACGGGATGACGCGCCCGGCGTCGCCGCCGTCTTCCGGCCCCGTCGACCGCTGCTCGGACCCGCGTTCGCGCTTGTCTGAACCCCGGCCAGCATTATCTTTGCTATGACGCCGCCGACAGGATTCCGGGGCGCGCAAGGCCGTTACGGCCGCGACCCGATTGCATAGGGGACGAGGTTGAACAATTTCGGCAAGAACTTGGCGCTGTGGATCATCATCGGTCTGTTGCTGATCGCGCTGTTCAACCTGTTCCAGGGCTCCTCCGGACGCGGCCCGCAGTCCGACGTCGCCTTCTCCGACTTTCTCGGCCATGTCGACGCCGGCCGGGTCACCGACGTGAAGATCCAGGGCAATCAGATTTCCGGCCATTACTCCGACGGCCGTTCGTTCACGACCTACGCGCCCGACAACGCCCCGATCATCGAGCGGCTCACGAACAGCGGCGTGCGGATCACCGCGGCGCCCTCCGACGACAACGTCCCCTCGCTGTTCGGCATCCTGATCTCCTGGTTCCCGATGCTCCTGCTCATCGGCGTGTGGATCTTCTTCATGCGCCAGATGCAGTCGGGCGGCGGCCGGGCGATGGGCTTCGGCAAGTCTAAGGCCCGTCTCCTGACCGAGCGCAGCGGCCGCGTCACGTTCGACGACGTCGCCGGCATCGACGAAGCGAAGACGGAACTCGAGGAGATCGTCGAGTACCTCCGCGATCCGCAGAAGTTCCAGCGTCTCGGCGGGCGCATCCCGAAGGGCGTCCTGCTCGTCGGCCCGCCCGGTACCGGTAAGACGCTTCTGGCACGCGCCATCGCCGGCGAGGCGAACGTGCCGTTCTTCTCGATCTCCGGCTCCGACTTCGTCGAGATGTTCGTGGGCGTCGGCGCCAGCCGCGTGCGCGACATGTTCGAGCAGGGCAAGAAGAACGCCCCCTGCATCATCTTCATCGACGAGATCGACGCGGTCGGCCGGCACCGCGGCGCCGGGCTCGGCGGCGGCAACGACGAGCGCGAGCAGACGCTGAACCAGCTTCTGGTGGAGATGGACGGCTTCGAGGCGAACGAGGGCGTCATCCTCATCGCGGCCACCAACCGGCCGGACGTGCTCGACCCAGCCCTGCTGCGGCCCGGCCGCTTCGACCGGCAGGTGGTGGTGCCGAACCCGGACATCGTCGGCCGCGAGAAGATCCTCAAGGTCCACATGCGCAAGGTGCCGCTGGCGCCGGACGTCAACTCGCGCATCATCGCGCGCGGCACCCCCGGCTTCTCGGGCGCGGACCTCGCGAACCTCATCAACGAGGCGGCGCTTCTTGCGGCGCGCCGCAACAAGCGCGTCGTCACCATGCGCGAACTCGAGGACGCGAAGGACAAGGTGATGATGGGCGCCGAGCGGCGCTCCATGGTGATGAGCGACGACGAGAAGCGGCTGACCGCCTACCACGAGGCGGGCCATGCGCTGGTCATGCTCTACGTCAAGGGGCACGACCCGCTGCACAAGGTGACGATCATCCCGCGGGGTCGCGCTCTCGGCCTCGCCATGTATCTCCCCGAACGGGACAGGCTCAGCCAGTCCTTCACCGAACTGAAGGCGCTGATCGCCAGTGCGTTCGGCGGCCGGATGGCCGAGGAACTGATCTTCGGCAAGGAGAACATCACCACCGGCGCGTCGCAGGACATCAAGGTTGCGACCCTCTACGCCCGGCGGATGGTCACCGAGTTCGGCTTCAGCGACAAGCTGGGCCGGCTGCGGTACGCGGACAACGAGGAGGAGGTGTTCCTCGGCCACTCGGTGGCGCAGCGCAAGAACGTCTCGGACCACACGGCCGCTCTGATCGACGAGGAGACCCGGCGTCTGGTCGAGGAGGGCGAGGTCGAGGCGCGGCGCATCCTGTCGGCCCACATGGACGAACTGCACCGCCTCGCCAAGGCGCTCCTCGAATACGAGACGCTGTCGCGCGACGAGGTCGAAAAGGTCATCCGTGGCGACACGATCCAGCGGCCGGACATCGAGGAGCCGCCACGGCCTGAAACGCCGCCGCGCAGTTCGATCCCGACCACGGGACGCGGCGGCGGGGAACCGCCCGGCCTGGCGCCGGAGCCTCAGCCCGGGGGCTGAGGCGGCAATGCCGATTTCGTCTATCGAAGACCCCGCCGCCGCGCGGGGTCTTCCGCTTCGGGACGCCGACGGCCGGATCCAACCGGACGCCATCGTCTGGGGCGACCTCGCGCGCGACCTGGTCGCCGCCGGCACCGCCCGGCCGCTGGGCGGCGGGCCGCTGGCCTTCTGTGCCGTACGCCTGCACCCTCCGGCGGGAGAGGCGGGCAAGGTCCGCTCCATACCTCTCGTAAGCTTCTCTGCCGAGGAGGAGCGGTTGGCACCGTTTGGTGCGCCGCGTCCGCCGTTCGCGGGTCTGGGGCTGGACGCGCCCCGCGTCATGGGGATCGTCAACGCCACGCCCGACAGTTTTTCCGACGGCGGCCTGTATGCGACGGCCGAGGCGGCGGTGGCGCACGGCCTGGCGCTGCGCGCGGCCGGCGCCGACATCCTCGACGTGGGCGGCGAATCGACGCGTCCGGGCGCGACACCCGTGCCGGTCGACGAGGAGATACGGCGCGTCGTTCCCGTCGTCGCCGCGCTGGCATCGGACGGCGCGATCGTCTCGATCGATACGCGGCGCGCCGCGGTGATGCGCGCCGCCATGGCCGCGGGTGCGCGTATCGTCAACGACGTCACCGCCCTTACGGGCGAGGCGGACGCGCTCGACGCGGTGGCGGCGGGTGGCGCGGCGGTCGTCCTGATGCACATGCAGGGTGAACCGCGGACGATGCAGCAGGCGCCCGCCTATCTGCACGCGCCGACCGAAGTCTACGATTTCCTCGCCCGGCGGGTCGAGGCGTGCGTCGCGGCGGGGATCGTGACCGACCGGATCGCCGTCGACCCGGGCATCGGCTTCGGCAAGACGGTGGCGCACAATCTGGCACTGCTCGACGCTCTGCCGATGCTGCACGGACTGGGTTGTGCCGTCCTGGTCGGCGTCTCGCGCAAGGGGTTTCTGGGCCGGGTCGGGGGCGGCGACGCGGCCGGGGACAGGCTGGCGGCATCGGTGGCCGCCGCCCTGCACGGCCTCGACCGGGGCGCGAACATCGTGCGGGTGCACGACGTCGCCGATACCGTAAAGGCCTTCGCCGCGTGGCGGGCATTTCATCTTCCGTTCAGATCGGGTAGCTAGCCTGTCGCTCCGGCCTTTTTGCGGGCTAGAGTGGACGGACAAACGGCAGGGAGCATCCGCGGCGCATGTCCCGCAAGTTCTTCGGTACCGACGGTATCCGCGGCAAGGCCAACAGCGAGCCCATGACCGCCGAGACGGCGATGCGCGTGGCCATGGCGGCCGGTCTGCATTTCCGCAACGGGCACCATCAGACGGTCGTGATCGGCAAGGACACGCGGCTTTCGGGCTACATGCTGGAGCCGGCGATGACGGCAGGATTCGTCTCGATGGGGATGGACGTGGTCCTGGTGGGACCCATGCCGACCCCGGCCGTGGCCATGCTGACGCGGTCTCTGCGCGCCGACCTGGGCGTGGTCATCTCCGCGTCGCACAATCCGTTCGAGGACAACGGGATCAAGCTGTTCGGGGCGGACGGCTACAAGCTCTCCGACGAGGTCGAACTGGAGATAGAGGCGAAGATGGACAGCGCCGCCGATCATCGCGCCTCGGCTGCGGGGCTCGGCGCGGCGCGGCGCATGGACGATGCGCGCGGGCGCTACGTGGAATTCGTCAAGGCTAGCTTCCCGCGCGGGATGCGCCTCGACGACCTGAAGATCGTGATCGACTGCGCCCACGGCGCTGCGTACCGCGTCGCACCGGACGTTCTCTGGGAGTTGGGCGCCGAGGTCGTGCGGACCGGGGTCAGCCCGAACGGTCGCAACATCAACGACCAGTGCGGCGCGACTCATCCGGATGCGGTCGCCGAAGCGGTGGTGAAGCACGGAGCCGACGTCGGCATCGCCCTGGACGGGGACGCCGATCGGTTGCAGATGGTCGACGAGAAGGGAAACAAGATCGACGGCGATCAGGTCATGGGACTGGTAGCCGGGCGCTGGCAGAAGGACGGCCGGCTGCGGGGCGACGGCATCGTCTCGACCGTCATGTCGAACCTCGGCCTCGAACGCTATCTCCAGTCGCTCGGCCTGAGGCTGGACCGGACCAGGGTCGGCGACCGTTACGTCGTCGAGCGCATGCGCGAACTCGAGTGGAACGTGGGCGGTGAGCAATCGGGGCATGTCGTCCTGAGCGACTATGCGACGACCGGCGACGGCCTCACCGCGGCGCTCCAGGTTCTTTCCTGCCTGGTCGACGCGAACCGCCCAGCGAGCGAGGTGCTGCGCATCTTCGCGCCTCTGCCGCAGATCATGCGGAACGTGCGCGTCGAAGGCACCTGCCCGATGGACCGGATCGAGGTGCGTTCTGCCGTGGCGGACGGCGAGGCGCGTCTCGCCAGGTCGGGCCGCCTCCTGATCCGGAAGTCGGGCACCGAACCTCTGATCCGAGTCATGGCGGAAGGTGAGGACGAGGTGCTGGTCACCGCGGTCGTCAACGACGTGGCCGACGCGATCCAGCGGGCGGCCGATTGACCGCGCGCCGGCGCCAGGGCAGGGAGATCGAGCCATTCTGCTGAACGGACGGGTACTCATTATTGCCGGTTCCGACTCCGGGGGCGGGGCCGGCATCCAGGCCGACATCAAGGCGGTGACGGCGCTCGGCGGCTATGCCATGACCGCCGTCACGGCGCTGACGGCGCAGAACACGGAGGGGGTGTTCGGCGTCCATCCGGTGCCGCCCGACTTCATCGCCGAGCAAATGCGGCTCGTCCTGCGCGACATCGGCGCCGATGCGGTGAAGATCGGCATGCTGCACAGCGCGGCGGTCATCGACGCCGTGGCCGATACGCTCGAAGCCGAGGCCCCGGGCGTCCCGCTGGTCCTCGATCCCGTCATGGTGGCGAAGGGCGGCGCGACGCTGCTCGACCCCGACGCGGCGGTGACGCTGAAGCGCCGGCTGCCGATCCTGGCCAGCCTCCTCACGCCGAACCTGCCGGAGGCGGCGGCGCTGACCGGCCTCGCCATTTCCGACCTCGACGGAATGCGGCACGCCGCGGACATGCTGCTCACGCTCGGCGCGCCCGCTGTGCTGCTGAAGGGCGGGCACCTGCCGAGCGACACGGTCGTCGACCTGCTGACGACGCCGGACAGAATGGTCGAGATGGCTTCGCCCCGGATCGACACACCGCACACGCACGGGACCGGTTGTACGCTGGCCTCCGCGATCGCGGTCGGACTGGCGCAGGGCCTGCCGATGGAGACGGCCGTGCGGCGTGCGCGCGCCTATGTGCGGACGGCGATCGAGACCGCACCCGGCTTCGGCCGCGGGCACGGTCCGCTGAACCATGTGCACACGGTCGCTCCCTACGTACCCGACGGCGCCTGATCGCCGCAGCGCCCCAGTCCGGCATCGCGAGGATCCTCATGCGGATTGCGATCTATCAGGTCGACGCGTTCACGGATCGCGTCTTCGGCGGCAATCCGGCGGCAGTCTGCCCGCTGGACGCTTGGCTGACCGACACGGCGATGCAGGCGATCGCCCAGGAGAACAACCTCTCCGAGACCGCCTTCTTCGTCGCCGACGGCGAGGACTACGCCCTGCGCTGGTTCACGCCGATGGTGGAAGTCGATCTGTGCGGCCACGCCACGCTCGCTTCGGCCTGGGTGATTTTCGATCGACTGGAGCACCGGCGGCAGGCGGTGCGCTTCCATACGCGCAGCGGCGTCCTGACGGTGCGCCGCGACGGTCCCGACCTCGCGATGGACCTGCCGGCCAATCCGCCGGGGACGGCGGGGATGATTGCCGGTCTCGCCGAGGCGCTGGGCGACCGGCCCGCGGAACTGCTGGAGACGCGCGACCACTATCTGGCCGTGTTCGACTCGGCCGCCCGGGTGCGAGCCCTCGATCCCGACTTCGGCCGACTTGCAGCACTCGACCGTTGGGCCGTCATCGTCACGGCGCCGGGCGATGGGGACGTCGACTTCGTGTCGCGCTTCTTCGCGCCGCGCAAGGGCGTGCCGGAGGACCCCGTGACGGGCTCCGCGCACTGCGTGCTGACACCGTTCTGGTCGTCGCGGCTGGGGCGCGAGACGCTGGCGGCGCGCCAGGTCTCCCGACGCGGCGGCGCGCTGACCTGCCGTCTGCAGGGTGATCGCGTCGAACTGGCCGGGCGGGTCGCTCCCTACATGCAGGGCACCATCGAGATCTGATGCGAAGGTTCAGCCGCGGCCGGGCCTCGCCGCGGCGATGCGCTCCACCCCGCGATCGGCGGCGTCGGCGAGCGGGCTCAGGACCAGGTCCGCCCCCTCCGCCTGCAACCGGTCGGTGAGATCGGGACGGTCGGACGTGACGGCGATCCGGCCTCGGAATCCGCTGTCCCTGAGCGCCCGGACCAGGGCGGCGCGCGGGTCGAGATGGGTGGGGCCCACCTCGCGGGGCGGGATGCCCGTGACGACCCATTTTGCGCGGTTGAGCGGCAGCGTCGCAGGGAACTCCGGGTCCGCCGCGTCGCCATAGACCGCCGCGAAGCCCTCCGCCTGGGCGGCCTGGACGGCTTCCGGATTGAAGTCGACCCCGAGAACGGTGATGTCGGCGTTGCGCAGGCCGCGCGCGATCTGCAGTCCGTAACGACCGAGCCCGAACAGGATCACCTCGTGCGGGCGGCTGTCGTCCGGCTTGTCGTCGGCCGACTCGCGGTGGGCGACGCGGCGCTCGAACGGCCACAGGAGCGGTTCGAGCAGGCTGTAGAGGCGCTGCGAGTAGACGATCATGTAGGTTGACGTGCCGATCGTCACCAGACCGACCAGCGTGACCAGGGCCATCATCTCGGGGCCGACATGGCCGAGGCTCACGCCCATCGCCATGAAGATCAGCGAGAACTCGCTGATCTGTGCGACCGTAAGCCCCGCAAGGAAGCCGGTGCGCTTGCGGTAGCCCATCCAGCCCATGATCAGCAGCACGATCAGCGGATTCCCGATAAGCACGAACAGGGACAGGATGATGGACGCTTCGATCTGGGCACCGAGCACCGACAGATCGAGGCGGGTGCCGAGCCCGATGAAGAAGAACAGCAGCAGGAAGTCGCGCAGGCTCGACAGGCGCGCGGCGACGGCCTCCCGGTAGGAGGTCGAGGCGAGCGACACGCCCCCGAGCAGGCCGCCCAACTCCATACCGATGCCGCTCCAGTCGCCGAGCGCGGCCAGCAGCACGGCCCAGGCGATGGCGAAGGTGGTCAGGAGTTCCGGCACACGGGCCAGCAGGGCCAGCAGGCGCTCGGCGGCAAATCGCATGAAGAGGGCGATGCCGAAGATCGCGGCCGCCGCGCTGGCGAGGGTCGTCAGGATCTCGCGGCCCGCATTGTCCGCCGCCGCGCCGACCCCGATCGCCGACAGCGCCAGCATGGCGACCACGACGGCGATATCTTGGACGATCAGGAAGCCGAGCGCGATACGGCCATGCAGCGCGTCGATCTCGCGCTTGTCCGACAGCAGCTTGACGATGATGATCGTGCTGGAAAAGGTGAGGGCGACCGCCACGTAGGCCGCTTCGACGGGAGTGAGGCCCAGCGCGAGACAGATGAAGAACCCCACGATCGAGGTGAAGGCGACCTGTCCGAGCCCGGTGGCGAGCGCGACCCTGCCGAGCGTGCGCACGAGTTCGAGATCCAGCTTGAGTCCGACCAGGAACAGCAGCAGCGCGATGCCGATGTCGGCCAGCAGGTCCACATACTCGAGCGACCGGGTGATGCCGAGCAGGCTCGGGCCCGCCAGCAGACCGACGATGATGAAGGCGACGATCAGCGGCTGGCGCAGCAGGACGGCCGCCAGCCCCGCGACGGAGGCGAGCGCCAGCAATGCCGCGATCTCGTAGAATGCGGAACCAAGATCCATGCCTGAGACGCCCCGTGCGTGTGCGACGTCAATTCAAGCAGGTGCAGTCCGAATGGTGAAGCCGAACCTTGGCGATATCGAGCGTGCTCAGGCCGTGGTGGCGCGTTTCGTGCCGCCCACGCCCAGCTATGCGTGGCCGCTGCTGGCGCTTCGGTGCGGCTGCGAAGTGTGGGTAAAGCACGAGAACCACACGCGGCTCGGCGCATTCAAGGTGCGCGGCGGCCTCGTCTATTTCGATGCCATGCGTGACGCGTTGGCGCAGGCCCCGGGTGTCGTGTCGGCGACGCGCGGCAACCACGGTCAGTCGGTCGCCTATGCGGCGCGGGCCAGCGGCGTGCGGGCGGTGATCGTCGTTCCGGATGGGAACAGCGTGGAGAAGAACGCCGCCATGCGCGCGCTCGGCGCCGAACTCGTCGTGCACGGCGCGGATTTCCAGGCGGCGCTGGAGCACGCGCAGGCACTGGCCGCCGCGGAGGGGCTGCGGATGGTGCCGTCGTTCGACCCTCGGCTGGTCGCTGGGGTTGCGACCTACGCGATGGAATTTTTCGGGCAGGCACCGTCCCTCGACACGGTCTACGTGCCGATCGGCCTCGGCTCCGGCATCTGCGGAGTCATCGCGGCGCGCGACGCACTCGGCCTGAAGACGGAGGTGGTGGGCGTGGTGGCGGAGGGCGCGCCCGCCTATGCCCTGTCGCACGCGGCCGGCGCTCCCGTCTCGACCGACCGTGCGGACACGATGGCCGACGGCATCGCCTGCCGCGTCCCCGTGCCGGAAGCGGTGTCGATCATCTGTGCCGGGGCGGCGCGTATCGTCCAGGTCTCCGACGCGGAAATCCGTGCGGCGATGCGCCATTATTTCATGGATACGCACAATCTCGCCGAGGGGGCGGGCGCGGCCCCGCTCGCCGCACTCCTGCGCGAGCGGGACGCGATGGCCGGCCGGCGCATCGGGCTGGTCCTCTCCGGCGGCAATGTGGACCTGCCCGTTTTCCGGACGGTGCTCGCGGGGGAGATGCCGGCGGACATCTGAAGCGGGACGCGTTGCGCAAGGATCGGGTCGTGGCGGCCGCCCGCGCGAATTAGCGTCGGGACAGGTCGTCCAGGAGGACCGTCATGAGCCCGACCCTGCAGATCTGCCGTCTCTTCGACCTCGTTTTCTCGCGGGCGCATCGCGCCCGTACCGTCCCCGAGCTTCTTGCCCTGTGGCAGGAGCGGACCGAACAGCGGCATCGGTTCGCCGAAGCCGACGATCGCCTGCTCAAGGACATCGGCCTGTCGCGCGCCGACGTGGTGCGCGAGACCGGCAAGCCCTTCTGGCGCGCATAGGAGACGACGATGGCACGGCTCGACTCCGTCCCCCGGCCGCGCGATCCGCAGGGCGAAGACCGCCTCTACGACCGCGTCGCCGCGTCGCTGGCGCTGATCGCGGAGCGGCAGAACGACCAGCCCGACCTCGACGCCATGGCGCGCGCCGCCGGCATGAGCGCGTTTCACTTCCAGCGCGCCTTCACCCGGTGGGTCGGCATCAGCCCCAAGAAGTTCCTCCAGTATCTCACCCTGGATTACGCCAAGGCCCGACTCGGCGAAGCCGACAGCGTGCTCGGGGCCGCACTGGACGCCGGCCTGTCCGGGCCCGGGCGGCTGCACGACCTGTTCGTGACGCACGAAGCGGTGACGCCCGGCGCGTTCAAGCGGCGGGGCGAAGGGCTGACGATCCGTTGGGGCTGGCACGACAGCCCGTTCGGCGATTGCCTGCTCATGCTGACCGACCGGGGCGTCTGCGGGCTGGCCTTCGCGCTCGCCTCCGATGGGGGCGAGGCGGATGCGGGCGAGGCGGATGCGGGCGCAGCCGTCGCGGCGTCCGGGGACGGCGGCCGCGCCGAGGCCTTCGCCGACATGGCGGCACGCTGGCCGCGTGCGCGCTTCGTCCGCGACGAGGAGGCGACGCGCGCGACGGCCAGGCGCGTCTTCGAGCCGGCGGCCGCCGGTGCGCCGCCGCTGCCGCTGCATCTGTGCGGCACGAACTTCCAGATCCGCGTGTGGGACGCGCTGCTGCGGCTGCCGCCCGGGGCACTCGTCACCTATGGCGGACTGGCGGGGGCCCTCGGCACGCCACGCGCGGCCCGCGCCGTGGGTGCGGCCGTCGGTGCCAACCCGATCAGCTGGATCATCCCGTGTCACCGCGCGATCCTCTCGAACGGCTATCTGCGCGACTATGCCTGGGGACGGGCGCGCAAGGCGGCGATGATCGGCTGGGAGGCCGGCCGCCGCACCGATGCGGCAGGTGCCGCGTGAGAGGCGGAGGCCCGCCTATTCCTTTTCCTTGCGCCGGGTCAGTTCGGCCATCTGCCGCTGCAGATCGGCGAGGTCCCGCCGCATCTGATCGATGGCGTCCTGTTCGAGAGGTCGTGCCGGCGGCGGTTCCGCCGGCCGGCCCTGGCCGCCGGGCTCGCCGCCGGCCTGTCCGTCGTTTTTCGCGACGGCGAAGGGATTGAACATCCGCATCGCCTGTTCGATCGCCGCCATGTTGTGGCGGCTCACCTCCTCGATCGCGGTCAGCGGGTTGCCCCGTCCGAACGAGGCTTCGACCTGCTTGCGCATCGCCTCCTGGTTCTGCTGGAACCAGTGCATCGTCGAATCAAGATATTGCGGCAGCATCCAACGCATGCTGTCGCCATAGCAGCTGATGATCTGGCGCAGGAACTTTTCGGGAAGCAGGCTCTGTCCCTTGCCTTCTTCCTCGACGATGACCTGCGTCAGAACCGCGCGCGTCAGGTCTTCCTTCGTCTTGGCGTCGAAGACGATGAAGTCGACGCCGTCCTGCACCATCTGGCGCAGATCGTCCAGCGTCACATAGGCGCTGCTCCGCGTGTCGTAGAGGCGGCGGTTCGCATACTTCTTGATGACGACCCGGTCGTCCGGTCTGCTCTCTGCCATGACCTCTCGCCGTCGGGTGTGGTCGCGCAGCGCAGCATAGCAGGTGCAAACAGGTTGCGAACAGCGGGACGCGGCCGGTCTTCGTCTGGCGAAGCGGTCCGCTGCAGCCTATAGTGCCGTCATGTCGGACGAAGCCGATCCGGTGCTGCTCGCGCGACGCTATCTCGACTTGTGGCAACGGCAGTTCGCGGCTGCAGCGGTCGACATGGCGGGGTCGGACATGACGGCCGCCCATATGCGCGGCCTGGTGGCCGTCATGGCGCCGTATCGGGCGGTCGGCGCGGCGGGGATCGATGGCGGAGAACGGCGGCATGCAGGCGGCGGAGAAGCGGCAGGGCCCGCGCCCGCTGCCCCTCCATCTGATGACCGCGACGCTCGCCTGGAGCAGTTCGCTCGCCGCCTTGCCGCTTGCGAGGAGCGGCTCGCCCATCTGGAGTCCGTCCTTGCGCAGCGCGGGCGAGGGGCTGGCGCGAGAACTCGCCGCCGTCCCGACTGACGATGTGGCCGCGGCGCTCGTCGCCGAGATCGCCGAGCGCTCGAACCGCCTGCTGCGGGGCATCGAAGCCTACCGTCACCATCCCGCCCGTCGCCTTCCGTCGCCCGTGCGCATCGTCTGGCAGAACGGTGCGGCGCGCCTGCTCGATCTCGGTCCGGCGGACGGGGTGCCGCTCCTCGTCGTGCCGTCGCTGATCAACCGCTGGCACATACTCGATCTCATGCCGGGCCACAGTTTCCTCGCCACTCTCGTCGCGGAGGGCGTCCGGCCTCTCGTCCTGGACTGGGGAACGCCGGGGGCGGCCGAGCGCGACTTCTCGCTCACCGACCATGTCGCCGGACGTCTCGACGCGGCCCTGTCTGCGGCCAGGGTGGAGGCGGGCGGGCGGGCGGTCGCCGTTCTCGGCTACTGCATGGGCGGCATGCTGGCGCTGGCGCTCGCACTTCGCCGTCAGGACGAGGTGCCGGCGCTCGCTCTCGTGGCGGCTCCGTGGGATTTCCACGCGGCCGGTCCGCAGGACAGGAACCGAGCGGAGACCGCCCTGGGTCTTTTCGAACCGGTTCTGGCGGCGGCGGGGGAACTGCCGATCGATGCGGTCCAGTACCTGTTCCAGAGCCTCGACCCCCTCCAGGTTGTCGAGAAGTTTCTGCGCTTCGCCGAACTCGACCCTGCGACGCCTCGTGCGGCCCTGTTCGTCGCGGTTGAGGATTGGGCGAACGACGGCGTGCCGCTCGCCGCGGCGGTCGCGCGGGAGTGTCTCGGCGGCTGGTATGTGCAGAACGAGCCGGCCCGCGGCCTCTGGCGGGTGGCCGGCCGTCCGGTCCTGCCGGCCGACTGGCGCAAGCCGGCCCTCGTCGTCGTGCCGTCGCGCGACCGGATCGTGCCGCCCGCTTCGGCGGCGGCGTTGGCGCTCGCCCTGCCGCAGGGGGAGCGGATGGACACGCCCGGCGGCCATATCGGCATGATGGTCGGCGAGGCGGCGGCCCCGGTCGCCCGGCGCCTCGGCGGCTGGCTGCGGGCGCTGGCCGCCTGACCGCGTTCCCCCCACACCGCGTACCCCCTGGCCGCGTTCCCCGGACCGTAAAAACAGCCTTCGTTGTTTCCCGGGCCAGCAGGTCTAGACTGACTGAAAAGGGCACAGGGAGGTACTCATGACGCGCGTGGCAGTGATCACCGGCGGGACCCGCGGCATCGGCGCGGAGGTGTCCAAGGGGCTCCACAATGCCGGTTACCAAGTGGTCGCGAACTATCACCGCAACGTCGACGGCGCCCAGCGCTTCCACGACGAGACCGGCATCCCGGTCGAGGCCTGGGACGTGGCCGACTACGATGCCTGCGAGCAGAGCGTCCGGCATATCGCCGACAGCTACGGACAGGTCGACATCCTGATCAACAACGCGGGCATCACCCGCGACGTCGTTCTGCACCGAATGCCGAAGGAGGCGTGGTATGACGTGGTCGAGACCAATCTGACCTCCTGCTACAACATGTGCCGGACCGTTATTCCCGGCATGCGCGAGCGCGGCTTCGGACGCATCGTGAACATCAGCTCGGTCAACGGGCAGGCCGGGCAGGTGGGCCAGTGCAACTATGCCGCCGCCAAGGCCGGCATGCTCGGCTTCACCAAGGCCCTCGCGTTGGAAAGCGCGCCGAAAGGCATCACCGTCAACGCGATCTGCCCGGGCTATGTCGATACGGAGATGGTGCAGGCGGTACCGGAGAAGGTGCGCGACATCATCCGGGGCCGGATTCCGGTCGGCCGCTTCGGCGATCCGCGCGAAATCGCGCACGCCGTCCTCTTCCTGATCGCCGACGACGCCATGTTCTGCACCGGCGCCACCATCGCCATCAACGGCGGCCAGTACATGAGTTGAACCGCCGACCGCCGCCCGACCGGACTTATCCGGGCGGGCGGCCGGCGCTATGCTGTGCCGCCATCGTCCCGGAGAGCCTTGCGCTTGACCGATCCCCTTTCGCCCCATGCCGCTGCGGTCGCCGCGGAGACCCAGACGGACGTGCGGACCTATCCGGCGCGACCGATCGTCGGCGTCGGCGCGGTCGTCTGGCGCGACGACCGCGTCCTCCTGATCCAGCGGGGCAAACCACCGCGTCTGGGGGAATGGAGCATCCCGGGTGGCGCCCAGGAGGTCGGCGAGACCGTGGAGGCCGCGGCACGGCGCGAGGTGCGCGAGGAAACGGGGGTCGAGATCGAGATCACCGGCTTTCTCGCCGTCGTCGATGCCATCCGGCCGGACGGTGAGGGCCGCATACGGTCGCACTACACCCTGCTCGATTTTTCGGCCGAATGGATTTCGGGCGAGGCACGGCCGGGCGACGACGCCGCCGACTGCCGCTGGGTCCACCCCGCCCGTCTCGTCGATTACGGCCTGTGGGACGAGACGCTGCGGATCATCCGGCTGTCGGCGGATCGCCGGACCCCGAGGGCAGCGGCTCGGCGGTGACTGTCGGGGACCGGCGGCTGCGCGCCACGCTCGCAGGGTATGTCGCCGTCGCGCTGTGGGCGACGCTCGCCCTGCTGACGGCCGGGTCGGGCGGTGTGCCGCCCTTCCAGCTGGTCGCGATGGCCTTCGGCCTCGCTTTCTGCCTGTGCCTCGGCAAATGGCTGATCCGCGGCGAGGACATCCTTGCGCATCTGCACCAGCCGGCCGGCGCCTGGGCCCTGGGCGTGGGCTGCCTGTTCGGGTTCCATTTCTTCTATTTCCTGTCGCTGCGCTCCGCGCCGCCGGTCGAAGCGAACCTGATCAACTACACGTGGCCACTGCTGATCGTGCTGTTCTCCGGCCTGCTGCCGGGGGAGCGCCTGCGCTGGTGGCACGTGGCGGGGGTGTCGATGGGACTGGCCGGGGCCGTCATCCTCATCGCCGGCCGCGGCCGCGTCGGCTTCGAGGCGGGGCACGCTCTGGGCTACGCCGCCGCCGTCTGTTCCGCCCTCGTATGGTCGGTCTACTCGGTCGCGAACCGCCGCTTCGCGGGCGTGCCGACGGACGCCGTCGGCGGGTTCTGCGGCCTCACCGCGCTGCTGGCGCTGGGCGCCCATCTCACCTTCGAGACGACGATATGGCCGGAAGGCGTCATGCAATGGGCGGCGGTGGCGGCGCTCGGCCTGGGGCCGGTCGGGGCCGCCTTCTTCTTCTGGGACCACGGCACCAAACATGGCGACATCCGCGCGCTTGGCGCCGCCGCCTATGCCGCGCCGCTGCTGTCGACTCTGCTGCTGATCGCGGTCGGCCTGGGCGAGCCGAGCGTCGCCGTGCTCGCCGCTTGCATCCTGGTCACCGGCGGGGCGCTGCTGGCGTCGCGTGACCTGTTCGCCCGCAAGCCGTGAGGCCGGCCGTCGCGTCAGTGGATGAGCGCCATCGCGGGAATTCCCTCCGATGCCCGCCAGAAGCGGGCTATCGCATGCGCGACGACGGCCGCATCCGCGCCGCCGCGGCCGGTTCACTGCGGTCTGCCGCTCTCCCTGTCGGCATCGATATGCAGCGAGTCGGCC
>JBKBLL010000071.1:0-15485 GCA_046296375.1 Alphaproteobacteria bacterium | reverse complement strand
GCCCGGATGACGGCGACGCGGTCGCGCGCCACTTCGAGTTGCAGGCGTGCCTCGTCGAACTGCACCGCCGTGGCGGCGCCCCGCGCCTGCAGGCTGCGCAGGCGCTCGACCTGGCGCTCGCTGAACCGGACCCGCGCCTCGGCCTCGCCGATCTCGGCCGCAGCCACGCGGTACTCCGCGCGCTCCCCCTCGATCCGGTAGGCGACGGCGCCGAGTTCGGCTTCGGCGCGGGCCAGCGCGATGGCATGGGGCTCGGGGTCGATCCTGAACAGCAGGTCCCCCGCCGCGACCAACGCGTGGTCGCGGGCGCCGATCTCCACCACGCGGCCGTCGACCTCCGCCGCGACGTGCAGGATGTCGTTCTTGACGTAGGCGTTCTCGGTCGACACGTAGCGCCCGCCGGCCAGCCACAGCAGCGCGCCGCCGGCGATCAGCACCGCCGGCACGGCGATGACCAGGACGAGGCGGAGGAGGTGGCGGCGCATCAGCGGCATGCACTCTCGCGCCGTCGGGATTGGGTGGTCACGTCGCCTCTGCCTTCTTCTCCGACGGCTCGGAAGCGGCCTGCCGGTCGCGCGCCGGCGCAGCGCTGGTTGCGGCCGACGCGGTCGGACCCACACGCACCATGAGTATTAGCGGCAGGGCGGCGAGGCACGCCAGCGTGAACAGGCCGAAGGCGTTGAGATAGGCGACCATGGACGCCTGGCGCGCGATTTCGTGGGCCAGTCTTGCCAGCCCCTCGGCGCTCTCCAGGCTCCAGTACCCGTCGGCGACGCCGCGTGCGACCGGGTCGTGATAGGGCGAGGCGAACTCCGTCATACGGGAATAATTCGCGTTGCCGCTGCGCACCACCATGGTGACGCTGATGGAGATGAACAGGCTGCTGCCGAGATTGCGCATCAGGTGGAACACCGACGAGGTCTCGGCGAGGTAGCGCGGGTCGAGCGTGGCGTAGGTGGCGATGACCAGCGGCACCCAGATCAGCCCGATCGCCACCCCCTGGATGGCGCTGACCACCGCCACGTCCTGCGGTGTCACGTTCGTGTCGAAGCCCATCATCAGCCAGCCCGATCCCGCCAGCATCAGGAAGCCGACGGTCATGCCGACGCGCGGGTCGAGCTTGCCGACATACATGGCGAGGAAGAAGCCGAGCACCGCGCCCGCGCCGCGCCAGGCGAGCAGTTCGCCGATGATGGCGTCCGGATAGCCCATGAGGTTCTGGAGCATGGGCGGCATCATGACCATCGGCGTGAAGTTCAGCATGCCGTAGACGGTGACGATGACGAGCCCGAGCGCGTAGTTGCGGTCGAGCAGCAGGCGCAGGTTGAGGAACGGCCGGTCGGCCATCAGGCTGTGCACGATGAAGACGTAGAGGCCGATCGCGGCGACCGATCCCCACAGGATGATCTCCATCGAATCGAACCAGTCGGCACGCTCGCCGCGGTCGAGCATCAGCTGGAAGCAGGCGACGGCGAGCATCAGCGACAGGAAGCCTGTCCAGTCGAGCCGCGCCTGCTGCGTGCGGCCGCCCTCGCGCAGGATGACGGCGAGCCCGACCCAGGAGACGACGCCGATCGGGAAGATCATGAAGAAGGCCCAGCGCCAGTTGTAGGCCTCGGCGAGATAGCCGCCCAGGATCGGCCCGATCACAGGCCCGACCACCACGCCCATGCCGAAGATCGAGGTGACCGTGCCGTGCTGCCGCTTCGGGAATGTGTCGAGGATGATCGCCTGGGCCAGCGGCGTCATCGGCGCGCCGAACGCGCCCTGCGCGACGCGCCAGAGGACCAGTTCCTCCAGCGAGGACGACGTGCCGCACAGCAGCGTGGCGATGGTGAACCCGCCCAGTCCCCACAGCATCACGGCGCGCCGTCCGAACCGGGCGACCAGCCAGCCGGTCATCGGCGTGACCATGGCGGTGGCGAGGATGTTCAGCGTCACCACCCAGGAGATCTGGTCCTGGGTGGCCGAGAGCGATCCCTGCATCTGCGGGAGGATCACGCTGACGACGAGCACCGTCGTCGCGTAGAGCGTCGAGGCCAGCACCACGATGATCAGCAGCGTGACGCGGTAGGCCGCCGTCGTGTCCGGCTCGCCGGACGCCGTTTCGGCGCTCGTCATCGCGCCCGCGACCGGCTAGAAAGTCTGGACATGGTCGCCAGCCTAGCGCGGGCGGAGGCAAGAGGCCAACAACGGCGGCCGGAATGGGCGGAGGGAATGCGGCATGGGCAAGGTTTCGGTCGACGGGATCGAACTGGAATACGAGGCGCGCGGCCCGGAAGCGGGACCGGCGCTGGTCCTCGTCGGCGGGCTGGGCACCCAGCTGATCTCCTGGCCCGACAGCCTCGTCGACGGCCTGGCCGGGCGCGGCTTCCGCGTCCTCACCTACGACAACCGCGATGCCGGCCTGTCGACCAGGTTCGATTCGGCCGGGCCGGCCGACCTGAAGGCGGCCTTCGCGGCGGCGCGGGCGAAGCAGACGGTTGCCGCGCCCTACACGCTGGAGGCCATGGCGGACGACACCGTTCGCCTGCTCGACGGCCTGGGTATCGCGGCCGCCCACGTGGTCGGCAGTTCGAACGGCGGCGCCATCGCCCAACTCGTGGCCATCCGCCATCCGGCGCGGGTGCTCAGCCTCGTCTCGATCATGGCGACTTCCGGCCGGCGCGGCAGGCCGCGCCCGACCGAGGCGGCCAACGCCTGGCTCGGCAAGGCGCGCAGCCCCGAACTCACGCGCGAGCAGTTCATGGACGAGGCGCTGGAGACGTCGATGGTCATCGGCAGTCCCGGCTTTCCGCGGGACGAGGCCGCCATCAGGGCCAAGGCCGGCCGGCTCTACGACCGCTCCTACCATCCGCTCGGCCATGGGCGGCACCTGCTGGCCAGCATCGCCTCCGGGGATTCGCGGGTCGAGCGGCTGGGCTCGATCGCGGCGCCCACGCTGGTGATCCACGGCGCCGACGATCCGCTGGTGCCGGTCGGCTGCGGCGAGGACGTGGCCAACGCGGTGCGGGACGCCCGCATGCTGGTCATTCCCGGCATGGGCCACGACTATCCCGAGCCGGCGGTGCCGCGGATCGTGGAGGCCATCGCCGAGAACGCGGCGCGCGTCCAGCGTTGAGCCGGACCAGGGCGGCCGCGTTCACGATCGGCTAACCGGTATGCGCGACGATTCGGTTGCCGCGAGGCGGCCGGAGGCGACCGCGCCCAGGGTCCGGACGCGCGGCGATGGGATCGAGAGATGCACACGATCGCGATGCTCGTGATCCTCGCCGTCATCCTGGTGGTGACGGGCAGCAGGCCGGACGATTTCGACCGGGGCTATCAGGCCGGCCAGCAGGGCCGGCACGAGGCCGCGATAAACTATTATACCAAAGCCCTGCGTGAGGGCGACCTGTCGCGCGAGAACCGGGCGCGGGCGCTCAACAACCGTGCCATCGCCTATGCGCTGGCCGGCCGGACGGACCGCGCGCTGGTCGATCTCGACTCCGCCGTGATGGTGGAGCCCGGGGACCTCGTGATCGCGCGCAACCGAACCGCCGTCGTCAACCGCCGCGACCCGACCGAGCGCGGCCCGGCCGAGCGCGCCACGGCCGCGCTCCAGCCGCAGGAGCGCGTACGCCTGTTCGGGCTGCTCTGACCGCGGGTCGACGCGATCAGGTTGCCCCGTCGCCCCGCCGGCTGGTAGCGTCGCATCGTGCGATGGCGGTTGGCGGAGGCGGATATGGACGGGGTCACGGTCGGCGGGGTCGGCGATCTGCGTGACATCTACGGCAGCCCGAGCGACAAGGCGGTGCGCAAGCAGCTGTCGCGCCTGGACGGCCATTGCCGCAACTTCATCGGGCTCTCGCCCTTCCTGGTGCTCGGCACGTCCGGCGCCGACGGCGCGGACTGCTCCCCGCGCGGCGACGCGCCGGGCTTCGTCGCCGTGCTGGACGAGCGCACGCTGCTGATTCCAGACCGGCTCGGCAACAACCGGATCGACTCGCTGACCAACGTCACGGTCAATCCCAGCGTGGCCCTGATTTTCTTCGTCCCCGGCATCAACGAGACGCTGCGGGTGAACGGCAAGGCCTCGGTCACGGTGGACCCCGGCCTGCTCGCGCCGCTCGCGGTGCAGGACAGGGTGCCGCGCTCCGGCTTGCTGATCACCGTCGAGCAGGCCTTCTTCCATTGCGCCAAGGCGCTGATCCGTTCGCGCCTGTGGGACCCCGACACCCGGATCGAGCGGAGGAGTTTCCCCTCGCTCGGGCGCATCCTCGCCGACCAGATCGCCGACTGCGACGCCGCCGAGGCGGACGCGGTGATCGACGAAGCCTACAAGTCGAAGCTGTATTGAGGCCGCCCGTGCGCCGCAGGAAATTTCCCGACCAGCGCTACTTCGAGGATTTCGAGGTCGGCGAGGTGTTTTACATCGCGTCGCGGACCCAGACCGATGCGCTGTTCGCCGCCTTCCAACTCGCCAGCGGCGACAACCACCCGGTCCACTACGACATCGAGTACTGCCGTGCGCACGGCTATCCCAACCTGCTCGCGCACGGCATGCAGGTCCTGATCCAGACCGCGCCCGGCGCCGGCGACTTCCCGCACATGGTCGAGGATTCGCTGCTCGGCATCGTCGGCATCTCGGCCCGCTTCGCCAAGCCGGTCTTCGCCGGCGACACGACCTATCCGCAGCTCGAGGTGAAGGAACTCCGCCCCGGCCGGACGACGGGCGTCGTCGTGCTCCGCTCCACCGTGCACAACCAGCACGACGAGCTCTGCATGGAAGGGGAGATCGAGACCCTGCTCCGCAAGCGCCACCCCGAGACGGCGGTCAAGGGCAGCGGCGCCGCGGAATAACGGCGTCTGGTGCCGGGGTCTCGGGTTCTTCAGGCCTTGGCGGGCTTCCGGTCGACCAGTTCGGCATAGATCTCCGCGAAGGCCGCCTCGTGCGCCAGAAAGCAGGCGCGGATGCCGGGGTCGAAATGGCCCTCGCTGGCGGCGATGCGGTCGCGCACCTCGCCGTGCGGCAGTCCTTCCTTATAGGGTCGCGGCGATCGCAGGGCGTCGTAGACGTCGCACAGCGCCACGATGCGCGCCGCCAGCGGAATATCCTCGCCGCCCAGCCCGCGTGGATAGCCGCCGCCGTCCCAGCGCTCGTGATGGCAGCGCGCGATGTCGGCGGCCATATGCAGCCGGTCCGACTGGCGCAGGATCTGCCAGCCATACTCCGTATGCCACTCCATCTCGCGCCGCTCCGCCTCGGTCAGGCTGCCGCGTTTGCGCAGCAGGGCGGAGTCGATGCTCATCTTGCCGACATCGTGCAGGGCGGCGCTGAAGCCGATCTCGTGGCAGAAGCCGGCGGACAGGCCGAGCCGCTGCGCCAGCGCCTCGGCATAGCGGTCGACGCGCAGGATATGGTTCCCGGTCTCCTCGTCGTGCAGTTCGGCCGCCTTCGCCAGCAGCGTCACCGAGATCATAAAGGCGCGCTCCGTCTCGTCGCGCAGGGCGGCGATCGTCGCCTGGGTCTGTTGCAGGCTGGCTAGGTCGCGCCTGAGGGCGGCGTTCTCCAGCCGCAGGCGATAGAGGTCGCTGTCCCGTCCGGGCATTGCCCCACTCCGGCGCATACGGTCAGGGGGCCGCCGGGGCGGGTGCCGCCCGGGACCGTCCAGCGCCGCGACGCGCCAAGCTGATGGACTGCTGCATCGTCGGAGCCCCCCGGCCTCCCGTCAAGCCGGCCGCTCGTCCCGAGCGGCTTCCCTGCCGGACGGCTTCCTGGTCGGGCGGCTTCCTTGCAATAGGCATGGCCGGCCTTAAGAATCCGCCAACGGGGCGCATGGGGCGCCGCGACTTCTCCGACGGATGCGCGGGCGCGACATGGCATACAGGTCTCTGCGCGACTTCATGGACCGGCTGGAGCGAGCCGGCAGGCTCGTGCGGGTGTCGGTCCCCGTGTCGCCGCATCTGGAGATGACCGAGATCCAGACGCGTCTGCTGGCCGAGGGCGGTCCGGCAGTGCTGTTCGAGCGGCCGGTGCGGCCGGACGGCTCGCCCTACCGCATGCCGGTCCTGGTCAACCTGTTCGGCACCGTGGAACGCGTCGCCTGGGGCATGGACCGCGAGCCGCACCAGCTGCGCGAGGTCGGCGAGACGCTGGCCTTCCTGCGCCAGCCCGAGCCGCCGGGCGGCTGGCGCGAGGCGGTTGGCATGCTGCCCCTGCTGAAGACCGTCATGGCGATGAAGCCGCGCACGGTCGGCGCCGCGCCCTGCCAGGAGGTGGTGCTGACCGGCGCCGACATCGACCTGTCCGAACTGCCTGTCCAGGGCTGCTGGCCGGGCGAGCCGGCGCCGCTCGTCACTTGGCCGCTGGTGGTGACCAAGGGGCCGGGGAAACGGCGCGAGGACGACTTCAACCTCGGCATCTACCGGATGCAGGTGACGGGGCGGGACACGACGCTCATGCGTTGGCTGAAGCATCGCGGCGGCGCCCAGCACCATGCCCGCTGGAAGGCCGAGCGGCCGGAGCCGCTGCCGGCCGCGGTGGTCATCGGCGCCGATCCGGGCACCATCCTCGCCGCGGTCACGCCCGTGCCCGACACGCTCTCGGAATACCAGTTCGCCGGCCTGCTGCGCGGCACGAAGGTCGAGCTGACCGACTGCAAGACCGTACCGCTCAAGGTCCCGGCGCAAGCCGAGATCGTGATCGAGGGCCACGTCTCCCTCGACGACTATGGCGACGAGGGGCCCTATGGCGACCATACGGGCTACTACAACGCGGTCGAGCCGTTCCCCGTCTTCAGGGTCAGCGCCGTCACCATGCGCCGCGACCCGATCTATCTCTCCACCTTCACCGGCCGGCCGCCGGACGAGCCTTCGGTGCTCGGCGAGGCGCTGAACGAAGTATTCATCCCGCTGCTGCGCCAGCAGTTCCCGGAGATCGTGGACTTCTGGCTGCCGCCGGAAGGTTGCTCCTACCGGATCGCGGTCGTGTCGATGCGAAAGGCCTATCCAGGACACGCGAAACGGGTGATGCTCGGCGTCTGGTCCTATCTGCGCCAGTTCATGTACACGAAGTGGGTGATCGTCGTGGATCACGACATCGACGCACGCGACTGGAAGGACGTCATGTGGGCGGTCTCGACCCGCATGGACCCGGCGCGGGACATCACCGTGATCGAGAACACGCCGATCGACTATCTCGACTTCGCCAGTCCCGAATCGGGCCTCGGCAGCAAGATCGGCCTGGACGCGACCGACAAATGGCCGCCGGAGACCAAGCGCGAATGGGGCCGCAAGCTGCGGATGGACGACTCGGTCGTCGACCGGGTGACGGCGCGCTGGCGTGAATACGGCCTGCCGGGCGCCGGCCGGCCGATCTGGAAGAATGAGCTCTAACCGGCGGGCCGCGGCGTACGATGTCGGCCGCGAGGCTATCTTTGCCGGCGGCTTCATCGGCGTCGTCTGGTTCGGGGCCTATCTCTACGAACTGGGTTTCCTCGCACGCTTCGGCGTCCCGCCGACGCTGGCCGACGTGGGCTTTCCGAAGTCGCTGACGGTGGCCTTCGTGCTGGGGTCGCTCGGCGCCCTCGTCGGATCGCTCGGCCTCATGCTGGCGGGTCTGGTCGAGGGCGATCTGCGCGCGCCCTTCCTGGCGGCGGCCGCGGCGGGAACGCTGCTGCTCGGGGCCTACGGGCTCGGCCTCGAGGGCTGGGCCGTGCCGCTGCTGATGTCCGGCACGCCGGAGATCATGCCCCTCTGGCTGCGCGTCCTGCTCGCCGGCTGCGTCATCGTCGTGGCGGCGCAGGTCGCATCGGGATGGCTCGACCGTATGGCCGAGGGCGAGGCGCCGCGCGTCTGCCGCGGCGCGCTGATCGCCGTCCTGCTGATGCTGGTTCCGGCCTGGTTCGGCTGGATGGGTGCGGAGCGCAAGGCCGAGGCGCGCACCACCTTCCTCTATCTGGTCGACGACCCGGACTACGTTCTGATCCGCATCTACGACGACCATGCGATCTTCGTGCGCTACGACCGGTCGTCGCGCACGTTCCGCGACGACTACCGGGCCGTGCCGCTCGGCGGTGCAGGGGAAGCCTTCGTCAGCTTCCGGCCCGCGCCGCGGTCCTGACGCGCCGCGGTCCGAGGCGGCGAGGCCCCGAGGGGGCGCCCCGGTCAGCGCGTCTGCGGCCGCATCGCCCAGGGGCGCACCACGCCGATCACATGCGCCTCGCTGTCGGCCTCGATCGCTTCGACCACGCCGGCTGCGATCTCCTCGTTGGTGTTCCAGCGTGCGCGGTCGCCCTCGATCCGGAAGCCCAGTACGATCTCGCGATAGGCCAGGCCTTCCATCGTGCGATAGCGCTCGCCCTTGCCCCGGCGCTCCAGCGCCGGATCGGCGGCGGCACTGCCGAGAATGCGGAAGAAGCGGCAGCGGCGGGGCGCGGCCTCCCCGGCGCCGACGTCCGCGGCACGCGCGATCGTATCCGTCGCCCGGGGCGCGCCCGGACGGATCCACGGCACCGCCAGCGCCAGCGGGCCGAATGCGGCGATCGCCGCGGTCAGCGCGTCGTGCAGGGCGTCGTCGTCGGCATAGTCCAGGGCAATCGGGTGGACCCTGCCGCCGGCCGCCGCCGCTTCGGCCGCAAGCCTGTCGAGGCGACCGGCGTCGCGCGCCACCACCGACACGGTCCAGCCGCCGCGCGCCAGGTGCAGGACGACCCCCCGCAGCATTCCGGTGCCTCCGACCACGAGTGCATGCCTATCCGCCGTCGTCATTCCAGTCTCCCTGGTCGTAGCCGTCTGTCGTACCGTCTGCAGCGCTGCCGCCCGCGCGCCGACCGCGGTCCTTGACCGCCGCTTCGTGCGGGCAATGTGGTACGCATGCGCCTCGCAGCCGCAACGGAAGAATAGACGAGATGACCGCGCGTGACGCCGACCTCCTCGACCTGCTCGCCGATGTCCTGGCCAAGGCCAAGGCCGCGGGTGCCGATTCCGCCGACGTCCTGATGGCGGAAGGACACTCGATCTCGGTGGCTCAGCGCCTCGGCCGGCCCGAGCGGCTGGAGCGGAGCGAGGGCTACGATCTCGGCCTGCGCGTCTTCGTCGGTCGGCGGCAGGCGATCGTCTCCGGCAACGACCGGCGGCCGGCGGCGGTGGCCGAACTGGTGGAGCGGGCGGTCGCGATGGCCCGCGTGGCGCCGGAGGACGGCTTCTGCGGCATCGCCGATCCGGACCAGATCGCGCGGTCCGTGCCCGATCTCGACATCTGCGACTGGCATGAGCCGGACACCGCACTGCTGGTCGAACGCGCCAGGGTCGCGGAGGAGGCGGCGCTGGCCGTCGCGGGCGTGACGAATTCCGAGGGGGCGGAGGCCGGTTGGGGCCTGACGCGCATCGCCATGGCCGCGAGCAACGGCTTCGCCGGCGCCTATGCGCGCTCCGGCCACTCGGTCAGCGTCAGCGCACTCGCCGGCGCGGGTACCGCCATGGAGCGCGACTACGACTACAGCAGCACCGTGCACGGCGCCGATCTCGAGGACCCCGCCCTGATCGGCCGGCGCGCCGGCGAACGGGCGGTCCGCCGCCTCAACCCGCGCAAGGTGGCGACCCAGGCCGTCCCGATCGTGATCGAGCAGCGCCTCGCCGGGGGCCTCTTGCGGAGTTTCGCGGGTGCCGTCAACGGCAGTGCGATCGCGCGCGGCACCAGCTTTCTGAAGGACAGGATGGGCGACCGGCTCTTCCCCGCCGGCCTCGCCATCGTCGACGATCCGTTGCGGCCGCGTGGCCCGTCCTCGAAGCCCTTCGACGCGGAGGGCCTGGCGACGCGGCGCACGGCGCTCGTCGAGGACGGTATCCTCAAGAGCTGGGTGCTCGACCTGTACGCCGCGCGGAAGCTGGGCCTGGCGAGCACCGGCCATGCAGCGCGCGGCACCGGCGGCCCGCCGTCCCCGGCCACGACCAACCTCTACCTCGAAGCGGGCCGGATCGCGCCCGAGGCGATGATCCGCGAGGTCGGCGAAGGCCTGTTCGTCACCGAGATGATCGGTTCGGGCGTCAATCTGCTGACCGGCGACTACAGCCGCGGTGCCGCCGGCTTTTGGATCGAGAACGGCGAGATCACCTACCCGGTCAGCGAGATCACCGTCGCGGGCAACCTCAAGAACATGTTCCTCGCCCTGACGCCGGCCGACGACCTCGTCTTCAGGGGGGCGGTCAATGCCCCCACCCTCCGCATCGACGGCATGACCGTGGCGGGGCGTTGAGATCGCCAACCCCGACAGTCGGGCAGAACAAAAAGGATACCCCGTCAATCATGACACTACCGTTGCTATTTTGTGACACTTGATCGTGTGATCTACAATATATATCGGCCATATCTGGTCGTTGCAGTGAAGTTGTCACACTAGTTCTGTAGACGAGCCCTATGGATGGACGTCCATCGGAGCGAATGATGGCGCGGAAGCTTCGCTACAGATCGATCTGGATATCCGACGTTCACCTCGGCACGCGCGGCTGCCAGGCGGACCTTCTTCTCGATTTTCTGCGCCGCACCGAATGCGAGCATCTCTACCTGGTCGGCGATATAATCGACGGCTGGCGGCTGCAGCGCCGCGGCTACTGGGACGCGTCGCACCACGCGGTGATCCAGGCGCTGCTCGGCAAGGCGCTGGCCGGCACCCGGGTGACCTACATTCCCGGCAATCACGATGAATTGATGCGCGGCTACCTGGATACCGAACTGGGCGGCGTCGCGATCGTCGGCGAAGCGATCCACGAGACGGCCGACGGGCGCCGCCTGCTCGTCGTGCACGGAGACGAGTTCGACGCGGTCGTCTGTTACGCCCGCTGGCTCGCGATCCTCGGCGACCATGCCTACACCCTGACGCTGATGCTCAACACCTGGTTCAACCGGGCGCGGCGCCTGTTCGGCGAGCCCTACTGGTCGCTGTCCGGCTATCTGAAGCGCCAGGTCAAGAACGCGGTCCAGGTGGTCAGCCGGTTCGAATCGGAGGTGGCCGCAGCGGCCCGTCGCCGGGGCGTCGACGGCGTGATCTGCGGGCATATCCATACCGCCGCGATCCGCGACTTCGACGGCGTGCTGTACTGCAACGACGGCGACTGGGTCGAAAGCTGCACGGCGCTGGTCGAGGACGAGCACGGCCGGCTGCATATCCTCCACTGGGCGGAGATGGCGACCGCGGCCATTGCCGCCCGGCCGGACCCGGTGCCCGGACTGCGGCCGGTGGAGGGGCGGGCGGCATGAGGATCCTCCTCGTTTCCGACGCCTGGCTGCCGCAGGTCAACGGCGTGGTCCGGACCTACGCCACCGTGATCCCGCTGCTGGAGGCGGAGGGCCACGTGGTCCGCGTGCTGGGCCCGGGACACTATCGTGGCATCGCGTGCCCGACCTATGGCGAGATCCGGCTGGCCTTCCCGACCGCTGGCCGGTTCGTCGCCGACATCGAGGGCTTCGCGCCGGACGCGATCCACATCGCGACCGAGGGGCCGCTCGGCTGGCGCGCCCGCCGCTACTGTCTCACCCGCGGCATTCCCTTCACGACCGCCTTCCACACCCGCTTTCCGGAATATGTCCAGGCCCGCACCGGCATGCCGGTCGCCCTGGGCTACCGCCTGCTGCGCCGCTTTCACGCGCCTGCCGAAACGACGCTGGTGGCGACGGCCGGACTGAAGGCGGAGCTGGAGACGCGCGGTTTCGACCGGCTGGCGGTCTGGTCGCGCGGGGTGGACACCGAGCTGTTCCGCCCGCGCGCGGAGCGCATCCTGCCCGGGCCGGGACCGATCGCCCTCTACGTCGGCCGTGTCGCGGTGGAGAAGAACGTCGAGGCGTTCCTGCAGCTCGACCTGCCGGGCACCAAGTATGTGGTCGGCGCCGGGCCGCAACTCGGCGAACTACGCGCCCGCTATCCGCAGGTGCGGTTCGCCGGTCGGCGCCAGGGCGAGGATCTGGCCGCCCATTTCGCCGCTGCCGACGTGTTCGTCTTTCCCAGCCGAACCGACACCTTCGGCCTGGTGCTGCTGGAGGCGCTCGCCTCCGGCCTGCCGGTGGCGGCCTATCCGGTGCGGGGGCCGCTGGACGTCGTCGGCGATGCGCCGGTCGGTGCGCTCGACGAGGATCTTGGCGCTGCCGTCCGGCGGGCCCTCGCGCTCGATCGCCGGGCCTGCCGCGCGCACGCCCTCGGGTTCAGCTGGCAGACCTGTGCCCGGACGCTGCTGGCGCACGTCTCGCAGTTCGATTCGGAACAGCGGGCGGCCTGAGAGGCGACCCGCCGGCACCGACCCGGGCCGCGGACGGGCGTCCTCGTCGGGGCGCCGGCTGCATTCCGATCGGATGGCCCGCTCGGCTATACTCTCCCCTCCGGCTGCCGCCGGTCCGGAGGGAACCATGCCGACCGACCCGCTGCTCGTCGCCTGTCCGTCCTGCGGAACCCTGAACCGCGTCCCCGCGGCGCGGCTCACCGGCGGGGGAACCTGCGGGCGCTGCCGCGGTCGCCTGTTCGAGGGCCGGCCGGTCGCGCTGACCGCCGCGAACTTCGACCGCCATGCGGCCGAATCCGACCTGCCGCTGCTCGTCGACTTCTGGGCGGCGTGGTGCGCACCGTGCCGCGCCTTCGCCCCGACCTTCGCCCGGGCGGCCGAAGTGCTGGAGCCGCGCGTCCGGCTCGGCAAGGTCGACAGCGACGCCGAACCCGATCTCTCCCGCCGCTTCGGCATCCGCAGCATCCCCAGCCTGATCCTGGTCCAGCGTGGCCGCGAGCGCGCGCGCGCCGCCGGCGCCCTGCCGCTCGCCGATCTCGTCCGCTGGACGGAACAGGCGCTGTCGGGCCCCGCGGCCTAGGCGGGTGCGCGGGGGGCCGCCGGATTGACGCCGCACGTGCGCCCGGTTCTTCCTCCCGGCGGTCGGCAGACGTCCGGGCCGGTGCTGCTCCGGCGTCTCCTGGCGGGCAATGTGCGTCGCTATCGCGGCCGCGTCGCCCTGGCCGCGGCGGCGATGGCCGTGGCCGGCGCGGCGACGGCGGGTACCGCCTGGCTGATGCAGCCGGCGCTCGACCGGGTCTTCATCGCCCGCGACGAGCGCATGCTCCTCCTCGTGCCGCTGGCCGTGGTGGCGCTGATGCTCGCCAAGGGACTTGCCGCCTATCTGCACGAGGTCACGGTCGCCCTGGTCGGGCAGCGGGTGGTCGGCGACCTGCAGAAGGCGATGTATGCCCGTCTGATGCAGGCCGACCTCGCCTTCTATGCGGGCACGGCGACCGGCGCCCTGGTCGCGCGCTTCACGACCGACGTGCACCTGCTGCGCGACGCGCTCGCGCGCGGCCTCACCGGGGTGGCGCGCGACGCGATCGCGCTCCTCTGCCTGGTCGGCGTGATGGTTTGGCAGGACTGGCGCCTCGCCCTGGTGGCGTTTTTCGTCTTTCCGGCCGCGGTGGTGCCGATCGTCCGCTTCGGCCGGCGCCTGCGGGCCGCATCTACGCGCACCCAGGAACGGACCGGCGCGCTCGCCGGCCTGATCGAGCAGGTCTTCCAGGGCGCGCGCCACGTCAAGGCCTACGGCCGGGAGGCGCACGAGGCGGACAGGGCGGGACGCCTGATCGACGACGTGACCGCGGCGCTCGCCCGGACGACGCGACTGGCGCTGGCGACCCGGCCCTTCATGGAGATCCTGACCGGGCTGGCGGTGGCGCTGGTGATCGCCTACGGCGGCAGCCGCGTTCTGGCCGGCGAAACCACGCCAGGGGCGTTCTTCTCCTTCGTCGCCGCGCTGATGTTCGCCTACCAGCCGCTCAAGGGCCTCGCCAGCCTGAACGCGGTGCTGCAGGAGGGGCTGGCCGCGGCGCAGCGGATCTTCGACCTCCTCGACCGCGAGCCCGGTGTCCGCGACCGGCCGGGCGCCCGGCCCGCGCCGCCCGACCCCGGCGAGATCCGGTTCGAGCATGTCCGCTTCGGCTATCGGCCCGGCGCCCCGGCGCTGCACGGTATCAGCTTCGCCGCGCCCGCCGGGCGGACCACGGCGCTGATCGGGCCGTCCGGCGCGGGCAAGTCGACGATCCTCAATCTCGTCCCGCGCTTCTATGACGTCGACGCTGGCCGGATCACGCTCGCCGGCATCGACGTGCGCGACCTGACGCTCGCCTCGCTGCGCGGGGCCATCGCGATCGTCACGCAGGAGCCGGCCCTGTTCGACGACTCGGTCCGTGCCAACATCGCCTACGGCCGCCCGGATGCGTCCGAGGCGGAGATCGTCGCCGCGGCCGGAGCGGCTGCGGCGCACGGGTTCATCGCGGCCCTGCCGGAGGGCTACGACACGCGTGTCGGCGAGCACGGCTATCGCCTGTCCGGCGGCGAACGCCAGCGCATCGCCATCGCCCGCGCCATGCTGAAGGACGCGCCGATCCTCCTCCTCGACGAGGCGACGTCGGCGCTCGACATGGAATCGGAGCGCCAGGTGCAGGCGGCGCTGGCGCGGCTGATGGCGGGGCGGACCGTCATCGTGGTCGCCCACCGCCTCTCCACGGTGGCCGCGGCCGATCTCGTGCATGTCGTGGAGGAGGGACGCATCGTGGACTCCGGCAGCCACGCGGCGCTCGCCGCACGCGGCGGCCTCTACGCGCGCCTGCACGGCGCCCCGGACCCGGTCCGTCCGGCCGGCGCCGACGCGGCGCGATGAGCCTCGGCCTCACCGTCTACCGGATGGCGGCGACGCTGGCGCAGCCGGTCGTCGGTCTCGCGCTGCGGCGGCGGCGTGCGGCCGGGCGCGAGGACCCGGCGCGTCTCGGCGAGCGTCTCGGCCGCGCCGGGTGGGACCGGCCGGCGGGGTGCCTCGTCTGGGTCCACGCGGCGAGCCTCGGCGAGGCGCTGTCCGTGCTGCCGCTGGTCGCGGCGCTGCGCGCGACGCCGGCGGCACCCGCCGTGCTCGTGACCACGGTGACGACGACCTCGGCCGCCCTGCTCGCCGCGCGGCTGCCGCCGGGGGCCCTGCACCAGTACGCGCCCGTCGACACGCCTGCGGCTGTCCGGCGCTTCCTGGCGCACTGGCGCCCCGACCTTGCCGTCCTGGTCGAATCGGAACTGTGGCCGACGCTGCTGACCGAGGCGTGGCGCAGCGGCGTGCGTACCGCCCTCGTCAACGGCCGCATGTCGGCCCGGTCCGAGCGGCGCTGGCGCTGGGCACCGCGCACGGCGGCGACCCTGCTCGCCGGCCTGGACGTCTGCCTGGCGTGCAGCCCGGCGCAGGCCGACCGGCTGCGCCGTCTGGGCGCGACGCAGGCGCGCTGCGTCGGCGACCTGAAGACGGCGGCGCCGCTCCTGCCGGCCGCTGCCGCCGGCCTCGCCGCCGCCGACCTGACCGCACTGCGTGCGGCGGCCGGCGGGCGGCAAGCGGGTCGAGATGCTGGTGGCCTACGGAGTGCGCCGGGATGGCAGCCGGCAGGGGCTGGCCTTCCAGCGCAGCCTGGGCGAGAGCCAGGCCGCTTGGGAAGGCTTGCTCGGGG
>JBKBLL010000070.1:0-15512 GCA_046296375.1 Alphaproteobacteria bacterium | reverse complement strand
CGTCGCCGCCGTGAACGGCCCGATCGCGGCGGTTCTGCGCGGCTGCGACGCGGCGGACCAGGGGGGTGTCGATGCCGCGTTGATCGCGCTCGACGGCACGTCCGACAAGTCTCGGCTCGGCGGCAATGCACTGATCGCGACATCGATGGCGGTGCTGCAGGCCGCCGCCGCGGCCGCGCGCCGGCCGCTCTGGCGGTATCTCGGCGGCGACGCGGCGAGCCTGCTGCCGCTGCCGGAGATCCAGATCTTCGGCGGCGGCGCCCATGCCGGCCGCCGCGTCGACATTCAGGACTTCCTGCTGGTGTGTCCGGGAGCGGAATGCTTCGCCGAGTCTCTCGACTGGACTGCCGAGGTGTACCGCCACGCAGGCAGGCTCATGGCGGAGAGCGGCCGGCTGCAGGGCGTAGCCGACGAGGGCGGCTGGTGGCCGGCCTTCGCCTCGAACGAGGAGGCGATCGAGACGCTGCTGCGCGCGATCGAACGCGCCGGCTACCGGCCGATGGAGCAGGTCGCCATCGCGCTCGACGTGGCCGCCTCGGAGTTCGGCCGCGGGGGCGTCTACCGCCTGGGGCTGGAGGGGCGCGAATTCGACAGCGGCGGGATGATCGATCTGCTCGCCGGCTGGATCGGGCGCTACCCCATCGTGTCCATCGAGGACCCGCTGGCGGAGGATGACGGCCCGGGCTTCGTCGAATTCACCCGGCGCTTCGGCGACCGCATCCAGATCGTCGGCGACGATTTTCTCGTCACCGACGCCTGCCGCCTGCGCGAGGCGGCCGCCGCGGGCGCGGCCAACGCCGTGCTGCTGAAACCCAATCAGCGCGGCACTATCACCGAGACTCTCGCCGCGTGGGATGCCGCCAAGGCGGCGGGGTACGGCGGCATCGTCTCCGCCCGTTCCGGCGAGACGGAGGACACCACGATCATCCATCTCGCCGTCGGCTGGGGCGTGCCCCAGTTCAAGGTCGGCTCCTTCACCCGCTCCGAACGCATGGCGAAGTGGAACGAGGCGCTGCGCATTGAGGAGGCGCTCGGCCCGGCCGCCCGTTTCGCCGGCTGGACCCCCTATCGGCCGGCTTGATCGCCGGCCGTTTTGGGGCCGACAAAGGAGGGGCGCCCAAGGTCAGCTGGTGGCCGTCGCGGAACCGGACAGCATCATCAGCCGTTCAGAGGCCGCGCCATCGGGGGCGTGGGTGGATGGTAGAGGTCTGTGCGAACATCGGCAGAACGCGATCTGCGGATTGATTTTATCCGGGGTCTGGCCTTGATGATGATATTCATCAACCATGTGCCGGGTAATGCCTATGAGGTATTTACTTCCCGTAATATCGGCTGTCGGATGCGACCGAGATATTCGTCTTCCTCGCGGGCTATGCGGCCGCCCTGGCATATGGCCGCGGCATAGCCGAGCGGGGGCTGTCGGGCGGCTGACGTGCCGTGGTCCGTGCCGGGCAGCTTCCATCGTGCACACATCCTGGCGACGGTCGCACGCCCGCCCTGCCCGTATCCGGCTGGCTCAGCGTCCTGGTGGTACCGGACAAGACCTTCCTCTCGGTCCCGCTGATGCTGCATTTCCTGGCGCTGACCCACGTCGTGGCCGTTCTTACCGCCGGCAGCCGCTGGCTCGCGTCGGCCACGGCGCGTCCGCTGGTCGTCATCGGCCAGCAGGCGCTGCCCGTCTTCTGTGTCGGATCGGTGCTTGCAATTTTGGCACAGGTCATCCGGTTCGAGGTGGAAGGCGGGCTTCTGGTGGATTCGATGCTGATTGGCTGTGGTATTCTTGCCCAGTTTTTCCTGGCGGAATATCTGCAATGGCGAAAGACAGGCGAACGGCGCGCCGCCGCAGGCGTGATCGCGGTGCGCTAGCCGGGCAGGCGCTGCTCGGACAGGCGCTGTTCGTCCAGGCGCTGTTCGGACTGGCCCTGCTCGGACTGACGGCGCTCGGCGGCGGGGCGTTCGCCGCGCAGCCGCAGGCCGACCGGACGCCGATCGACCAGCAGTGTGCGGTGCCGGACGTCAGCCTGTCTGTCGGGGCGCCGATGGCGGCGGCGGTGCAGGCCCTTCGCGACGGCGGCGATCTCGAGATCGTCGCCCTGGGTTCGTCCTCGACCGAGGGGACGGGGGCGACGTCGCCCGAACTGTCGTACCCCGCCCGCCTCGCCGAGGAGCTGCGTCTGCGGTTCCCCGGTGCGCGGATCACGATCATCAATCGCGGTGTCGGCGGCCAGTTGGCGCGTCATATGGTGGATCGCCTCGCGCGTGACGCCATCGACGTCAAGCCGCAACTGGTCATCTGGCAGACCGGGACGAACGACGCACTCGCCCTCGTCGACATCGCGGACTTCAAGGCGACGCTGGCCGAGGGCGTCGCGCGGCTCAAGCGGGCCGGGATCGACGTGATGCTGATGGATCTCCAATACTATCCGAACGCGGTCAAAGTGGCCGCCTACGAGCACTATGTGGAGGCCATGTCGGGCGTCGCCAGAGAGGCGGAGGTCGGTCTCTTCGCGCGCTACGCCATGATGCAGCACTGGGCCGCCGCCGACCGTGATCTGTGGGCGGGCGATCGCTTTCATCTGGGCAATCTCGGCTATCACTGCGTTGCCGCCGTCCTCGCCGAAGCGCTCGAACGTCAGGTTGACGAATCGCGGCTCGCCGCGGCGCCGGCCGTCGGCACCGCGATCCCGGCGGCTCTCGCCGTCGCGCGATAGGGCGCGGCTTCGCCGGACAGGGGGGATGGAAGACGTACTGAACGGTACCATGACGTCGCGGCTTCCCGAGGTCCCCTATGTCGACGTCGGGACGGCCGGCGCGCCTGCCATCTTCGACGCCTTTCCCGATCGCGGGCTCCGGCTGCTCGCGTGTGGGCAGCGGCGCTATGGGGCGATGTCGGTGCGGCTCGCCGACCGCCGGTCCCGCGCCTGGCTGGTCAGGAACGGCAATCCCTATCTGGCCGAGACAGATGCCGTAGCGGCGCGGATCGGCCGCCCCGGCGCCTACATGCTGAACCTCAGCTTCGAGTGGAACTGCACAGCGGCGGTGGGCGCGGACCCGGAACGGCCGGGGGCACGTCTGCTGCGCACGCTGGATTGGCCACTCGAAGGGCTGGGGGCGAACATGGTGGTGGCGCGCCAGGAAGGGCCGTGCGGGGTTTGGCTGGGTGCCACATGGCCCGGCTTCGTGGGGGCCTTGACGGTCATGGCGCCCGGCCGTTTCGCCGTTTCGATCAATCAGCCACCGGCCCAGCTGACCCGGATCGGGCGGTTCGGCGTGCCTGTTGCGGTAGACTGGTTCCTGACCCGTCACAAGGTGGCGCGCAGCGACGCGCTGCCGCCGGCGCATCTGCTGCGCCAAGTCTGCGAGCAAGCGAGTAACTATCGGGAGGCGCGGCGCTTGCTGGTAGAGACGCCGATCTGTATTCCCGTCTTCTTCACCGTCGCGGGGGTCGAGCCGGAGGAGGGGTGTCTCGTCGAGCGGCTGGAGGACGAGGCCTTCGTCTTCGATGCGCCGATCTGCGCGGCGAACCACTGGCTGACTCCGGGTCAGATCGGCCGGATGCGCACCCAGACCAGTCCCCAACGTCTGGACAGCCTGCGGGGCCGGATGGACACTGCGCGGGAGCTGGACTGGCTGGTCGAGCCGGTGCTGAACCACGCGACGCGCCTCGCGGCTGTCGCGAATCCGCGGGCCGGACACCTGCTGGTCCAGGGTTTCGAGGCGGCTGGCGCCGTCACCGCGCCCACCGCCTTCGCCGCCTGAGCCGGACCGTGACGCAACTGCTGGAAGCCATCGTCAGCGATCGACTTCGCCTCCGACCGATCGGGCGCCGCGACACGCCGGTGTTCGCCGCGCTCGGGCAGGACCCGCTCGTTTTTCGCTACATCCCGGAGATCGACTATCCGTTCGACGCGGGGTCGTGGATCGGCGAGCTTCTCGGCAATCCGGAATGCTATATCCGGCATGCGGTGGAACGCCGCGATTCCGGGGAGGTCATCGGCGCGATCCAGCTGAACCGGCGCTCCAACATGCTGCTGCAGGTCGGATACTGGTACGGTCGCGCCCATTGGGGGCACGGCTACGCGACGGAAACGCTCGAGGCGCTCCTCGCCTTTCTGGACGAGCGCACGCGCGAGCCGATCCATGCCGCGGTCCATCCGGACAACGCCGCCTCGCGCTCCGTGCTCGAAAACAACGGCTTCATCTGCCTCAATCGCTGGCTCAGCGACATGATGGAGTATCGTCGGCAGCGCTGACGGCGCCGTCGGCCGTCGTCGGGCGCGGCCGCCGCGGCAGGTCGCCCGGCCACATGGCACCGCGTCCGTCAGGGAGACGACGCATCCGCACCGTGTGGACGAACTTCGACGACGCCTTCCGCATGCATGTCCCGGAACAGGTCGAGGACCTGCGCGACGCAGGTTGCGCGGTCGACGTCGTATTCCGCGACCAGCGTGTCGCAGATCGCGTCGACGCTGCGCGGCGGGTCGATCAACGCCCAGATCCGCGCACCGACATGGTCGAGGCCGAAGCAGGTGCCGGTCGTCGGGTCCATCGCAACGACTTCGCCGTCGACCTCGACGTGCACGAAGGCCGGGTTGCGCGCGACGACGCTGTTCTCGCTGAGACTGGGCATGTCGGACAAAATCCCCGGCAAGATGCGCGGCGCCACGACGACCGTTCGCGGAGCAGCGCCGTGGAATATAGGGGGTAGGGCGGCCGGGTCAGAGGTTGACGCGCAGCCATCCCGCCGCCGCATCCAGGGCATGGGCCGACCGGGTGATGATCCTGCCCATGTTCAGAAATCCGTGGACCTGACCCGGATAGCGTCGGGAGGTGACGACGACGCCCTCTTCGACGAGGCGCCGCGCATAGGCCTCGCCTTCGTCCCGCAGGGGATCGTAGCCCGCGGTCAGGACGTAGGCCGGCGGCAGGCCCTGCAGGGAGGCCGCGCGCAGGGGCGAGGCGCGCCAGTCGGCGTCAAGTCCGGTGCCGCCGAGATACTGCTCCTGGAACCAGCGCATCGCCTTGTGGGTCAGGAGATAGCCGTCGGCGAAAAGGCGGTGCGACTCGGTGTCCATCGCGAAGTCGGTCGCGGCGTAGAAGAGCAGCTGAGCACCGATCCGCGGTCCGCCGGCGTCCCGGGCCATCAGGCAGACGACTGCGGCGAGGTTGCCGCCGGCGCTGTCTCCGCCCACGGCGACCCGCGCCGGATCGATGCCGAGCCCGGGGCCTTGGTTCGCAACCCAGGCGGTGGCGGCGAAGCAGTCCTCGACGGCCGCCGGAAACCTGTGTTCCGGGCCCATGCGATAGTCGACGGACACCACGGCGAAGCCGGACCGCGCGGCCAGATGCCGGCACACCCCGTCGTGGGTGTCGATATCGCCGATGACCCAGCCGCCGCCGTGGAAATAGACCAGTACCGGCAGGACGGCGTCCGCGGACGGACCGTCCGGCCGGTAGAGCCGCAGCGGGATCGGCCCGTTGGGGCCGGGGGCGCTCAGATCGCGGGTCGCGGCGACGGCGACGGGTTCGGGCGCCAGAGCGCGTCGGCCGTCTCGGTAGAGACTGCGCGCACCCGCGGCGTCCAGCGACTCGAAAGGCGGGTTGTTCGCCTGACGCGCCATCTCGATCAGGCGTGCGGCATCGGGATCCAGCGTCATTCCTTCCCCCTGGGACGTTACGGCCTCGAAACGGGAGCGCGGTCGCACCGCGGCCCATGGCAGGCCCTCGCCGCTATCCTGTCGCCGAACGGAAAAGCTTGCTAGGCCCGGGGCGGACTGCACGGCGCGGAATATCAGTCCCGGGCTGTATGGGGCCGGGGCTTCGGGGGCGGGCTCGGCGAACCAGGGCGCGATGCCCGCGCAAGAAGCATCGGCAGCACCATCCGCCGACGCGCTCGCCCCAGGACCGTCGGCGCGCGCTCCCGGGCAGGTCCGAGCTGTCCGCGTCGCCGTCAGGTCTGCGGTTCGAGCAGCCGGTGCAGATGGACGATGAAGTAGCGCATATGGGCGTTGTCGACCGTCGCCTGCGCCTTGGCGCGCCAGGCGGCTTCCGCCTTGGCGTAGTTCGGGAAGATGCCGACGATATCGAGCGCGTCCAGGTCGCTGAACTCGACCATGTCGGCCGACGTCAACTCACCGCCGAAAACAAGATGGAGAAGCTGTCCCTTCGTCTGGGGCTGCTGCATGGCCGCCGTCCCTTTCCCTGCCGAACACGCCGATCCCAGCACGCACGAACCGTGCCCGCCGGCGGCCGCTCAGAGATGGTGCGCAATGGGGCTCGGCTCCACCCCTCAGGGAGCGAATCCGCTCGCCGCGCGATCGGCAGGATAGCAGCGGCGGGGTCGCGTCACCGACGAGTGACCCGCCGTCAACCAAAGCAGTCGGGGCCTTAATCGACGCACTGCATCACCCGGGGTGCGCACATCTGGCCGCGCAGCAGGTCGAAAGAGGTTTCGTGTTTGCCGGTGTAGGACCGGCCGTCGACGAGCACCACCACATACTCGCAGCGCTCCTTCCTGGCGAGTTCCGCCGAGCCGTAGGGGAGGATCTCGGTCCGGACCGGCGCACTGTAGTAGAGATACTCCACATCGCCGCGCATCAGCGCGCGATCGGGCTGGCCGGCACAGGCGATGATCTGCGACTTGGTGCGGGCCCCTTCCACCGCGGCGGCCGGCGGGACCAGACCCGTCGCGGCGACCAAGCCGGCCGACACCGCGAGTGCCGGAAGGATGGCGATCTTCATCGGCGTACCCTTCTTCCGTTGGTGTCGCTTCGCCCCGGACAGCGCGCAACCGTCGCTCCACGAATGAGGGCGGCGAACTGCAGTTCCGTGGCTCGAGGGGCGATGCGAGGAAGATACGGTGCCGCAGCGTCTCGATTGCCGCAACTTATCTAAAGTATGATATCGATTTCGTCCATCATCGGACGAAAGGCTGCCCGTCCGCCGCTTAGGGGGCACCCTTCGGCGCATCGCAGTCACATGGATTCCCGGATGTCGCTGGCGCCGGCTTGAAACGTCCGCCGGTCGCGGGCGGCGCTCAGTCGCGCGGGCCGAGCTGCACGCCCGCCATCTTCTCGTAGAGCTTCACCAGGGCCGAACTGTCCTCCTTCGCGAGGCCGGCGGCGCGGCCCATCTGGTAGACCTGCTCGGTCAGGTTGGCGAGGAACAGCGGCACGCCCAGGGCCTTGGCGAAGGCGGTCTGCAGCTCCTGGTCCTTATAGGAGATGTCGATCGTGCCGCCGGGCCGGAAGTCGCCGGAGACGTAGCGCGGCGCGCGCATCTCGAAGGCGACGCTGGCGCCGGTGCTCTCGCGCACGACATCGATCATCGCCCGCGGGTCCAGGCCCGCCTTGGCGCCCAGCACCATCGCCTCGGCGACCGCGACCGTGCCCACCTGGATCAGCATGTTGTTGACCAGCTTCATCGCCAGCCCCTGGCCGATCCCGCCCATATGGAACGTGCGGCTGCCGACCGCGTCGAAGATCGGCCGGCAGGCCGCGACCGCGGCCGTGTCGCCGCCGACGATGACCGAGAGGGTGCCGTCGACCGCGCGCGGCTCGCCCCCGCTGACCGGCGCGTCGAGCATGGCGACGCCCCGCGCCTTCAGCCGGTCGTGCATCGCGACCGCGGCCAACGGGTCGATCGTGCTCATGCACAGCACGATGTCGCCGGCCTCGGCGCCGTCGATGAAGCCGCCCGGCCCGACGATCACCGCCTCCGCCTGGGCCGTCGTCTCGACCATGCAGATCGTGGTGGCCGCACGGCGGGCCACGGCCGCGGCCCCGTCGGCGACCGCTGCCCCCTCGGCGGCGAAGCGCGCGCACTTGGCGGGATCGATGTCGTGCACCACCAGCCGGCGCCCGGCACGGATCAGGTTGGCGGCCATGCCGCCGCCCATGACACCCAGTCCCACGAAGCCGATCATGTCCTTGCGAGCCGATGCGTCCACCCCGGTTCTCCTCGTCCGTCGTTGGCCCGTCCGCCGCCGGCGCGGGCAGCACCGACGATAGAACCTGCGGCCGGCGGTGTCACAGGGCCGCCCACCGCTGGCGCCGGGAGCTGATCGGCGCATATCCGGAGCGCGGGCGTCCTCGCCCGCCGTGTGCGGCCGGGTGAAGGCGGGCGGGATGCCCGCGCCCCGGAGGTGTTTGGCGGTTCTGCCGGAGGTACCGTCCTGCATCGTTAGGATGACCGCGGTGATGTCTATCCGCGCGAAGCACTACGCGCCGATCCCGGGTCCGGTACGTGCTGTAGGGCGAGACGGTATAGGGCCCCGCGCCACGTCACCCCACCACCCGCCCATACCGCCCCACCGTCCCGCCGATGTCGTCCTTGACCCACTCCCCGTCCTCGACCCGCCACACCCGCTTATCGCGAAACCCGTCGCAGGTGCGGTCAAACGCCGCCTCGTCCATGCCGACGTAGGCCAGCCAGCGCGCCAGGTCGCGGCGCGGCTTCACGTGGTCGTAGCGGCGGACCATGGCGATGCCCTGGTCGCGGGTCATGCGTCCGGCGCGGATGTCCTTGCAGGCATGGTCGGTGGCGCGGCCGTAGCCGAACTTCACGAACTTCAGATAGTCGTGGATGCCGTTCTCGTGCATGTCGTCCAGGTTCGAGATGCGGCGGTAGGTGCGCTCGAACTCCTGTTCGGCGGCGCGCCAGCCGTAGAGGTCGGTGGCGATGCGGGCGTTCCGCTCGCCGTCCCAGTCGACGAAATTGCCGAGATAGATGCCGCGCACGCCGGTATCGTCGATCTCGTCGTCGCTCGGATACCGCGCCCAGAGCAGGTCCTTCGCCGTCAGCCCCTCCTTAGCCTCGGGCCGCCCGAGCTTTACGAGGCCCTCGTCGGTGAAGTCGTGCCAGTCGTAGCCGCGCAACGCGTGCTCCAGCCGGTGCTTGGCGGTGAACTCGACCAGGTCGTTCATCGAACACATGCCGCCCAGGTCCATGAAGCCGTGCTCCCCCCACAGGATCAGCGGCACCCGGTAGCGCACCGCTATCTGGATCGGGACCGTGAAGATGCCGCAGTGGGCGTGCCAGTTCATGTCGCCCTGGATGCGGAAGCCCAGCCGGTTCATCTTCACCAGCGTGTCCACCGACGGTCGCACCACGATGTGGTCGCAGTCGAAGACCTCGCGCATCCGGTGCAGGTTTTGCTCGCCCTCCGGCAGGTAGTTGTTGCCGTGATAGGTCACGAGCAGCGGCTTCAGGCCGAGTTCCTTCACCGCGAAATGCGTCTGATAATAGCTGTCCTTACCGCCGCTCACCGGAATGACGACGTCGTAGTTGGCGCTGCTGCGATATTCCGCGACCAGTTCGTCCAGCCAGACGCGCCGCTCGGCCCAGTCGACGTCCCGGCGCTGGCCGTAGACCCGACAGGCCGAGCAGACATGCCCCTCATCGAAGGTCAGCGGCGTCGCCGAGATCGACGGCATGACGCAGACCGAACAGTAGGTGACGGGCAAGGCAGGCTCCCCCCGCGGACTAGCCGCGTTCCGCCACCGCCTTCACCACGGCCGTGTGGTATTTCTCGCCGTGGCCGAGTTCGATGGTGCGCTCCAGCAGGGCCTTGACCGTGTTGGCGCTGCGGAGGTCGAGACCGGCGCTTTCGGCGAGGCCCAGGGCGTAGCTCAGGTCCTTCAGCATGTAGGTGACCGGGAAGGCGCGGAGCGGGTGGTCGTCCGGCAGGAGCGACTTCATGCCGTGGTTGCGCAGCACGAAACTGTCGGCCGAGCCCTTGGTCAGCGCCTCGAACAGCAGCTTGTCGGACACCACGCCCGATTCGCGCGCCACCGTGATCGCCTCGGCGAGTGCCACCGTCGTCATGGTCACGATCATGTTGTTGAGGAGCTTCACCGCCTCGCCGGCGCCGTGGCCACCGCAATGGGTGATCTCGTTCGCCATGCAGGCGAGATAGGGGCGGATGCGTTCCAGGACGGCCGCGTCGCCGCCGACCGTTATGGCTAGCGTGCCGTCGATAGCGGCCTGGCGGGTGCGCGCCACCGGCGCGTCGGCGAAGTCGACGCCCTTTTCCGCGAATCGGCGGCCGAGTTCCTGGGCGAGGGTGACCGGGGCGGTGCTGGTGTCGACCACGGTCTGGCCGGGCCGGAGATGCGCGATCAGACCGTCCGGGCCGAGGCAGAGGGCGCGCACCTCCTTCTCGCCGGGCAGGGAGAGGAAGACGATGTCGCAGCGCGCGACGAGGTCGGCGAGCGAGGCGGCCGCCTCCACCCCGTCGGCCGCCAGTTCGGCGAGCGGTTCGCGCCGCAGGTCGGCCGCGACGACCGTCGTTCCCGACCTGCGCGCGAGGTTGCGGCACATGGGCAGGCCCATGACCCCCAGTCCGATGAAGCCCAAGGTCGGTTTTTCGGCCATCTGCTCGTTCCTCCGTCGTCGGCGGCGGGACTATAGCAGCGCCGATGCGGGGCCGGGCAAGGGGACCGGAGCAGAGGAGTATGGGCCAGGGGAGGGCGCGGCGGAGGCTCAGGCGGCGGCGCGGCTGCCGTCAAGGTCGAGGTTGAGGGCGGCGACCGGCGTCCAGCTTTCGCGGCGGCGGGCGATGCGCGCGGCCGCATCCTCGCCGTCATAGGCGACGGGCAGCGGCTTCTTCGGGAACCTGGCCGCTCCCGCCAGCACGTTCAGGTTGAGGGTCGCCCGGATGCCGTCCTCCTCGCGCAACAGGGCGGCGACATAGACGCCGCACGCGCCGCAGACGAGATAGTCGGCGGTCCGGAGGCCGAAGCGGTAGAGGCTGCACCGCGCCTCGTCTGCAACCGCGATGCGCAGAACGCCGGCCGGGTCCGTAACGGTGCGGGCGCCGTGCGCGCGACAGAAGTCGCACTGGCAGGCGCGCGGCCGCAGCGCCTTGCGCTTCTGCCGCGTCTCGAAGACGACGGAGACGTTGCCGCAATGGCAGCCGCCCCGATGCACACGCAGCCGGCCGGCGGCCAGTACCGGTCCGCGGCCGGGAAGCGCGGCGAGGATGAGCCGCTTCACCGTGTCGTCCGACCGCTTCCAGCGCCGGATCTCGGCCGGCGTGCGTGCGCAGCCGGTGCAGAAGCCGCTGACGCGATCTATCCGGCACACGCCGATGCAGGGCGAGCGGATCTTCTTCCTGCCCATGGGGTCAGCGTCCGCCCGTCAGGCGGCCGTCCCGCCGACCGTGAGATTGTCGATCCGCAGTGTCGGCTGGCCGACGCCGACCGGCACGCCCTGACCCTCCTTGCCGCAGGTGCCGATACCCTCGTCCATCTTCATGTCGTTGCCGATCATGCCGATCCGGGTGAGGGCGTCGGCACCATTGCCGATGAGGGTGGCGCCCTTGACCGGGGCGGTCACCTTGCCGTCCTCGATCAGGTAGGCCTCCGAGGCGGAGAACACGAACTTGCCGCTGGTGATGTCGACCTGACCGCCGCCGAAATTGACCGCGTAGAGGCCGCGCTTGACGGATCGGATGATCTCCTCGGGCTCTCTGTCCCCACCCAGCATGTAGGTATTGGTCATGCGCGGCATCGGGATGTGGGCGAAGGACTGGCGCCGGCCATTGCCGGTGGGCCGCATGCCCATAAGGCGAGCGTTCATCCGGTCCTGCATGAAGCCCACCAGCCGGCCGTCCTCGATCAGGACGGTCCGGTTCGACGGCGTCCCCTCGTCGTCGACGCTGATCGAACCGCGCCGGTCGGGAAGGGTACCGTCGTCGACCACGGTGACGCCCGGTGCCGCGATGCGCTCGCCGAACAGGCCCGCGAAGGCGGAGGTCTTCTTGCGGTTGAAGTCGCCCTCCAGGCCGTGGCCGACCGCCTCGTGCAGCATGACGCCGGGCCAGCCGGGGCCGAGCACCACCGGCATCTCGCCCGCAGGGGCCGCGACCGCGTCCAGCTTCAGCACCGCCTGGCGCAGGGCTTCGTCGACCGCCACCTGCCAGTGCGCGGGATCGATATAAGTCTCGTAGCCACGGCGCCCGCCGGCGCCGTGGGAGCCACTCTCCATCCGGTCGCCCTGGGCGACCGTCACGGACACGTTGATTCGGACCAGCGGCCGGATGTCGCCCACCCGATGCCCGTCGCCCCGCAGGATCTGGACGGCCTGCCACTCGCCGCCCAGCGAGACCGAGACCTGACGGACGCGCGGGTCGCGGCCGCGCGCATAGGCGTCGATCTCGGCCAGCAGCTTCACCTTCGTCTCGAAAGGCACCTGCTGCAGCGGATTCGTGTCGGTATAGAGCGCGCGATTCGTGGGCTGCGGCGGTTCCGCCAGGGTGCCGCCATGGCCGGCATGAACGGCCTTCACCGTCTCGGCAGCCCGGCGGATCGCCTCCTCGCTCAGGTCGGAGGCATGGGCGTAGCCCGCGGCCTCGCCGGCCACGGAGCGCAGGCCGAAACCGCGGCTCACGTCGAAGCTGGCCGAGCGCAGGCGCCCATCGTCGAACACCAGGCTCTCGGAGGCCGCGTGTTCGAGGAAGAGTTCTCCGTCGTCCGCCCCGACGAGAGCGTCGGCGACGATCCGGCTCACGCGGTCGCGGTCGAGCCCGTTGTCGCCGTAGAAGATCGCGTCGGTCGCATTGATCCAGCTCATCTCGTCCCCGTATGCGGTTGGCGGCGAATCTGGTCAGGACGCGCCCCGGCCACGACGGAACGGTCACCGCCCGAGGGTCGGGCACCGGGCCCGGGAGGCCCGCCGGTTCGGGCTTGGGCGCGCAACAGCTGCCTGTTATATAGGTGCGCGCCCCGCTCGGGCTACCGCGCAGAGTGGCGGGGTGTCGGTTTCGGAGGCGGGGAAGGCGGGAGTTTTCGAGCGACAACAGGTCGCACGGATCGCCCCGGCGGCTCGCGTATGTTGGAACGCTCCCGGGCCGTCGCTGGTGAAGCGGCGACCGTAACGAGCAGAAGCGATCGAGAGGTACGCAGGGGATGATCCTACGGAAGTCGGATCGGTTGCGGACGGCCCTCATGGCGGCGGCGCTCGCCGTCCTGGCCGGCCCCGCCGCGGCGCAGCAGCCGCGCGACTGGCAGCTCGGCCTGCAGCCGGCGGCCACGCCGCAGATGGAACGGATGCACGATTTCCACAACCTGCTGCTGGTGATCATCACGCTGATCACCCTGTTCGTGCTGGGTCTGCTGGTTTACGTGATGGTCCGCTTCAACGAGAAGCGGAACCCGGAACCTAGCAGGACGACACACAACACCCTGATCGAGGTCATCTGGACCGTGGTCCCGGTGGTCATCCTGGTTGCGATCGCCATTCCTTCGTTCCGGCTGCTGTATTTCCTAGACCGTACGGACGACGCGGACCTCACGCTTAAGATCATCGGGCGGCAGTGGTTCTGGACGTACGAGTATCCCGATCATCAGAACTTCACCTTCGACAGCTATATGCTGGAGGACGACCAGCTGCAGGACAAACAGCCGCGTCTGCTGGCGGTCGACAATCCGGTGGTCCTGCCGGTCGACACCAACATCCGCCTGCTGATCACCGCCTCGGACGTGCTGCACGCCTGGGCGGTACCGTCCTTCGGCGTGAAGAAGGACGCCGTGCCCGGCCGCCTAAACGAGACCTGGGTGCGGATCGAGAAGGAAGGTGTCTACTACGGCCAGTGCTCCGAGCTTTGCGGGGTGCGCCACTCCTACATGCCGATCGAGGTGCACGCCGTCTCGAAGGAGGCCTATGCCGCCTGGGTCGCCGAGGCCCAGGAGAAGTTCGCGAGGGTGGACCTGCCGGAGCGCCGCATCGCCGCGGCCTCCGAGACGGCCGCACGGTAAGCTGACGGGGCTCAAGAGATGGCATACAGCGCACACGGGCACGACGCCCACGACCACCACGACCACAAGCCCGGCTTCTTCGTGCGGTGGTTCTTCTCCACCAACCACAAGGATATCGGCACCCTCTATCTCATCTTCGCTGTGATCGCGGGCCTGATCGGCGGCGCGTTCTCGGTCCTGATGCGGATGGAACTGCAGGATCCGGGCGTACAGTATCTGACCGACGGGGCCGGCGGCCCGGACGGTCAGTTCTGGAACGTGCTCATCACGGCGCACGGCCTGATCATGGTCTTCTTCGTCGTGATGCCGGCTCTGATCGGCGGCTTCGGCAACTGGTTCGTACCGCTGATGATCGGCGCGCCGGACATGGCGTTCCCGCGCATGAACAACATCAGCTTCTGGCTGCTCGTCCCCGCGTTCCTGCTGCTGCTGCTGTCGCCCTTCGTCGGGGAGGGCGCCGGCACCGGCTGGACGATATATCCACCGCTTTCCGACACGCTCGGCCACAGCGGGCCGGCGGTCGACATGGCGATCTTCTCGCTGCATCTCGCCGGTGCCTCGTCGATCCTAGGTGCCATAAATTTCATCACGACCATCCTGAACATGCGCGCGCCGGGGATGACCCTGCACAAGATGCCGCTGTTCGTGTGGTCGATGCTGGTGACCGCGTTCCTGCTGCTGCTGGCCGTGCCGGTCCTGGGCGGCGCGATCACGATGCTGCTGACCGACCGCAATTTCGGCACGACCTTCTTCACGCCCGAAGGCGGCGGCGACCCGATCCTGTTCCAGCACCTGTTCTGGTTCTTCGGGCACCCCGAAGTCTACATCATGATTCTGCCGGCCTTCGGCATCATCAGCCAGATCGTCGCGACCTTCTCTCGCAAGCCGGTGTTCGGCTATCTCGGCATGGCCTACGCCATGGTGGCGATCGGTTTCGTCGGGTTCATCGTGTGGGCGCACCACATGTACACGGTGGGCCTGGACGTGAACACGCGAGCCTACTTCACGGCCGCGACGCTGGTCATCGCCGTGCCCACGGGCGTGAAGATCTTCTCCTGGATCGCGACGATGTGGGGCGGGTCGATCCGGTTCGACACCCCGATGCTGTGGGCCTTCGGCTTCATCTTCCTGTTCACCGTCGGCGGCGTGACCGGCGTGGTGCTCGCCAACGCGGGCATGGATCTGGCTCTGCACGACACCTATTACGTGGTGGCGCACTTCCACTACGTCCTGTCGCTGGGCGCAGTGTTCGCGATCTTCGCCGGCTTCTATTACTGGATCGGCAAGATGAGCGGCCGCCAGTATCCCGAGTTCTGGGGCAAGCTGCACTTCTGGGTGACGTTCGTCGGCGTGAACATCACCTTCTTCCCGCAGCACTTCCTGGGCCTTGCGGGCATGCCCCGGCGCTACATCGACTATCCGGACGCCTATGCGGGCTGGAACATGGTGTCGTCGATCGGCTCCTACATCTCGTTCGCCGGTGCCGTGATGTTCGTCGGCATCGTGTTCTACACCTTCAAGGCCGGCCGGCGCGCCGAGCCGAATCCGTGGGGCGCCGGCGCGACCACGCTGGAATGGTCCGTGGCCTCGCCGCCGCCGTTCCACACCTTCGACGAACTGCCGGTCGTCAAGTCCGGGTCCTCGCACTGAGACCCTGCGGAGAGACCAGGTGAGCGATACGGGTACGCATACGGCCACGGAGCAGCGGACCGTCCTGACGGACGGGCCGCCGGTCTCCGCCATGGTCGCGCTTCT
>JBKBLL010000069.1:0-15591 GCA_046296375.1 Alphaproteobacteria bacterium | reverse complement strand
CCATCGGCCTGGACCATCGCGACCACGACATCCGCTTCGTCGAGGACGACTGGGAGAGCCCGACCCTGGGCGCCTGGGGCCTCGGCTGGGAGATCTGGTGCGACGGGATGGAAGTGACGCAGTTCACGTATTTCCAGCAGGTCGGCGGCTTCGACTGCAATCCGGTGTCCGGCGAGATCACCTACGGACTGGAACGTCTGGCGATGTACGTCCAGGGCGTCGAGAACGTCTACGACCTGGACTTCAACGGCCAGGGCCTCACCTACGGCGACGTGTTCAGGCAGGCCGAACGGGAGTTCTCCGCCTACAATTTCGAGCATGCCGACACGGAACTGCTGTTCCGGCATTTCGGCGACGCGGAGAAGGAATGCGCCTCGCTGATCGGCGCCGGTCTGCCCTTGCCGGCCTACGACCAGTGCATCCAGGCGAGCCACACCTTCAACCTTCTGGATGCGCGCGGGGTGATCAGCGTGACCGAGCGTGCCGCCTATATCGGCCGGGTGCGGGCGCTGGCGCGCGGCTGCGCCGAGGCTTGGCTGAAGGCGCGCGGCCATCTCGCCGAGGCGGGCTGAGACCATGGCCGAACTGCTGATCGAGGTCCTGACCGAGGAAATCCCGGCGCGCATGCAGGCGCGTGCCGCGCAGGACTTCAAGCGGCTGCTGACCGAGCGCCTGGCCGGTGCCGGTCTCGCCTTCGACACGGCGCGCGCCTTCGTGACGCCGCGGCGGCTCGCCGTCGTGATCGACGGCCTGCCGGAGCGCCAGCCCGACACCACCGAGGAGCGCAAGGGGCCGAAGGTCGGTGCGCCCGACAAGGCGGTGGAAGGCTTCCTGCGCGCCGCGGGCGTCTCCGGGCTCGACCAGTGCGAGCAGCGCGAGGTCGGCAACGCGCTGGTCTGGTTCGTCGTGCGGAAGCGCGAGGGCCTGCCGACGCGCGAGGTCCTCCCCGACCTGATCGCCGGCGCGATCCGCGACATCCCCTGGCCGAAATCCATGCGCTGGGTCGCCGACTCGGCGGCCCGTTTCGTCCGGCCGCTGCACGGCATCGTGGCGCTGTTCGATCGCGCGGTCCTGACGGGCGGCTACGACGTCGGCGGAGCGGCGGGGATCATTCCCTTCGGCGACACGACGCGCGGTCATCGCTTTTTGGCGCCGGAGCCCTTCGCGGTCCGCGACTTCGCCGACTACGGTGTGCGCCTCCGCGAGGCCTACGTCCTGCTCGATCCGGCGGAGCGGCGCGCGATCATCCTGGCCGAGGCACGGCGCCTCGCGGCGGACGAAGGGTTGGTGCTGCGCGAGGACGAGGGGCTGCTGGACGAGGTCACGGGCCTGGTGGAGTGGCCGGTGCCCTATGTCGGGAGCATCGACGAGGTCTTCATGACCGTCCCGCCCGAGGTGCTGGTGGGGTCGATGCGGGCGCACCAGAAATATTTCTCCCTGGAGACCCATGACGGCACGCTGGCGCCGCGCTTCGTCGTGGTCGCCAACACCGAGACGCGCGACGGTGGCCGGCAGGTGATAGCCGGCAACGAGCGCGTGCTGCGCGCGCGCCTGTCCGACGCCAGGTTCTTCTGGGACCAGGACCGGCGCGTGGCACTGGCGGATCGCCTGCCGGCGCTCGACCGTATCGTTTTCCATGCGAAGCTCGGCAGCGTCGGCGACAAGGTGCGCCGCCTGCGCAGCCTCGCCGCGACGCTCGCCCGCCACATTCCCGGTACCGACGCGCCGTCGGTCGAGGCCGCGGCGACCCTGTGCAAGGCGGACCTCGTCACCGGCATGGTCGGCGAGTTCCCGGAGCTGCAGGGCCTGATGGGGCGCTACTACGCCCTGGAGGAGGGCCAGCCGGCGCCGGTGGCCGAGGCGATCGCGCGGCACTATGCGCCGCAGGGACCGGGCGACGCCTGCCCGACCGATCCGGTGGCCGTCGCCGTGGCGCTCGCCGACAAGATCGACACGCTGACCGGCTTCTTCGCCCTCGGCGAGAAGCCGACCGGTTCGCGCGACCCCTATGCGCTACGCCGCGCCGGCCTCGGCATCATCCGGCTGATCCGTGAGAACGGCCTGCGCCTGCCGCTGCGGCGGATCTTTGCGGACGCGCATGGCGCGTATGCCTCGCAGGGTTATGCCTCGCAGGGCATGGCCCCGCCGGATCGCACGGCGGATATCGTCGCGACGGAACTGCTCGACTTCCTGGCCGACCGCCTGAAGGTCCATCTGCGCGAAGAGGGCGTGCGGCACGACCTGATCACTGCGGTATTCGCGCTCGGCGACGAGGACGATCTCGTCCGCCTGCTGGCACGGGTGGAGGCGCTGTCGGCGCTTCTCGCCAGCGAGGACGGCGCCAATCTGCTGATCGCCTATCGCCGGGCAAGCAACATCGTGGCGATCGAGGAGAAGCGGGATGGGGTGCGCCAGTTCGGCGCGCCCGATCGCGACCGGCTCCAGGCCGAAGAGGAGGTCGTCCTCGCCGCCGGTCTCGCCGCCGAACGCGACGGGATCGCGGCCGACGTGCGGGCGGACCGCTTCGCCGATGCGATGCGACGCATGGCGGCGCTGCGCCCCCTGATCGACGCCTTCTTCGACAAGGTGACGGTCAACGTGCCGGAATCGGGCCTGCGCGAGAACCGTTTGCGGCTGCTTGCCCAGATCCGGGATACGATGCACGTGGTGGCGGATTTCTCGAAGATCGAGGGGTAGGGGCCATGCCCCGCCGCGCGTCCGCATAGAGCGCCGGACCGAAGAGAGCGCTCCGAAACGAGGGTCGGACTATGACGCAGTGGGTCTACGGCTTCGGCGACGGCAAGGCGGAAGGCCGGGCCGAGATGCGCGAGCTGCTGGGCGGCAAGGGAGCGAATCTGGCGGAGATGAGCAATCTCGGCCTGCCGGTCCCACCCGGCTTCACGATCACCACGGAAGTCTGCACCTTCTATTACGCCAACGGCGAGACCTATCCCGAGGATCTCCAGTCGCAGATCGACGCCGGACTGAAGCAGATCGAGCGGATCACCGGCATGGTCTTCGGCGACCCGGCCAAGCCGCTGCTCGTGTCGGTCCGTTCCGGCGCGCGCGCCTCGATGCCCGGCATGATGGACACGGTCCTCAACCTCGGCCTCAACGACGAGACGGTCGAGGGGTTGGCAAAGGCGGCCGGGGACCGGCGCTTCGCCTATGACAGCTACCGCCGCTTCATCCAGATGTACGGTGACGTCGTCCTCGAGGTCGACCACTCGCTGTTCGAGGAGGCGCTCCAGATCATGAAGGAGCGCAAGGGCGTTTCGCTGGACACGGAGCTCTCCGCCTCCGACCTGGAAAAGCTGGTCGACGAATACAAGCAGGTCGTCGCCGACCAGCTCGGCCGGCCCTTCCCGCAGGATCCGCGCGAACAGCTGACGGGCGCCATCGGCGCCGTTTTCGGCAGCTGGATGACGGCGCGCGCCGTGACATACCGGCGCCTCAACAGCATTCCGGAGAGCTGGGGCACGGCGGTCAACGTCCAGGCCATGGTGTTCGGCAACATGGGCGACACCAGCGCCACGGGCGTCGCCTTCACCCGCAATCCGTCGACCGGCGAGCGCCGCCTCTACGGCGAGTATCTGGTCAACGCCCAGGGCGAGGACGTCGTCGCCGGCATCCGCACGCCGCAGCACCTGACCCTGGCGGGCAAGGAGGAGCACGGCTCCGACCTGCCGGCGATGGAAGAGGTGATGCCGGAGGTGTTCGGCCAGCTGGTCGACATCCAGAACCGCCTGGAACATCACTATCGCGACATGCAGGACATCGAGTTCACGGTCCAGCAGGGCCGGCTCTGGATGCTCCAGACGCGCAGCGGCAAGCGCACGGCCGGTGCCGCATTGCGCATCGCCGTCGACATGGTGGCCGAGGGCCTGATTTCCGAATCCGAGGCGGTGCGCCGCATCGAGCCGCAGTCGCTCGACCAGCTGCTGCATCCGCGCCTCGACCCGGACGCGCCGCGCACCGTGCTGGCGCGCGGCCTGCCGGCCTCGCCCGGCGCCGTCTCCGGCAAGGTCGTCTTCAGCGCCGACGAGGCCGAAGCGATGGCGCAGAAGGGCGAGGACGTCATCCTGGTCCGGATAGAGACCAGCCCCGAGGACATCCATGGCATGCACGCGGCGCGCGGCATCGTCACCAGCCGCGGCGGCATGACCAGCCATGCGGCGGTGGTCGCCCGCGGCATGGGTCGCCCCTGCGTCGCCGGTGCCGGCGAGCTGCGCATCGATTACAAGGCGCAGACGCTGTCGACGCGCGACAAGACGGTCTCCCGGGGGGAGACGGTCACCATGGACGGGTCGACCGGCGAGGTGATGCTGGGCGCGGTCGCCACGATCCAGCCCAAGGTCTCCGGAGACTTCGCCAAGCTGATGGTCTGGGCCGACGGCATCCGCCGCCTGAAGGTGCGCACCAATGCCGAGACGCCGGCCGACGCCGAGGCGGCGGTGAAGTTCGGTGCCGAGGGCATCGGGCTCTGCCGGACCGAGCACATGTTCTTCGACGGCGCGCGCATCATCGCGGTGCGCGAGATGATCATGGCCGACGACGAAGCCGGCCGCCGGGCGGCGCTCGAGAAGATCCTGCCGATGCAGCGCGAGGATTTCGCGGCCCTGTTCCGCATCATGGCGGGGTTGCCGGTCACCATCCGCCTGCTCGATCCCCCGTTGCACGAGTTCCTGCCGCGTACCGATGCAGAGATGCGCGAGGTGGCGGCGGCATCCGGCAAGTCGATGGAATTCGTCCGACATCGCGCCCTGCAGCTGCACGAGTCCAACCCGATGCTCGGTCATCGCGGCTGCCGCCTCGGCATCTCCTATCCCGAGATCTACGAGATGCAGGCGCGTGCCATCTTCGAGGCGGCGGTCGAGATCGGCAAGGAGACCGGCAACCCGGTCGTGCCCGAGGTGATGATCCCGCTGGTCGGCATGCCGAAGGAACTCGAACTGCTGAAACAGGTCGTCGACCGGGTGGCGGAGGAGGTGCAGACGGCCTCGGGCGTGCAGATCGACTATCTGGTGGGCACGATGATCGAACTGCCGCGCGCCGCGCTGATGGCCCGCGAGATCGCGAAGAGTGCCGAGTTCTTCAGCTTCGGCACCAACGATCTGACCCAGACGACCTTCGGCATCTCGCGCGACGATTCCTCATCCTTCCTCGACGCCTATCAGCGGCGCGGCATCCTGGAGAAGGACCCGTTCGTCAGCCTGGACGTAGACGGCGTCGGCGAACTGGTGAAGATCGCCGCCGAGCGCGGCCGCCAGACCCGCCCCGACATCAAGCTCGGCATTTGCGGCGAACACGGCGGCGACCCCGAATCCGTGATGTTCTGCCACGAAGCCGGCCTCGACTACGTGTCCTGCTCCCCCTACCGCGTGCCGATCGCCCGATTGGCGGCGGCGCAGGCGGCGATCGGGAAGTAGTGCCGTCTGGCCGTCAGCCACATCCAGTGAGAAGGCTTCTTCTGCTGTAGGCGTAGGTTCGATCTCGGCGCGAGCGAGTCCCGGCGCTCGGTGCGGCGCCGATCGGCGACATATATTTTCGCGGCGTGGCGGCGAGCACCGGCCATGTCTGCTCCATGGCCGGCGCCGCCGATGACCTTCGCGGAACTGTGCGCGGCGCTCCAGGACCGGTTCGATGTCGCGCCGGATCGGTGCGAGGCCGAAGTGGGGGTGCTGGCCTGCCGCATGCTCGCGGCCGGGCTGATCCGGCAGGGAGGCCGACCGCGGTGGGCCCCTATCGGGCCGACGCCGCCGCGTCGCGCCCGGCCGTGGCCGCGCGTTCGGCCGTCCTGTCGCGGCTGCGGTCGCGGGCGATCAGCGTGTAGACGGCCGGCGTCACGAACAGCGTGAACAGCGTTCCGATCGTCATGCCGGCTGCGATCACGATCCCCAGGTCGGCGCGGCTGCGCGCACCCGCGCCGCTCGCGACCAGCAACGGGATCATCGCCAGCACGATCGCCGCCGTCGTCATCAGGATCGGACGCAGCCGTACCGCTGCCGCCTCCTCGATCGCCGCGCGACGGGACATGCCCTCCTCCTGCAGGCGGTTGGCGAAGTCGACCATCAGGATCCCGTGCTTCGAGATCAGGCCGATCAGCGTGACGAGGCCGATCTGGGTATAGATGTTGATGCTGGTCAGGCCGAGGATGCCGCCGATGTTGAGCGGCAGCAGCGCGCCGAAGATGGAGGTCGGCAGCGCCACCAGCACGATGAACGGATCGCGGAAGCTCTCGTACTGCGCCGCCAGCACCAGGAAGATGACGACCAGGGCGAAGACGAAGGTGACGACGAGCGTCCCGCCCTCCTGGATGAACTGCCGGCTCTCGCCCTGATAGTCGTAGGCGAAGCCTTCGGGCAGGATCTCGGCTGCCTTCTCCTCCAGCAGGGCGAGCGCGTCGCCCAGCGTCTGACCCGGGAACGGCACGCCCTGAATCGTGGCGGCGTTGAGCTGCTGGAAGCTGGTGAGGGCGTTCGGCTGAACCGTCCGGGAGACGGTGGCGACGGTAGACAGCGGCACGAGGTCGCCGCCGGCCGTGCGTACCTGATAGCGCGTCAGCCAGTCGGCGGTGAGCCGGAAGTCGCGCGGGACCTGCGGGATCACCTCGTAGCTGCGTCCGTAGAGGTTGAAGCGGTTGACATAGCCGCCGCCCAGCATGGTGCCGAGGGCGCCGCCGATATCCTGCATGCGGATGCCGAGGCGGTTCGCCTTGTCCGCGTCGATCCGGAACTCGTATTGCGGCGTGTCGAACTTCAGGTCCGAATCGGTGAACAGGAACATGCCGCTCTCGTTCGCCGCCTGCTGCAGCTGCTGCACGACGGCGGCCAGCTGCTGGTAGTCGTTGGTCGTCGTGACGACGAACTGGACCGGCGGGCCGCCGGTCGATCCGGGCAGGGCGGGCGGCGCGAAGGAGATCACCTGGCCGCCGGTCACCGCCGCCATCGCCGGCTGCAGCGCCTCGTTGATCTGCTTGGCAGATCGCTCGCGCTCGCCCCAGGGCTTGAGGAGCAGGCCGGCGAAGGCCTGCTGCACGCCGCCGGAGCCGTTGATCGTGAAGACGTGCGCCTTCTCCGGTACCTGCTCGAACACTTCGTAGAGCTGCGCCGTCGTGCGCTCCATATAGTCCAGGTTGGCGTAGCGTGGCGTCGAGACGATCGTGAATACGATGCCCTGGTCCTCTTCCGGCGCCAGTTCCTGCGGCGTGGAGAGGTAGAGCACCGCCGTCAGCGCGACCACCGCGATCAGGATCAGTACGGTCATCGCACGGAACTCGAGCGTGCGGCCGAGGCGGCGCCGGTAGCGGTGCTTCAGTCGGTCGAACAGCCGGTCGAGGAAGGCGACGAAGCGGCCCTGCTGGCCGGCCGGCTTGAGCAGGCGCGAGCACATCATCGGCGACAGCGTGAGCGCGACCACGCCCGAGACGATCACCGCGCCGGCGAGGGTGAAGGCGAACTCGCGGAACAGGGCTCCCGTCAGGCCCGAGACGAAACCGATCGGCGCATAGACGGCGGCCAGCGTGATCGTCATGGCGATCACCGGCATCGCGATCTCGCGCGCGCCCTTCACCGACGCGTCGAGGGGCGACATGCCTTCCTCGATATGCCGGTAAATGTTTTCCACCACCACGATCGCGTCGTCGACGACGAGGCCGATCGCGAGGACCAGCGCCAGCAGGGTCAGCAGGTTGATCGAATAGCCGAGCGCCACCAGCATGATCATCACGCCGATGAGCGACAGGGGGATGGTCACGATCGGAATGATCGTGGAGCGCAGGTTGCCGAGGAACAGGAAGATCACGACGATGACGATCGCCGCCGCCTCGAGCAGGGTGCGGGCGACCTCGTTGATCGAGGCACGGATGAACTCAGTCGAATCGTAGGCGATCGCGGCGTCGAGGGTGGGCGGAAGCTGCGCCTGGATCTCGGGCATGGTCGCCCGCACGCCGTCGATGACGGTGAGCGGGTTCGCCGTCGGCGTCGCGTAGATGCCCACGAACACCGCCTTGAGCCCGTCGAAGACCGACGACGACGAGACGTTCTGCGGGCCCAGTTCGATGTGCGCGATGTTGCCGAGGCGGATGAGCGAATCGTGCCGGGTCGCCACGACCAGCTGGCCGAACGCTTCCGGACTGTCGAGCGACGTGAGCGCGTTGATGCCGGTCTGGACGAAATCACCCTTCACCTGCCCCGCGGCGGAGGTGAAGTTGTTGGCCGCGAGCGCACCGCGGACGTCGGCCGGGGTGATGCCGAGGGCCGCCATCCGGTTCGGGTCGAGCCATATCCGCATGGCGAAGGTCTGGCCGCCCAGGATCTCGGCGTTCGCCACCCCGTCCACCGTCTGGAGGCGCGGCTGCACGACTCGGGTCAGATAGTCGGTGATCTGCGATTCGGTCATCTCCTTCGAGTTGAAGGAGAGATACATCAGCGCGAATCCCTGGCCGGTCTGCTTCACCACCACCGGGTCGTTCGCCTCCGGCGGCAGGACGCCGCGCACCTGGTTGACCTTCGACAGGACGTCGGTCGCCGCCCGGTCCGGATCGGCGTTCAGGTGGAGGTTGAGCGTCACGGTCGAGACGCTCTGCATCGATGTCGACACGATGGTGTCGATGCCCTCCGCACTCGCCACCGCCTGCTCGATCGGCGTGGTGATGAAGCCCTTGATCAGGTCCGCGTTGGCGCCGGGATAGCCGGTCGTGATCGTGATCGTGGTGCTGGACAGTTCCGGATACTGGCGGATCGGCAGGCTCAGCAGCGATTGCAGGCCGACCAGTAGGATCAGCAGGCTGACGACCGAAGCCAGGACCGGGCGGCGGATGAAGATGTCGGTGAACGTCATGAACGGCCCCCTATTCGCGCGGCCGCGTGGCGGGCGGGGTCAGGACGGAGCGCTCGTCGATCTGCACGCGGCTGCCGGGCTGCAGCCGCAACTGGCCGGACGTCACGATCTGCTCGCCCGCGTCGAGGCCGTCGACGATCGCGACCCGGTCCCCGCGTGCCTCCCCGGTCCGCACGAAACGGCGTTCGACGGGCAGCCCCTGGTCGGCGGCCTGACCGGACGACCCGACGATATAGACGCTGTCGCCGTAGAGGCTGTAGGTGACCGCGGTCCGCGGTACCGTGACGACGGTACTTGCGTCGCCGGCGATCACCGCCACGTTGGCGAACATGCCGGGCAGGAGCCGCAGGTCGGGATTGGCCAGTTCGGCCCGGACGAGCACGTTGCGCGTCTCCTCGTTGACGCGGGCATCGATCGCATCGACCGCGCCGACGAAGAGCGCGCCCGGATAGGCGTCGACCTCAATCTCGACCCGCTGACCCGCGCGCAGCAGGTCGAACTGCTGCTCTGGGATCGGGAAATCGGCGTAGATCGGGTCCAACTGCTGCAGCGTGACCAGCGGGGTTCCGGCGGACACATATGCGCCGAGGTCGACATGGCGGATACCCAGCCGGCCCGAGAAAGGGGCGCGAACCACCTTCTGCGCGATCTGGGCACGCGTCCGCTCGATTGTCGCCGCAGCGACGTCACGCCCGGATTGGGCGGCGTCGAAGACGGTGCGGCTGGTGTTCCCGCGGCTCAGCAGTTCCCGTTGCCGGGCGAGGTTGAGATCGGCGTTGCGCAGTTCCGCCTCGCCGGCCTTCAGGTCCGCCTGCTCGATCGTATCATCCAGCTGGACCAGGACGGTACCGCGCTCCGCGGCGCTGCCGGACTCGAACCGCACGGCGGAGACGAGGCCCGCGACCTGCGGGGCCACGTCGATTCCGCGGATCGCGCGCAGGCTGCCGATGGCCGGCAGGCGCGTTTCCCAGCGCTCCTCTCGCGCCGCCTCGGCCGTCACTGCGACCAGCGGTTGCGGTGCCCCGGTGATGAACCCGCGGATCATCTCCGGCTTCACGACGAACTGGAACCAGGCGAAACCGCCGATGAGCGCGGCCAGAAGCAGGCCTGCCACGACGAGGATCACAGCGCGCTTCATGAAGATGGTCCACCTGACGAGCGGCGGCCCCCCGACTGGCGGAGGTCCGTCCCATGCCGGCCGCGGGCGGGCTGCGGGCGACGGCGGGGCGTCGGCCGACGGTCCGGCGCGGACTGACTAATCCATTACGCTTCCCGTCGCTCGTGGATTTTTCGATCCGCGGCGGGCGGCGGTGCAGGTTGATACGGTCTGTGGCTTCATTGCACCCGTCCCGAATTCTGGGGATGGCGACACGCGGTACCGCAACCCATCGTGGCGCCTGAAGCATCATATAGAGAACAAAAGAAAATCAAAAGGGGAATAGAAGCTGGCCGATGGTGCCATATGCAGAGGCCGCCCGGGCGCGGTATCAGGCGGACGGAATTAGACCGGCGGTGACATGACCGGCCCGGCGGCCGGCTTCGGCGCGGGCGCGGTGGCGACCGCCACCAGGAAGCCGGCCACGGCCAGCACGGCCGCCCCGAACATGGTCCACAGCGCGACGGTGTCGCGTCCCGCCACGGTCCATATGGCGGCCACGGCGACGGGGGCGAGCGCGGTCGCGATCTGCGCCGGAAAGGCCAGCAGCCCGTTGATCGAGCCATAAGCCTCGCGGCCGAGCAGATCCGGCACGGCCGTGCCGCGGACGATGGTCATTACCCCGTTGCCGGTGCCGTGCAGCAGCGCGAACAGGAAGAGCCAGGGCAGGATCGGCGGCGCCAGGATCAGGACGAGCAGCGCGAGCGGCATCGCCGCGACGATCAGGCGGCCGATCTCGCGAGTCCCGAGCCGCGTTCCGAAGAGCATCAGCAACACCCGTCCCGCGACCTGCATGGGTCCGATCAGGGCGACGCAGAGCAGCACCGTCGCCATCGGCACGTCTCGGCCGGCCAGCAGCGGGACGAGATGGAAGGTGAGCGCGGAGGAGGCGGCGGCAAACGCGGTGAACCAGAGCGCCAGTCCCCAGAAGACGGGTGTGCGCAGGGCGCGGCGCACCGCAACGCCGACCTGGGGCAGTCCACCGGTCGATGGCGCCGCCGCGGCGCCGGCCAGGGCGAAGAAGTGGATGCCCGCGCACAGGGTCAGGTTCACGGCGCCCATCACCAGAAGGGCGTCCCGCCATCCCATCCGGTCGATCAGGAACTGGTCGAGCGGGACGAAGATGGTGCTGGCGAACCCTCCGACCAGCGTCATGGCGGTGATCGCCTTGCGGTAGTCGGCGCCGAAGGCGGCGCTGACGACGGCAAAGGCGGGCTGGTAGAGGGTGGCCGCCATCGAAAGGCCGAGCAGCGCCCACAGCAGGTAGAAGGCGACGAGGCTCTCGACCTGGGACCAGGCGATCAGGACGAGGCCGCCCAGGATGGAGCCCAGCGTCATCACGGCGCGACCGCCGTGCCGGTCGATCCAGTTGCCGACCAGATAGGCGGTGCAGCCCCAGACCATCAGACCGGTCGAGAGCGCGCCGTTCATCGCCGTCCGGCTCCAGCCCAGGTCCTGTCCCATCGGGATGACGAACAGGGAGAAGCCGTAGTAGAGCGTCCCCCAGGAGGCCACCTGGGCGATCGACAGGACCCAGAGCAGGATCCAGGCTTGGCGTCTGCGGGCGCCCGTGGGACTGTCCGAGGATACCGTTTCGCTCATCGCGCCGCCTCATGCAGCGGGGCCGCGGCAAACCCCCGCCCCAGGGCCTAGGAGTAACGGGCCGGGCGGGTAAACACAGCCCCATGAGAAGGCCGGGAGCGTCCCCACCGGCCAGGGCGGACCCGCGATATGCGGCGAAGACGGGCGGGCGGGCGACGGCCCAGACGGCGATGGCGGCGGGGATGCTGGTCACCCCGCCCGCGACCAGGAACGTCATGGCCACCCCGGCGCCCATGCCCTGGGTCATCAGGCCGGAAACGAGTGGCAGCGCGGCATAGCCGTTGAGATAGGCCGGGATGCCGACGAAGGCGGCGCCCACCACCTGGAACAGGCCGTCGCCGCCAGCCACGCGCGCCACGGTTTCGGCCGGGATGTAGGCCAGCATGAGGCTTTCCAGCAGGAAGGCGAGCAGGAGCCACTTTCCGAGGAAGAGAAGCGTGTCGCGCGCGCCGCCGCCGAATGCCGAGCGCCGCTCGGGTTCCTGCCAGAAGCGCCACACGACGGCCTTCGGATTGCGGATCCTGGCGCCGCCGCAGCCGCCATTGCCGATTCCCGCGCGCAGCGCGTCGGTCAGCGCGCCGCCGCGCTGCAGCGCATAGAGCCCGAAGCCGCCCAGCATGCCGACGCCGAGAGCGGCCACGGTTTTGGCGAGGGCAAAGTCGAAACCCAGGGTCCCTGCGGTCATGACGAACATGGAGGGATCCATCAGCGGCGAGGCCAGCCAGAAGGCCATGACCGGCGCGATCGGGACGCCGATGGCGAAAAGCGCCGCGATGATCGGGATGACGCCGCAGGAGCAGAAGGGCGAGAAGGCGCCGACCGCCGCCGCGGCCGGGATCATGGCGAGCGCGCGTCCCTGGAAGGCTTTGGCGATGAGGTTTTCCGCGCCGCTCGCCTTGGCATAGGCCGCGATGGAGACGGACAGGAGGAGAAAGGGAGCGACGCCGAGCAGGGCGCTCGCGGCGAAGCCGACCGAGCGCTCCGCCTGGGCGGGAGCAAGCAGCAGCAGGAGAAGCAGGACGGCGCCGATGGCGAACCAGGCCCGGTCGATCCGCAGCGCCATGCGCGGCAGGGCGGCGATCGCCGAAGAGAAGGTCTGCATGCCCAAATCCCTAGAAAAATCGTGGTTTGAAGGCAAAAAAAGTCAGGCGGCGCCGACCTTCGACGCGAGTCGGACGCCCGTGCAGCATTCCTGCGTGAGCCAGCCGACCAATCCGTGCATCGTCGCATAGTCGGCCGTGCAGACCACTTCACGCCCCCGCCGCTCCTGCGACACGAGTCCCGCCCGCGCCAGCGCCGCCAGATGATGTGCCAGCGTCGAGGCGGGCATGTCCATGTGGCGCTGCACCTCCCCGACGATCAGGCCCTCCGGCCCCGCACGCATGAGGAGCTTGAAGAGCCGGAGCCGCGTCCGGTTGCCGAGGGCGGCGAGCGCGTCCGCCGCATCCTCTTCGCCGAGCGCGCTCGGACCGCAATGATCGCCACCATGTGCTCTGTTCATGATATAACGATAATTCTAGAACTGCGGTTCTGTCAACGGGCTTCGATGACCAGGTCGTGCACGAAACGCAGCTTCCCGATCACCGCGGGCGGCAGCACGAAGGGGTAGAGGTCGGGCTGGCCCATGCTGCGGTTCAGGCTGTTGACGGCGTAGGTCAGCGGCAGCCATGCGGCGACGAGGTCGTCGAACGGCCGGCCGTCGTAGGGATCGAAGTCGAAGCGGGTCGAGAGTTCGGGGTCGGTGCCGGCTTCCGGGCGGACCCGCAGGTTGAAAGCGGCCGCGGTCTCCAGCGTGTCCATCACGTGCAGATAGTGCGCCCAGGTTTCGGCCCAATCCTCCCACGGATGGGCGGCCGCGTAGGCGCTGACGAAGTGCTGCGGCCAGTCGGCAGGCGGGCCGTCGCGATAATGCGCTTCGAGTGCCGCGTCGTAGTCCGCCCGCTCGTCGCCGAACAGCGCGCGGTAGGGCCCGATATGGCTGCGTCGGCGGATCAGAACGTCCCAGTAATAGTGACCCACCTCATGCCGGAAATGGCCGAGCAACGTGCGGTAGGGCTCGCCCATGTCGAGCCGATGTTTCTCCCGCCACGCGTCGTCGGCTTCGGCGACGTTGAGCGTGATCAGCCCTTCGGAATGTCCGGTCAACACGCCCGTCCCGCCCTGCGACGCGTCGCCGGCCAGGAAGTCGAAGGCAAGGCCGCCTTCCGGATCCTGGATCTTCGGAACGATCGGCAGGCCGAGGCGCAGCAACGAGAAGACCAGCCGCCGCTTCGCGGTCTCGATCCTCTGCCAGCGCTGCAGATTCTCGGGGTCGCCGAGATCGGGAATCGTCCTGTTCAGACTGCACGCGACGCACAGCGCGCTCTCGCCGTCGGTGCTCTCCGCCGGGACCAGCCAGTTGCACGCCGCGTGGGCGGCATTGCCGCAGTAGCGATAGGTCCGGTCCGGATCCGCAACCGGCCGCCAGAGGTCGTTCCCGGCCGGCGTCAGGGCATGCAGCGCCATATCCTCGACCCGGAAGCCGAGGGAATGGCCGCAACGTTCGCAGTGGGTATTCTCGAAGTAGACGAGTTGCCCGCAGTGCTGGCACTCGAACAGGCGCATGATGCGGCTCCGCGATGGTGCGCCCAGTAACGGCGCCCTCCGACCGGGGTTCCGCCGCGTCCGGGCGATGCACCTGCGTGTCGAACCGGGCTCGTCCCTGTCCGCCCCGCCGCGGCGGGCGGGCCGTCAGGCGACGGCGGCCTCCTCGCGCAGCGACCGTTCCAGATAGCCCTCGACCTGCGCGACCAGTTCCGGGATGCGATCCTGGAAGACGTGATTGGCGCCGCCGATGGAGCGGAAGTCGATGGTGATGCCGCGCTGGCTCGACAGGCGGTCGACCAGTTTCCTGACATCGGCCCGCGGCACGATCTCGTCCGCGTCGCCGTGCACGATCAGGCCGGAGGACGGGCAGGGCGCCAGGAAGGTGAAGTCGTAATTGTTGGCGGGCGGGGCCACGGAGATGAAGCCGTTGATCTCCGGGCGGCGCATCAGCAGCTGCATGCCGATCCAGGCGCCGAACGAGAAGCCGCCGACCCAGGCGATCGGCGCGTCCGCATTGACCGCCTGCAGCCAGTCGAGCGCCGCCGCCGCATCGGCCAGTTCGCCCTCGCCGCGCGCGAAGCGGCCCTGGGAGCGGCCGACGCCACGGAAGTTGAAGCGCAGGACGGAAAAGCCGCGGCGCGTGAATGCGTGGAAAAGATTGAGGACGACGCGGTTGTTCATCGTCCCGCCCTGCAGCGGGTGCGGATGCAGGAGAACGGCGATGGGCGCGCCGGTGTTCGGATTGTGGTGGTAGCGGCCTTCGAGCCGGCCTTCGGGACCGTTGATGATCACTTCCGGCATAAGCCTGGGCACCTGCTGTAGGTTACGAACCTAGTAAGAGCCGTGTCGCGCCGACCCGAAGCCGGCGCGCGGATACCCCCACGGTGCGCGGTCCGGGCTTGATCGGCGAGGCGCGGCGGCCATATGGCGCGCGGTGCGGCGGTCGCAGCGTCGCGCCACCCGCGCATCGTGCGCCGCACGCTAAATGGGCCGAACCCGGCCGGCTTTCAAGGATTTCCGCGGATGCCGGGCATGCTGCGCAGCAGGGCCGAGCATATGGGCGCACGCATCTATCTCGATTACAACGCGAGTGCGCCGCTGAAGCCGCAGGTGCGCGCGGCGATGGTGTCCGCGCTCGACCTGTGCGGGAACCCCTCCTCGGTCCATGCCGCCGGACGCGCCGCGCGGCGCGTCGTGGAAGACGCACGCGAGGCGGCGGCGGGGCTGGCGGGGGTGCCGCCGGGTGCTATCGTATTCACCGCCGGCGGCACGGAGGCCAACGTCCTGGCCCTGCGCGGTGCGGGCCGCCCGCGCGTACTGGTCTCGGCCATAGAACACGATTCCGTCCTGACGGGCGTCCCGGAAGCGGTCCACATCCCGGTGGACGCCGCCGGCCTGGTTCGCCT
>JBKBLL010000068.1:0-15598 GCA_046296375.1 Alphaproteobacteria bacterium | reverse complement strand
GCGCGGGAACAGCAGCACCAGAGCGACGATCCCGAGGCCCAGCAGGGCGCGCCAGAAATCGGTCGCGGCGGCGAGTTCGACCTGCATCACCTTGTAGGCGGCGGCGCCGACCGCCGGCCCCGACAGGGTGCCGATGCCGCCGAGCAGCATCATCACCAGCCCGTCCACCGACACGCCCACGCCGAGCGTTTCGGGGAAGACGCTGCCCTTGAAGAAGGCGAACACCGCGCCGGAAAGGCCCGCGGCCGTGCCGGCGACGGTGAATGCCAGCCATTGCAGGCGCCGCCTGTCGATACCCGACGCCTCGGCCCGTGCCGGAGCGTCGCGGCAGGCCCGCAGGCCGAGGCCAAGCGGCGCGTGGACCAGATGGCGGAGCATCAGCATGCCGCTGCCGCAGAGGCCGAGGGCGAGCCAGTACAGGGCCGCGGGCGATGACGCCCAGCGCGGCGGCCAGATTCCCAGCAGGCCGTTGTCGCCGCCGGTCACGCCGTACCACTGGAAGGCGACGGCGAAGCAGATCTGGGCGAAGGCCAGCGTGAGCATGGCCAGATAGACGCCGGAAAGCCGGATGCAGAAGAGGCCGAACAGGGCGGAGCCGGCCCCGGCGAGGGCGAGGCCCGCCGCCAGGCCCACGGGCATGTCGACTCCCATCCAGCGCACGGCCAGGGCCGCGCCGTAGGCGCCGAGGCCGAAGCCGGCCGCATGACCGAACGAAACGATGCCGCCGATACCCGTCAGGAAGTGCAGGCTGGCTGCGAACAGCGCGAAGATCAGCACTTCGGTCGCGATCGAGAGGAGATAGGGGCCGGCCGCGAGCGGCAGGAGCGCAAGGAACAGGACGACGCCGGCCGCGAGGGCCTTGCCCGCAGGCGGCAGCGGCCGGAGCGGCGTTTCGGCCTGCAGGATGCGGCCGCCGTGCGGCGACTCGGGGCGGCCGAGCAGGCCCCACGGCCGGATGATCAGGACCGTGGCCATGAACAGGAACAGGCCAGGATGCCGAAGGCCTGCAGCTGGCCGATCAGCACGGCGGCGATGAAGGCGCCGGGCACGCTGCCCATGCCGCCGACCACGGTAACCACGAACACCTCGACGATGACGCCGAGGTCCATGCCGAGGCTGGCGGGCTGCCGGGGCAGTTCGAGCGCCCCGGCGAGGCCGGCGAGCCCCGCCCCGAGCGCGAAGACGGACGTGAACAGCCGGCGCTGGTCGATGCCGAGGGCGGCCGTCAGGTCGCGGTTTTCTGTGGCCGCGCGGATCTGCATGCCCCAGCGGGTCCGCTGGAGGAGGTACCAGAGCCCCGCGAGCACGATCGGCCCGACCGCGATGAGGAACAGGTCGTAGGTCGGCACGGGCTGGCCCAGGATCCACACCGCGTCGCGCAATCCCGGCGCGCGCGGGCCCAGCAGGTCCTCCGGACCCCACAAGGCCAGGGTCGCGTCGGCGAGGACCAGCAGGATCCCGAAGGTCGCCAGAAGCTGGAACAGCTCGGGGGCCGCGTAGATGCGGCGCAGGATCGCCACCTCCAGGCCGGCGCCGAGAGCCGCCACGGCGAATGCCGCGAGCGGCACCGCCAGCCAGAACCCCAGCCCCTGTCCGAGGAACGGCGCGAGAAGTCCGACCAGCGTGTAGCCGCAGAAGGCCCCCAGCATGTAGAGCGAGCCGTGGGCGAAGTTGACGACCCGGGTCACGCCGAAGATGAGGGTCAGCCCGGAGGCGACCAGAAACAGCGACGACGCGCTCGCCAGTCCGGCGAGGAGCTGGACGACCAGGAAGGACATGCGCTCTACGCCCGCCCCGGCCCTGGGACCGGGTTGTTGCGGCAGCGCGAGGACGAGCCGCGGTCGCTGTGTGGGAACGACATTCTCGGAGCACGCCCGGCCGGTGAGGAAGGCGGCGGGCTGTAGGTGCCGCCGCGCTCCCTACTGGTGACGCGTTCGGCGCGCTCCTGTCAACGCGGGGGCGGGGGCGGTGGAGGCGGCGGCGGTACGGGGGCCATCGGCGCCGGCATTTCGGGACGCGGGCGCTCGACCCATTCGTCGCGGGGCGGTGGCGGGGGTGGCGGCGGAGCTGGCACGGGCCGACGGCGGCGACCGGACAGAAGCAGCCAGGCGAGACCGATACCGACCAGGGTGACGGGAATAGGGTGCCGGCGGGCGAGTTCGACGAAGTCGCGCCGTTCCCGGCCGTCGAGCGCCCCGGAGATCAGATCGTCGATCAGCCGGCCCGGCGTGAGGCGCCGTTCGATCGTGGCGACTGTCTGGATCAGCGAGGCGCGTGTCGCCTCGATGTCGCGCTCGATGTCGTCGGGCGAGCGGCTCATCGCCGGTCCTCCTCGTGATGCAGGGCGGCGATCGTGCGGCGCGGCGTCAGCGCCTCGGCCTTCAGGCGCCGCCGGCCCCAGATGACGAGCGCCATTGCCGGCAGCAGTACCGCGGCGCCGACCACGAGCCCGGCTGCGGCTTCGCCGATCAGGGCGGCGAGGAGAAAGACGACGGTGCGCAGCGCGGCCAGGATCGCGGCGAAGGACACGAGCGTGCCGACCGTCAGCAGCACGATCGCGCCGGTGACGCTGTCGCACTTCTCCGCCAGCTCGGTGCGCGCCAGGGCGAACTCGTTGCGCACGAGGTCCGTTACATCGCGGACCAGATCCGCGAAGAGCGTCGCCATGGAGCGATCGGTGTTCAATCTATCCCCCAGCGCATGTCCCGACCGCCCGAACGGCGGCGGATGAATCGAGTAACGGACGGGGCCCCTCGGCGTTCCCGACGCCCGGCCCGATCGCGGCCGGGTTCAGGTGCGGGCCGCTTCGGTGCCGTCGCGCGCGCGGCGCTCGAACTTCCGTGCCGGCCGGTTGTAGGGCTCGGCCAGGGGCGGCGCCCCGAAGGATGCGGCCACCTGCTGCTCAGGCGGGACGCCGTAGGGCGTGGTGCGCTGCTTCGGCTCGCGGCCGGCGGCGCGGATCATCGCCTCCATGGCCTCTGGCGGCATCTCCTGGCCGTGGCCGGCACCGGCGGCGCGCGTTATCGTCTCGTTCATCAGCGTGCCGCCGACGTCGTTGGCACCGGCGGCGAGGCAGGCGGCCAAACCCTTGGGGCCCATCTTCACCCAGCTGGTCTGGATGTTGGTGATGTGCGGGTGCAGCGCCAGGCGTGCGACAGCGTGCATCAGCACCGCCTCGCGGAAGGTCGGGCCCTTGCGCGCCCGGCCCTTCAGATAGATCGGCGCCTCCATGTGGACGAAGGGCAGGGGCACGAACTCGGTGAAGCCGCCGGTGCGCGCCTGCAGCGTGCGCAGGCGGATCAGGTGACGCGCCCAGTGCGTCGGCGTTTCCACATGGCCGTACATGATGGTCGTGGTCGACTTCAGGCCGACGCCGTGCGCCGCCTCCATCACCTCCAGCCACTGGTCGGTGTCGATCTTGTCGGGACAGATGATCGCGCGGACCTCGTCGTCGAGGATCTCCGCGGCCGTACCGGGCAGGGTGCCCAGGCCCGCCTCCTTCAGCATGCCGAGGAACTGCGGCACCGGCACGCCCAGCGTCGCCGCACCCTGCCACACCTCCAGCGGCGTGAAGGCGTGGACATGGATGTCCGGCACCGCCGCCTTCACTGCGTGCAGCACGTCGATATAGGTCTGCCCCGTATAATCGGGATGGATCCCGCCCTGCATGCAGACCTCGGTCGCCCCGCGGTCCCACGCCTCGCGCACCCGGCGCTGGATCTCGGGCAGGTCCAGGTCGTAGGGCTTGCCGCGCAGGTTCTCGCTCATCTTCCCCTTGGAGAAGGCGCAGAACTGGCAGCGGAAATAGCAGACGTTGGTGTAGTTGATGTTTCGGTTGACGACGTAGGTCACGATGTCGCCGTTCACGCGCTTTCGCAGTGCGTCGGCCGCGGCGCAGACGGCGGCGAACTCCGCGCCGCGCGCCGCGAACAGGCGCACGATCTCGGCCTCGCCCAAGGGTTCGCCGCATGCCCCGTCCTCGGTCGCGCGCGCCAGGATCTCCTGCACCTCCGGCGACACGCCGCGCCCCGGCGGCAGCCGCCGCGTCGCCAGTTCGACGTCCTCCGCCGGCGGGTCGACGGGGTCGCCCGGCGCCCAGGCTTCGGTGCGCGCGAAGCCGTCGGCGTCGATCGCGCGCAGCACCGGCGTCTGCAGGCCCTTGTCGAGCCAGCGTGCAGAGTCGCGCGTCCACTCCGGATAGATCGCCAGCCGTTCGACCAGCAGCTTGCCCGCCTCGGCCGTGTCGTCGGCGAGGCGGATCAGGTGCGGCCAGGGCGCCTCCGGATTGACGAAGTCGGGCGTCACCGGCGACACGCCACCCCAGTCGTTGATGCCGGCGCCGACGATCCGCTCCAACTCGCCGGGGCTCAGGTTCGGCGGCGCCTGGATGTTCATCGCCGGCCCGAAGATCAGGCGCGCCGCGGCGATCGTCCACAGCAGCTCGTCCAGCGACGGCTCCGGCGCGGTCGCCATGCGCGTGTCCGGCTTCGCGCGGAAGTTCTGGACGATGATCTCCTGGATGTGGCCGTAGCGGTCCGACAGGTCGCGCAGCGCCAGCAGCGATTCGATCCGCTCCGCCCGCGTCTCGCCGATGCCGATCAGGATGCCGGAGGTGAAGGGCACGCCGGCTTCGCCCGCCGCGGCGATGCTGGCCAGCCGCACGGCCGGATCCTTGTCGGGCGAGCCCCAGTGCGGCCCGCCCTTCTGGCAGAGCCGCGGCGAAGCGCTCTCCAGCATGATGCCCATGGACACCGAAACCGGCTTCAGCGCGGCATAGTCGGCCGCCGTCATGATACCGGGGTTGAGATGCGGCATCAGGCCGGTTTCGTCCAGCACGGCCTTCGCCATCTCGCGCAGATAGGAGAGGGTGCTGTCGTGGCCGAGCGCCTGCAGTTCCTCGCGCGCCACGCGATAGCGTGCCTCGGGCTGGTCGCCCAGGGTGAACAGCGCCTCCTTGCATCCTGCGGCGGCACCGGCGCGGGCGACGGCCAGGACCTCGTCGCGGGTCATGAAGGCCCGTTCGCCCTTCTTGGGCGGCCGCGCGAAGGTGCAGTAGTGACAGACGTCGCGGCAGAGGTGGGTGAGCGGGATGAACACCTTGCGCGAATAGGAGACGAGCCGACCATGGCCGGCGTCGCGCAGTTCGGCGGCGGCCGCCGTCAGGCCGCCCAAATCGTTCACCTCGACCAGCCGCATCGCCTCGGCGGCGGTCGGCCGGCGGCCGGCGCGGGCGGCGTCGATCACGGAGTCCGCGGTCAGCGCGACGGAATCGCTCATCGTCAGCCCTTCATGGTCACTGCGCCTCCGGCGAGCCGAGCGGCGATGCCGGAGGATTCGAGGAAGGCATGGGCGCGGGTATCGGACGGCCGCCGCAGCAGCATGCGCAGATCGTCCGGCGTGTCGATGTCCAGGCGGATACCCGCCCGGCGGATGACGCGCGGCCGCACGCCGGCGGCATGTGCGGCGGCCAGGTGCGGCCGGAAGCTGTCGTTGCCGAAGGCGAACGGGATCAGATCCGGCGGCGAGCAGACGACGCAGTTGGAGCCGCGTCCGTCGCCCGCCGGCACGATGGTCATGGCGGGCGGCGCGCCGTGCGCCGCCAGGACGTCCCGAACCTCGTCCGGCGTGATCGTGGGCACGTCGCCCGGCACCGCGAGGAGCGTGGCCGCGCCGCGTGCGGTCAGGGCCGCCGCGGCCGCCGTCACGGCGCTGGTCTGCCCTGCGTTCTCCGCCTCGGCCAGGATCTCCGCGCCGTAGCGCTCGGCGAGCGCGATGCCGTCGGGGTCGCGGGTCACGACCAGGATGCCGGCGAAGCGGTCCACCGCCGCCAGTGCGGAAAGAACGTCCTCCGCCATCGCGGCGAACAGGCCGCGCCGCTCGTGCGGGGCGAGCGCCGGCGAAAGCCTTTGCTTGGCCGTCGACATGTCCTTGATCGGAAGGACGGCCCAGACCGGGCCGGAAACTGCAGTCATCTGATCTCCGCGATCACGCGGCCCAGCCGCTCTATGGTGCGCAGCGTGGTCGCCTGGTCCAGACCGGGCCACTGTGCGCGCAGGATCATATGGTCGACGCCCAGCGTATCGCGATAGCGCTGGATCTCGTCCCTCACCCGGGCCGCGTCGCCGACGATGAAGCGGTCGCGCACGAAGTCGTCGAACGCGCGGGCGAATCCGCCGGCCGCCTGGTCCGCCTCGCTGCGCCAGGAAGCATAGGCCTCGTACTTGTAGACGAGAGGGCCGCGGACCTCGTCGAGCGCCGTGCGGTCGTCGTCGCCGACATAGACCTCGCGGCAGATCGGATGATCGGCCGGCGGCGCCAGCCCAGCCGCCTTGCGGGCGGCCCGGAAGATCGCGAACTGCTCGACGAGCTCCGGCAGGGTCGGGCGGAAGCTGCAGATCCAGCCGTCGCCGAGGCGGGCGGCGCGCTCGACGGCGCCCTTCGCCGCGCCGCCGATCCAGATGGGCGGCCCACCCGGACGCTTCGGCTTCAGGCTCAGGCCGCCGCGAACGCGGTAGTATCGGCCCTCGAAGTCGACCTCGTCCTCGGTCCACAGGCGGTGGATCAGGCGGATCGCCTCGGCGAAGCGCCCGGCACGCTCCTCGAACGGTACGCCCAGGGCCTCGAACTCCTCGCGCCGATAGCCCATGCCGACGGCGAGCACGTAGTTGCCGCCGCACAGCCAGTCCAGCGTTGCGGCCTCCTCCGCGACGACGACCGGGTTCAGCATGGGCAGCAGCATGATGGCCGGCCCGACGTGCATGCCCTCGGCCTCGGCCGCCAGCCGGGCCAGCAGGGGCACGGTCTGGAACATCTGCATCGGCGCCGTCAGGAAATGCTGCGCGGTCCACAGCGAATCGAAGCCGGCGGCGCGCGCGGCGCGCACCTGCTCCAGCAGACGGTCGAGCTGAGGCCCCAGGTCCGTGCCCTGCGGCCATTGCGAGGCGACGTAGATGCCGAACTTCATGGCCTTCCTCCAGGCGCGCATCTTCCGCGCTCGGGGGGCCGGCCGCAAGGGAGGGGAGCGCGGCAGCCGGGGTCGGACGGCCGAGCGGTCCGGCGTTCCTCCCGGGCGGCCTCGAGGGTACGGCGCTCGGCCCTTGGCGGCTCGATATCGGCATCGACCCGTGCGGCTTCGGGCAGCGCCAGCATCATGGCGCCGGGCGTGGCCGGCGATGCGTCACCGCTTTCCGCGCGCGTCGACGGGCCAGATCGCGACCAGCGTGTCGCCGCGCACGACATGGTAGTGGTCGTAGAGGTTGACCGTGGGATCGCAATGCGGCGTCACGCACTCCACCGCATCGCCGATCGCCAGCCTGGGCGCGCCGGCGCCGCCGTCGGGATAGAAGACGCGGCCGTGCTCGTCGCCGGCGAAGCCGTAGGTGGCGCCCTCCGGAGCGCCCCGGGCGATGCGCGGCGGCGACGGCGCGTCGGTCGCGAAGGCCTTCAGGCCGCCATCGGTGACGGCGAACGCCTCGTGCGCCGCGCCGACCACGCTGGTGCGTACGAACAGCGCATCAGCGAAGGGGCGGGGATCGTCCTCGCGCAGGGCGACCGCGCCATAGTCGACGTCCATGACGACGTAGGAGCCGACCTCGAGTTCGGTCATCAGGCCGGCGCGCGCATCGATCTCGTGAGTCCCGGTGCCGCCGCCGGTGACGATCTCCGGCGCGAGGCCTTCGGCCGCGAGTGCGTCGGCCACGCGGCGCAGCCAGCCCGTCACCTCGGTGGCAGCCTCCCGGCGCTCGGTATAGTCGTATTTGTGCTGCAGGTTGCCGGCATAGCCCTGGATGCCGGCGAAGCGCAGCGCCGGGCTGGAGGCGATCTGCCGCGCCAGTGCGGTGGCCGCCTGGGCGGAATGGACCCCGGTGCGGCGGCTGCCGACTTCGACGTCGATCAGCAGGGTCAGCGGCTTTCCCGCAGCCTCGGCCGCCGCCGCCAGCGCCGCCACGTTGGCCGGATCGTCGACGACGGCCATCAGTCCCTCGGCGCGCGTGTTCAGGGCGGTCAGCCGGGCGATCTTGTCGGGCTGCACCACCGGCGAGGTGATCAGCACGCCCGGAATGCCGGCGCCGGCGATCGCCTCGGCCTCTCCCAGTGTCGCGCAGCAGATGCCGCGTGCCCCGGCCGCGATCTGGCGGCGGGCGATCTCCACCGATTTGTGCGTCTTGGCGTGCGGCCGCAGGCCGATGCCGTGCATCCGTGCGAAGTCGGCCATCGCCGCGATATTGCGCTCCAGCGCGTCGAGGTCGAGCAGCAGGACCGGCGTGTTCAGCCTCTCGCGCGATCCGGCCATGCCGATCAGATGGGCGTTCGGTCCCAACGCGGTGGACATGGGGTGTGCTCCCTGGATGGTCTGTCGACCTGGATAGCGGCCGCGCTGGCCGTCGGCAAGGCGGAGAATGGACTGCCAGGTCGGTGCTAGGCCGGGAACGGCGAGACGCCGAACAGGGGCAGGTGCAGGACCAGCAGGAGGACGTAGAGGCCGAGCGCCGTCGCCACCCGCCACAGGCCGATCCCGGACCAGTCCGGCCGCGTCCGGCCGGTGAGCAGGGCGAGGAAGGGCACGGCCGACGTGGTCAGGGCGACCGGACCCCAGGCGCTCCCCATGCTGGCCCGGCGGCGGGCGTCGATATGGGCCATGCCCCCCACCGAGAGGACCAGGATCCCGCCGAACAGGACCAGCGAGGCGGCGTCGCCGTTGGCGAGAAGATGGGCGGCGGCCCACAGCGCCGCGCCGACCAGAAAGGGGTGCCGGGTGATGCGCATGATCCCGGGGGCGGGATCGCGGGTTGCACCCTGCGACTCGCCGCCGACCGCCGTGACGTTGCGTGTCGTGTAGGCGCAGACCGCGAGGAGCAGCGCGAACGGCATGGTCGCCACCGGCAGCCAGCGCGTCCAGAGCGGCCAGTCGATCACGGCAATGGCGGGTGCGGCGGCATAGGACAGCAGCATCCATACGAAGGTCGCCGCGATCGTGACGGAGTAGGCCGCGCGGAAGCCGATTTCGCCGAGCCGGGCGATCAGTGGCCGCCGCAGCGCCTGGCTCGACAGCATGAAGTGCCCGAGCACGAAGGCTAGCGTCGCCAGGATCAGTTCGTGCAACGCCGCGTCCATCGCCTACCCCGCAGGCTGCTCCAGGCCGCGGCGGCGGCAGGCCGCCACCAGCGTGCTGTGCAGCAGCACGGCGATGGTCATCGGGCCGACGCCGCCGGGTACCGGTGTGATCGCACCGGCGATCTCCACCGCCTCGTCGAAAGCCACGTCGCCGACCAGCCGGGTCTTGCCCTCCGAAGTCGGGATTCGGTTCACGCCCACGTCGATGACGGTGGCGCCGGGCCTGATCCAGTCGCCCCGGATCATGCGCGGCCGGCCGACCGCGGCGACCAGGATGTCGGCGCGGCGGCATTCCTCGGCGAGGTCGCGGGTGCGCGAATGGGCGATCGTGACCGTGCAGTTCGCCTGGAGCAGCAACGCCGCCATCGGCTTGCCGACGATGTTGGAACGCCCGACCACCAGCGCGCGCAGCCCGGTCAGGTCGCCCAGCCGGTCCTGCAGCAGCATCATGCAGCCCGTCGGCGTGCAGGGTGCGAAGGCCGGGATGCCGGCGTTCAGGCGCCCGACGTTGATCGGATGGAAGCCGTCCACGTCCTTGGCCGGGTCGATCGCCAGCAGCACCTTGTCGGTATCGATCTGCGGCGGCAGCGGCAGCTGGACCAGGATGCCGTCCACGGCGTCGTCGGCGTTGAGCTTCGCCACCAGTTCCAGCAGCGCCGCCTCGGACGTGTCGGGCGGCAGGTCGTGGCGGAAGGAGCGCATGCCGGCCTCCCCGGTCGCCTGTACCTTGTGCCGGACGTAAACGTGGCTCGCCGGATCCTCGCCGACCAGGACGACGGCGAGGCCCGGCTGCACGCCGTGCGCCGCCGCCAATGCGGCCGTCTGGCCTGCGAGCCGCGTCCGCAGGCCGGCCGCGAAAGCCTTGCCGTCGATCACTTCACCCATGTTCCACCGCGTATCGTCTTCGTTCTGATCTGTCTATCGCCGGGTTTCGGCCTCGCCTGCAGCCAGTCCCCCAGATGCCGACCGAGCGCGTCCGGGTCGCCGGCGAGATGCACGACCTTTTCGCGGCTGCCGGCGCCGGACCGGATCGAAAGGGCCGACCGCGGCACGCGCCAGGCCGCGGCCAGGACGTCGATCATGGCCGCGTTGGCGGCCCCTTCGACGGGTGGCGCCGCGACCGCGACCAGCAGGCGCGGCCGGCCGCCGGCATCCGCCGCCACCCCGAGATACCCGGGGCGCTTCGCGCGCGGCGTAAGCCGCACCCCGAAAACCAGTCCGTCGGCGACCGCTCGGAAAGGCGACTCCTCCCCCGGTTCCACGGTCACACGCCGTAGGCCAGCCTCAGCAGCAGATTGCGCACGAAAAACAGCAGCAGGATGAGAATCACGGGCGAGATGTCGATCCCGCCGAGGTTCGGCAGCAGGCGGCGAATCGGCCGCAGCGCCGGCTCGGTGAGCCGCCACAGCACGTCCATGACGGTGTAGACGAAGCGGTTGCGCGTGTTGACGACGTTGAACGCGACCAGCCAGCTCATCACCGCGGAGATGATCAGGACCCACACATACAGCGTGATGACCGTGGCGATCAGTTCGACGATCGTGACGGTGAGCGCGTTCATGATGCGCGACTTGCCCCCGTTTGGCCCCCGCTCGGCCGGAGCCCAAGCTATATCCAGGGGTTAGCCGCGACGCAACCCGCGTGGTCGGCGTGTGCGGACATTCCGTGCCGGAAGGGCCGGAACCTCAGCAGGAACGGGGCCCGGCCCGCGTTGACAGGCCTGCGGGGCTGCCGCATGTTCTGGCCGCCGTCAACCGGAGCAGCGCGATGACCGACATCAGGCAACTCGAATCCGCAGTCAATGCCGCCTGGGAGGTCCGCGACACCCTCTCCTCGGGTACCCGGGGCGAGACGCGCGACGCGGTGATCGCCGCGATCGAGGGTCTCGACGAAGGTGCTCTGCGCGTCGCGGAGAAGGTCGACGGACAGTGGCGGGTCAACGAGTGGCTGAAGAAGGCCGTCCTGCTCTCCTTCCGCCTGTGGGACTCGGTCGCCGTGCCCGGCGGCCCGCGCGACCCCGAACTCGGCGATTCGCCCTGGTTCGACAAGGTACCGTCCAAGTTCGCCGGCTGGGGCGAGAACAGCTTCAAGGCGGCCGGCTTCCGCGCCGTCCCGAACTGCGTCGTGCGCCGCTCGGCCTACATCGCGCCGAACGTCGTGCTGATGCCGTCCTTTGTGAATGTCGGCGCCTATGTCGACTCGGGGACGATGATCGACACTTGGTCGACCGTCGGCTCCTGCGCCTATGTCGGCAAGAACTGCCACATCTCCGGCGGCGTCGGTATCGGCGGCGTGCTGGAGCCGCTTCAGGCCGCGCCGGTCATCATCGAAGACAATTGCTTCATCGGTGCGCGCAGCGAGGTCGCCGAAGGCGTGATCGTCGAGGAGGGCGCGGTGCTCGCCATGGGCACCTTCATCGCCGGTTCCACCAAGGTGATCGATCGCGAGACGGGCGAGATCTATATCGGCCGCGTGCCGTCCTATGCGGTCGTCGTGCCGGGCAGCCTGCCCGGCAAGGCGCTGCCCGACGGCAGCCCGGGCCCGTCGCTCTACTGCGCGGTGATCGTGAAGCGCGTCGACGAGAAGACCCGATCCCGCACCTCGATCAACGAACTGCTCCGCACATGACCCGGCCGGACGCCGCGGCGCTCGGCGATCCGGTCCCGCTCCTGGCCGAGCTGATCCGGCGGCCGAGCGTCACGCCCGCCGACGCCGGCGCGTTGGACGTTCTGCAGGCGGCGCTCCAGAGGCTCGGCTTCGCCTGCCACCGGCTCCCGTTCTCCGAGCCGGGCACGCCGGACATCGACAATCTCTACGCCCGATTCGGCACGGCAGCGCCCAATCTCTGCTTCGCCGGTCACACCGACGTCGTTCCCGTCGGCGATCCGGCCACGTGGACGCACGACCCGTTCGGCGCCGCGATCGCGGACGACCGGCTCTACGGGCGCGGCGCCGTAGACATGAAGGGCGGCATCGCCGCCTTCGTCGCCGCCTTCGCCCGCGTCGCGGCGGAGGGCGGGCCTTTCCGCGGTTCCGTCAGCCTGCTCATCACCGGCGACGAGGAGGGGCCGGCGATCAACGGGACGCCGAAGCTGCTCCGCTGGCTGTCGGAACGCGGCGAGCGGCTGGACGCCTGCATCGTCGGTGAGCCGACCAACCCCGGCGCCATGGGGCAGATGATCAAGATCGGCCGGCGCGGCAGCTACAACGGCCGGCTGACGGCCTTCGGCACGCAGGGCCACGTCGCCTATCCCGATCAGGCCGACAATCCGGTGCATCGCATGCTGCGCCTGCTGGGCACCCTGGTCGAACCGCCGCTCGACGGCGGCAACGCGCATTTCCAGCCGTCCGGCCTGCAGGTGACCACGGTCGATGTCGGCAACCCGACGACCAACCTGATTCCGGCGCGGGTGACCGCCGGTTTCAACGTCCGCTTCAACGACATCTGGACCGGGGCCAGCCTCGACGCCGAACTGCGCCGGCGCCTGGACGCCTGCCACTGTCGCTACGAACTCGCCGCGTCCGTCAGCGGGGAGTCCTTCCTGACCGCGCCCGGACCGCTGAGCGCGGCGATCGTCTCCGCGGTGGAGCGGGTCTGCGGTGCGCCGCCGGAACTCAGCACCTCGGGCGGAACGTCCGACGCGCGTTTCATCAAGGACCACTGTCCGGTGATCGAATGCGGGCTGGTCAGCGAGACGGCGCACAAGGTGGACGAGCATGTCCATCTCGACGACCTGGAGGCGCTCACTCAGGTCTATGCGCTGGTCCTGCGCGACCACATGACCGGCTGAGCCGAGGGCCCGCGATGATCGCCGGCCCCGAGATCGCCCGCAGCCTGCACGGCGCCTTCCGGCTGGCGGCGCGCGACCCCGCCGGGCTGCAATGGTTCGACACCAGCATCCGCGGCTTCTGGAACTCCTTCTTCGCCGCGGTCCTCGTCGCACCCTTCTACATGGCCGTGGTCGCAACCCGGCCCGACGAGCCGGCCGTGACCGTCAGTTCCGGCGCCTTCGCGCTGACCGAACTGATCGCCTATGTCTGCGGCTGGTTCGCCTTCCCGCTGGTGATGGTCTACGTCACGCGCGCCATCGGGCGCGAAGCGCTCTACATCCCCTACATCGTCGCGGCGAGCGTCGTACGCGGCAAGTTCGGCCTCGCCGAACTCGAGGCCGACGTGATCGGCGACCGCCAGATCCTCGAACTGGCCGCCAAGGTCGACTACGAGGTCGATCCGGACTCCCCTTTCCCGAACTACTATTCCGGCGACGTGACGATCGAGACGGTCGACGGTCGCATCCTCCACCACCGCGAGGAGAAGAACCGCGGCGCCGGCGACCGGCCGCTCTCCACCGACGACATCGTGGCGAAGTTCATGGACAACGCCATGCTGGCGGTGAGCCGCGAGCGCGCCGAGCGCATCCGCGACCTGGTCCTGGCGCTCGACGGCCTGGGCGAGGCGCTGGAGTTGGAAGAGGGTTTGGGCGGCTGATTCGGATGTTTCCGGCGGGCGGGCGGGGCTTGCCCCGCCCCTACAGATCAGGGGTACACGCGCAGACATGACCTCCGCCCAGACGGCCGAGACCGAGACGCAGATCCTCGACGCGGTCCATAAATTCCTCGATCGCGACGTGCGGCCCTACGTCCTGGAGTTCGAGCACGCCGACCGCTATCCCGAGGAGATGGTCGAGCGGATGAAAGAACTCGGCCTGTTCGGCGCCGTCATCCCCGAGGAATATGGCGGCCTCGGCCTGCCGGTGACGACATACGCGAAGATCGTCGAGGCGGTATCGGCGGTCTGGATGTCGCTGTCGGGCATATTCAATTCGCATCTGATCATGTCGGCCGCCGTGACGCGCTTCGGCACCGAAGAGCAGCGCCGCACCTGGCTGCCCAAGTTCGCCACCGGCGAGATCCGCGGCGGGCTGGCATTGACCGAGCCGAACTGCGGCACCGACCTGCAGGCGATCCGCATGACGGCGCGGCGCGACGGCGACGATTACGTCATCAACGGCACCAAGACCTGGATCTCGAACGGCATCTACGGCTCCTGCTTCGCCCTGCTCGTGAAGACCGACCCCGGTGCCGAGCCGCGCCACAAGGGCACCAGCCTGTTCATCGCGCCGAAGGGGCCCGGCTTCACGGTCAGCCGCAAGCTGGAGAAGCTGGGCTACAAGGGCATCGATTCCGCCGAGCTGATCTTCGAGGACTACCGCATCCCGGCGGCGAACCTGATCGGCGGCGAGGAGGGCTACGGCCTGCGTCATGCGCTGGGCGGCCTCGAACTCGGCCGGATCAACGTCGCTGCCCGCGGCATCGGCGTCGCCCGGGCGGCGATGGAGGATTCGGTCCGCTACGCCCAGCAGCGCCAGACCTTCGGCAAGCCGATTGCCGAGCACCAGGCCATCGCGATCAAGCTGGCCGACATGGCGACCCGCCTGGAGGCTGCCCGCCTCCTGACCATGCAGGCCGCCGCCGCCTACGACCGCGGCGAACGCTGCGACATGGAGGCCGGCATGGCGAAGCTGTTCGCGACCGAAGCCGCCCTGGAGAACGCCACCGAGGCGATGCGCATCCACGGCGCCTACGGCTACTCCAAGGAATTCCACATCGAGCGCTACTATCGCGACGCGCCGCTGCTCTGCATCGGCGAGGGCACCAACGAGCTGCAGCGGATCATCATCGCCCGCCAGCTCGTGCAGCGGAATCCCGCCTGATGGCGCCCCGGAGCGGGGGGGGCCCGGCCCCCCCTTTGGTGTACTTGCAGAAACGACGGGCGGGACGCCCGCGCTCCGGGAGGCCTTGATGCTACCCCTCTCCGGCGTGCGGATCGTCGCCGTCGAGCAGTATGGCGCCGGTCCCTTCGGCACGCTGCAGCTCGCCGACCTGGGTGCGGAGATCATCAAGGTCGAGAACGTGGCCGAGGCCGGCGACGTCGGCCGCCACGTTCGCCACGCGCAGGATCCGCTGCCCAAGGGCGACAGCCTGTTCTTCCAGGCGTTCAACCGCAACAAGCGCAGCATCACGCTGAACCTGAAGCATCCCCAGGGGCAGCAGGTGCTGCACGATCTCGTGCGCGGGGCCGACGGGGTGCTGAACAATCTGCGCGGCGACCAGCCGGCGAAGCTGCGCCTGACCTATGACGACCTGAAAGCGGTCAACCCGCGGATCGTCTGCGTGCACCTGTCCGCCTACGGCCGCGACGGCGAGCGCGCCGCATGGCCCGGCTACGACTATCTGATGCAGGCGGAAGCCGGCTATCTGTCGGTGACGGGAGAGCCCGGCGGGCCGCCGGCACGCATGGGCCTGTCGCTGGTCGACCTGTCGACCGGCCTGCAGGCGGCGATCGCCATGCTGTCCGGCATCGTCGAGGCGCGCGCGACCGGCACCGGCCGCGACCTGGACGTCAGCCTGTTCGACACGGCGCTCTCGAACCTCTGCTATGTCGGCGCGTGGTACCTGACCGCCGGCGTCAACCAGGGCCGCG
>JBKBLL010000067.1:0-15614 GCA_046296375.1 Alphaproteobacteria bacterium | reverse complement strand
GCGGGTGAGCACGCCATAGGCGAGTAAGCCTTCCTCGCCGGAGGCTTCCGTGGCTCCCGCGCCCGCCGCATCGGCACCTGCGGCGGCCGGCGGCGCACCCCCTTCCGGCAGCGAATGGCCGGCCAGCGGGGCCGGGACGCCGCCGCCTCCTGCCGCTCCGCCCGCGAGTATGCCGCCCGGGGCCTGTTGCTGCCCGGCAGCGGTGGGCGGCAGGCCGAAGGCCGCACCCGGTGGGGCCGTCACGGCCCCACCGTCCGGCGCGCCGGACGCCATGTCCATCGAGCCTCCGGTCTCGGTCCCCGCCTGTGCCGCCGGGCCGTCCGGCAGCGCCGCCGGCTGTCGGACGGCCTGCAGGGCGGCCCGGACCTCCTCGAAACCGAAAATCCGCACGACGTCGCGATCGATCAGGGGGACCGGATCGCCGCCGCCCAGCACGTCCGCGGGCGAGAAGGGAACGACCTCGCGCATGAGCGTACGCGGGTTGCGGCGCAGGATGATGCCATAAAGGAGGTAGGGGTTCTCGCGGAACTGCGAATCGTCGCCGATCAGGTCGCGGACCGTCCGGGCGGAGGCGAGGCTTCGCGTTCCGGGGAACCGGACGTGACCGGCCAGCCGGACGCGTTCCTCCTCGACTTCGACCACGTCCGCGACCGAGCCGCGGAGAGGGCGAGCGGCCACCCGGGTGGGCGGAGAGGCCGGCCGACCGGCGGCACGCTCCGCGGCGAGCCGGTTGAGTTCGGCGGTGGCGCCCACCGCCTGGACCCCGCCCTGGCGTCCCGAAGAGAGAGACCGGGCCAACTCCATCACCTGGTTGATGCCGTCGGGACCGGCGACCGGATAGACGCCGGGGTTGAGGACGTTGCCGCGGACGATGATCGAGTTCTGCAACGCGAAGGTCAGCAACCCCGGATGCTGGTCGTACAGGGCCGGGCAGCCGGCGCCCTCCAGGCTGCGCTCAGCCGCCGCCACCTGACCGCTCCGCGGCCCGACCAGTCCTTTCAGGGCGGTTGCGAACTGACCGGAGGCCAAGTCGGAGTTCGGGTTCGCGAGCACCCAGCGGGCCAGGAAGTCGAGGCCCGCGCATCGGCCGCCCGACGGACGGCCTTGAAGGGCATCGGCCACCTGGGTCGAGGAGAGGAACCGCACATGCTCCAACCCAAGTAGGAGCACGCGGTCGGCATTCATCAGCCGGCGATCACGGCGCCCGGAGAGGGCCGCGCCCAGGTCGAACTGCTCGAAGCGGCTGGCGCGGGTTCGCGGGTCGGCGGTCTCCACCACCGCGAAGGGCAGATAGGGATCGGCCAGCAGTCCCTCATAGCCGCGCAGGAGCGTGCGGACCGTGCCCGCCGCGTTCAGCGGATAGGGCCCCGGCAGTCGTGCATGGCCCGAAAGCGTGACGCTGCCGACGGTGACGTCCGTCGCTGTCTCGACAAACAGGATCTCGCCGCTCCGGACCATGTCGGCGGACGGGCGTGCGAGATTGACCAGCTGCTCCACACCGTCGGGCTGGACGCGCAGGGCCGCGTAGCGGTAGCTGCCGCGGACCCAGACACCGCCGCCCAGCTCCAGCAGATCGGCCGAGGTGAGGGCGTCCGTGCCCGCCGGGAGTTCGTAGATGCCCGGCCGCTTCGCCTGTCCCGCCACCGCCACCGTGTTCCCGATGACCGGAACGAAGACGCGGTCGCCGTTCGTCAGGGCGAGGTCGCGCGAATCGGCGAGACCGAGGACGAAGTCGTAGAGATCGACCGTGATCGTGGCCCCGCCCCGGATGATCCGCACATTACGGAGGCTGCCGGTCTTCTTGATACCCCCGGACAGCCGCAGTGCGTCGACCAGGGAGCCCAGGCCGCTCAGCGTGATCACGCCGGGGTTGGCGACCTCGCCCGTCATGGTGATCGCGATCTCGCGCACCCGCGCGACGGACACGAAGACATCGGTGCCCGCCATGCGCTGGGCCGCTTCCTGCTGAAGCGAGCGGCGGAAGTCGCCGAAGGTCCCGGTCGCCGGGATCGGCGGCAATTCCGGGAGGACCACCATTCCCTCCCGGTCGACCTCGATCGTGACGCTGCGGTTGACGCGGCCGCGCATGTGAACGACGAGCTGGTCGCCGGTGCCGAGCGTGTAGCCGTCCTGTACGGCGCCGACCTCCCGGAACGTCACGCCGGCTTCGGGCCTGAAAATGTTGTAGCCGACCTGCGTCAGCGGGCGGTCGGCGCGCCGGCTGTACTGTTCCTCCAGCAGCGAGGGCTGCGGCGGACCGGCGGAGGCCGGCCCGACCGTCCGCGGCGCGCGCTCCTCGGCGCCCAGTGTCGGAGGGATCGCTTCCGACTCGGTTTGAGAACGAAGCTGGTTCTGTATGTCCGGTGGAAGATCGTTCAGGCTGAACCCGCCCGGCAGCGAGGGGATGCCTCCCGCCGTCTGAGCCGCCGAGGGCGCTGCGCCGGCGATGACGATGACGGCGGCGAGGCTGCGCGCGAAAGCGCCGAGGCGCTGGGGCAGCTGCATGAAACCTTCCTGTCGCTCATGGTGAATGGCGGCTCTACGCCCGCCGACGCTTTTACGCGAACGGTCGCACCTCTGCCACCACCGCGAGGCGCCGGAGCGCCCGCGGTGTGACGAAACCGAGCGGGTGTGCCCGGACCCGCTTCGCGCGGGTTCTTCCGCGGGCCCCCGAAACCACGGAAGATCGCAGCGATCGATGACCGGGAGAACCCCCAATGCTGATCGACGCCGCGAAGCTGGCGCACCTCGTCGCAGACATTTTCCGCCGCGCCGGTTGTTCCGACGCGGAAGCCGAGCGGATCGGCCGATACCTCGTATCCGCCAATCTCGTCGGTCACGACAGTCACGGGGTCGTGCGGGTGCCGCGCTACGTCCAGCAGTTGCGCGACGGACGCGTGGTCGCCGACCGGACCGTCGCCGTGATCCGCGAGACGCCGGTAATGGCCGTGCTGGACGGCCAATACGGCTTCGGCCAGACGGTCGCACCGCAGGCGGTGCGCATCGGCATCGACAAGGCGGCGCAGAACGGGCTCGCGATCGTCTCCCTCCGCCATGCCGGCCATGTCGGGCGGGTCGGCGACTGGGCCGAGCTGGCGGCGGAAGCGGGGCAGGTGTCGATCCACTTCGTCAACGCCGCCGGCAGCGTGCTCGTCGCTCCCTTCGGCGGCGTGGACAAGCGCTTCTCCACCGCACCCTTCTGCGTCGGCGTGCCGCGGCCGGGCGACACGCCGCTGATTCTGGACTTCGCGACGTCCATCGTTGCGGAGGGTAAGGTGCTGGTCGCGGCGAAGGGCGGCAAGCCGATTCCGGAAGGCGCCCTGATCGAGCCGGACGGCCGGTTGACCAGCGATCCCGCCACGCTCTACGGGGACGCGGGCCCTGATGCGCCGCCCGACAAGCGCGAGAATCGCGGCGCGATCCGCGCGATGGGGGAGCACAAGGGTTCGGGCCTGGCCCTGATGTGCGAACTGCTGGGCGGCGCCTTAACCGGAAACGGCGCCGCCGGGCCGCTGCCGCGTCCCTTCTCGAACGGCATGCTGTCGATCTACATGACGGTCGAGGCGTTCGACGCGGGCGGCGGGTTCGCGCAGGAGATGGCGGCCTATCTGGACTTCGTCCGGGAGGCCCGTCCGGCGGAGCTGGGCGGCGAGGTCCTGCTGCCGGGAGAGGTGGAGGACCGGACCCGGCGCAGGCGCCGTGCCGAGGGGGTGCCCCTTCCGGACGAGGCGTGGCGCGGCATCGCCGTTACCGCGCGCGAGGTGGGGGTTCCGGAAGCGACCATAGACGCGACCGTCGGCTGAGGGCTCCGCCTCGCGCTGGCGACGGCACGAGCCTTGCTGTTCAATGGCGATGCCGTCCCCGGGGAGGCCTGCCTTACACGTCCGCCGTCGGTTGCGCCGCCTGCTCGTGGCAGCCCTGTTCGTCCTGGCGTCCGGGCGGGCCGTTGCGCACGACCTGCCCGTCGACGTCGAACTCGTGCTCGCGGTCGATGTCTCAGGCAGCATCGACGCGGCCGAGGCGGCGCTCCCGCGCGAGGGCTATCTGTCGGCGATCGTCCACCGCGAAGTGATCGACGCCATCCGCGGCGGTCCCTTCGGACGGATCGCGCTCGTCTGCATGGAGTGGGCGGGCGAGCACTATCAGCAGGTGGTCGTCGACTGGCGGTTGGTCGAAGACGCGGCGAGCGCCGGCGCCTTCGCCGACGCCCTTGCGATCCAGCCGCGCCGGACCGAACGCTGGACGTCGATCTCAGCCGCCATAGACGCCGCGGCCGCACGGTTCGACGGCAACGGCTTCGAAGGGACGCGCCGGGTCATCGACCTGTCCGCCGACGGCCACAACAACAGCGGCCGCGCCGTGACCGCCGCGCGTGACGAGGCGGTCGCACGCGGGGTCACGATCAACGGGCTGCCGATCCTGAACGACCGTCCGGGGCCGGGCGGCTGGCCGGCCGCCGTCGACCTCGACCGCTATTTCGAGGAGAACGTCATCGGCGGACCGGGGGCGTTCATGGTGCCGGCGGAGGATTTCGACGTGTTCGCCGTCGCGATCCGGACCAAGCTGGTCCGGGAAATCGCCCTGCGCGATGCGGCTGCGACCGGCGCGACCGCGGCTTTGCGCTGACCGGTCTCACATGCGCGTTCGCGCGGACCGCAGAAACGTCCGGACCGCGCGGTTGAAGGGGGCGGGCGCCTCCATCTGCGGCAGGTGACCCGCGCCCTCGACGATCTCCGTAACCGTCCCGCGCACGATCGTGTCGAGCGCGGTGCCGGTTTCGGGAGGCGTCAGCCCGTCCCGTTCGCCGTAGATCAGCAGGACGGACACCTGCAGGTCGTGCAACGTAGCGGCGAGATCGGTTCCGGCCATCATGTGGCAGGCGCGCGCGAAGCCCTGCGGCGGTATCGCCGCGGCGAGGGCACCGACCTCGTCCCGGATGCCCCCCACGGTGCCGGGCGAGAGGGCTTCCGCCGCATAGGCACGGCCGAAGGCGGCCGGATCTGTGATCCGCTGCTGCAGCCAACCGAGCATGCGGGCCGCTTGGCCGCCGCCGATGCGCGAAGGCGCCGACACCAGGACCAGCGCCGCCGTTCGGGCCGGCCGTGACTTGGCGGCGGCGGCGGCGATCACCGCGCCGAGCCCGGCGCCGATCAGGGCGACCCGCTCGGCGTGGATCGTCGCCAGCAGGTCGTCGAGGGCGGCCGCATAGTCCGCTACGGTGGGCTCCTTTGGGGACAGGGGCGCGGACTCGCCATAGCCGGGGCAGTCCCAGGCGATCACGCGATGGTCGCGCGCCAGATCGGCGAACTGCGCCCGCCATGCGGTCGCGTCGACGCAGATATCGTGCAGCAGGACGATGCCGTGCCCGCGGCCGGCCTGTCGCCAGGCCTGTCGCCGGCCCCGGATCGTTGCGGTGGAGACGGTGGCGATCATCATGCGGTGGCGGTGTGTCTCGGGTCCGGGTCTGCGTCCAGAAAGGCGGACACCGCATGATTATATCGCGTCGGCTGTTCCGCATAAGGGGCGTGCCCGGCATCTTCGACGACGACCAGCCGCGAGCCGGGGACGAGCGCGGCGAGCCGTTCGGCCTCGGCCAGGGGGGCGATCCGGTCCTCGCTTCCCGCGATCACCAGGACGGGCAGGGCGAGGCCGGGAAGCAGGCCGCGATTGTCGGATCGGCCCAGCATGCGGGCTGCTGCCGCGAAGCCGGGCAGGCGCGCGGACGCGGCCACGGCGGCCAGCCGCTGGCGCACCGGCTCCGGCGTCGCCGAGGCGGCCATGCCGTCGGCCCTGAGACGGCCGAAGGCCGCCGCCGGGAGCGTGCGCAACTCCTCCGCCCGCGCGGCGAAGCCGGGTCCGGACGGGCTGAAGTCGGCGGTCGTGCAGGAGAGCACCAGGCGCCGCACACGCCCGCCGTGCCTGGCCGCGAACCGAGCCGCGACGATGCCGCCCATCGAATGGCCGAGCAGGTCGCATAGCCCGAGGTCGAGGGCGTCGAGGAACGCGGCGAGCGCTGCGACATAGTCGTCCAGGCCGGGCTCCGGCGCCGCGGGATCGTCGGACCCGCCGTAGCCCGGCGCGTCCCAGGCGACGGCTCGCCGCGTCTCGCCGAGCGGGCCGAACTGCTCCTCCCAGGAGAGGGCATTGCCGCCGAGGCCGTGCAGCAGGACCAGGGTCTCGACCCCGGCGCCAGCCGCGCGGAAGGCGATCCGCCCGGCGCGGGTGTCGACGATCTGCTGTTCCGGTCGCATGGCTCAACCTCCCCGGGCGGCGCGGCGCCGCGCCCAGCCGGTGGTCGTGCCGAGATCGAGTGCCAGGATGGTCGGGACGGACGACTGCGCCGCCGGTGCCAGAGGCGGCGCGGCGGGCGTATCGGCGAGAGCGAGGGTGGTCATCGTGAAGGCTCACACGGGTGGTGGGCCTTCGGCTTCGGTCGGAGATAATTTTACGGGGCCGCTGGAATCCCGACAACGGGAATCGCCGCGGACCTGGCCGTTGTCACCACTCCGCTTCCTTTCCGCGGAGAGCCCCCGAGAGGTGGTGACAGAAAGCCCCTTTAATATCAGCGCGCCAAAGTTCCGTGTCACCACCTCCCAGCGAGGTGGTGACACGGAAAATGACGCTATGCCAATGCGTTAGTCGGTTTTGTCACCACTGTCACCTGTCCCCACCTGTCTTCTACACTTCCTCATGGGGAAATATGGTGAGCCGGCCAAATCCATCCGTTCCACACACGTCTACTCAGAAGGTGGTGACAGTGGTGACAGTGGTGACACCGTTGAAAAACCAGAGGTTTTTCTGTCACCACCTCGGGAGCGGGTGGTGACAGGTGGTGACAATCCGGATTCCGGAAGGCGATCGACACCCGCGCCCGACTGCCGTACTCGCCTTATTGCCGCTATCGAGCGGGGGCGGCATCGCGGCACACATGCGCGGTTTGACCGTAACCGACGCATGACGCCGGTCCTGCACCCCACGCTCGTCGATGGACGCTTCGGCGCCCCGACGCTCTATGTCGACAGGCTCTTCGAGCAGCGGGCCTTGCTGCTCGACCTCGGCGGCCCGAGCGCTCTATACGGTGAAGGAAGATGCCTTCGAGGACGTGAGATGGCGGGTCCGGCGCAAAGGATCGTACGGCTCAGGATAGAGCTCTCGGATACGGAGCCGCCGATCTGGCGTCGTGTCGATGTCCCCGCGGATTTCCCGCTCCGCCGCCTGCATGATGTGATCCAGGCCGTGTTCGCCTGGGTCGGCTACCATCTCCATCAGTTCGAGATAAACGATCGCATCTATGGTGCGCCGGAATACGACGACGGGGAGTTGGATGGCACGCGTTTGTACAGCGACCGGAACATCAGGCTCGGTGCGCTTCTGGACCGTGGGGTCAAACGGTTCGTCTACCGCTACGACTTCGGCGACGATTGGGAGCATATCGTCACGGTCGAACAGAAGCTGGACCCGGAAGACGGCGTGGAATACCCGCTCCTGGTAGATGGCGCGCGCCGCGCCCCGCCCGAGGACTGCGGTGGTCCGCCGGGGTTCGAAGCGTTCCTCGAGGCGATGCGGGACGAAGCTCACGAAGAGCACGAGGCCATGATGGAATGGTACGGCGAGCGCTTCGACCCGGAGGACCTGGAGCTGGAGGCCGTTGAGGCGATGCTCGGTCGAATCAGGGCGAGCCGCCGGAAGGGGCCTGCCAAGGGCAGCCGGACTACCTCCCGGAAGGTATGGGCGAAGCGCGCATAATCTCGCGTTCCCTCAAGCGCGCGCGGATCGTCGGGCAGCCTTCGAGTTCGAGGGGAGGAGCTCGGGAAGTCGACTCTGCGGCAGTTCTGCTATGCGAGTGAGAACGATCGGCGAGCCAGGCGAGAGGGTCGACGTCGTTCACTCGGACGCTGACGATCAAGGTATACGGCGCCGCCGATCGTTAACCGCCGCGGCTGGCACCGGCGAACTGTGCACAATCACTCACTCGGCGCGCTCGGGCGCGACGTCATGCGTATCGCTCCCGCAAGGTCACGCACGTCGATAGCGCCATTCTCGTATCGCACTCACCCGTCGCTGATAACGCTGCCATTTACGCTCGCTCAGGTACGCGCCCACTCGCATCTGGTCGCTCTTGTTCCACCGCCCCGGCTCGATCCCGATCGCCTGCTCCAGGATCTCGCCGACGGAGACGTCCCGCAGCGGCGTGTCGCGCTCGACCTCTTCGGTGCGCCAGTCGTCGTAGCCGGTGTAGCCGTGATTGACGCGGCGCTTCTCGAACAGGAGCCAGCGCTCGATCAGCGCGTCCCAGGCGTCGGACTGGTAGCGCGCATCCTGTTCGGCCTTCGCGGCCTCGACGAGGTCGGGCTCGTCGAGCCACCAGATCGCGCCGTCGCGATGCCGTGCGACCGCTTCGGCCCAGAGCTGGTCGCGGTCGCGGCGCAGCGCATCGAGGTCGATGCGGCCGCAGCGCACCGGCCAGAAGCGCCGGTTGCCGGTCTCGTCGCGCAGGTAGGTGTCGGGATTGACGCTGCCGGCGAACACGCACTGGCGCGGCACCTCGATGACGTAGCGACCATAGGGCGGCCGGTAGCGGTCGACCGTGCGGGTGAGGAACGCCTTGATGCGCGAGACCTCGGCGCGGCCGATGGCGTCGAGCTCGGCGATTTCGATGATCCAGATGCCGCGCATCTGCTGGGCGGCGTCCTTGCTGCCGATCTCGGCGAGTTCGTCCGTGAACCAGTCCTCGCCGGCCAGCACCTTCAGCGCGGTCGACTTCTTCGCGCCCTGCGGTCCTTCGAGGATCAGCATGTGGTCGACCTTGACGCCGGGCCGCTTGATGCGGGCGACGGCCGAGATCATCCAGCGCGCGCCGAAGGCGCGGTTGAGCGGCGTGTCGTCGGCGCCGAGATGCGTGACGGCCCAGGTCTCGATCCGCGGCACGCCATCCCATGAGATGCTGGCGAGATAATCGCGAACCGGATGGACGCGGATATCGCGTGCGACGGCGCCGACGGTCCGGCCGACGACGGCGGGAACGACGTTGATCTCGCGGCGCTGCAGCCATTCCGCACACCGCACGTCGTCCTCGTCGGTCCACGGCCGCGGCATCTGCAGTGCGGGCTCGTCCCAGGGCAGCCTGCGGTAGACCAGGATCTCCTGGCGGAACTCGTCGAACACCAGCGCCCCGGCGAAGGCCTCGTCGTTGGCGAGCGCGGTGATGACGTTGGCCTCGTTGCGCTCGGGCGTGCCCGCGAGATCGAGGCGCAGCCGGTTCGCCCAGGGTGGCCGGACCGGTCGCTACTGGAGATCGCCGGTGGTGTTGAGGCGGCGGCGCAGCTCGCCGATCTGCCTCTCCAGGATGGCCACCGGGATGCCGGTCGCGATCTTGATCGCCGCGAGCACCTGGCGCTCGGGGAGAGGTTCGAGCCGGGCGATCGTGAGCTGGCCGAGCAGGGCGCCGAGCACCTGCAGATCGGGTGGCCGGGTGAGGCTTCGGACGGCAGTTTCGAACTCGGCCACGGTCGTCGGGGTCGCGGATGTTTCGGGGACAGCAGGTGCAACTGAGTGCGTCGTAACGTAATCGGCCGCCGTCGCGCCGTGCTGCAGATCGTCGTTGAAGTCGTCACCATGCAGCGGGGCGACGATGGTGTTGGGAACCCCGACGGCACTGAGGCGGTCGGCGAGAGCGGCTGCCGCCTGCGTGCCCGCCGCGCCGGCGTCGGCGAAGATGGTCACGTGACGCACGCCCGCCGGCCACTGCCAGCGACGGATGCCGTCGGCGGAGAGTGCGGCCCAGGTCGGTACGCCGAAGATCGCCCGTGCCGAGAGCGCCGTCTCGATGCCCTCGGCGACGCCGAGGTGTCCGTCCGCGCCGATCGGTGCCAGCCGGACCGAGCCGCCGGCGATCGCGCCGAGCATCTTCTTGCCGGGCGGCGCCTTGGCCGAGCCGTCGTCGAGAAGGTAGGTTCGGTGTATGCCGCCGGTGGGCGCACCCGCGCCGTCGCGCACCACGCCGACCATGCCGGCCCAGCCGCGGCGCGTGTCGTAGTCCGTGATGTCGGGGTTGAACAGCAGGTCGGGGCACAGCGGATCCTGCAGCCCCCGGCTTCGAAGGTATGTCTCCGCCAACGACCCAGCGAGCGGCTGGCAGCCGGCGAGGATCCGGGCAACCTCCAGACTGTGATCCGGCTTCGGATTTGACGGCTTCGCGGGCGCCGGCTGATCAAGGCGCGCCAGCCGTGCCGCCTCCTCGAAGAGCGCGCTGCTCGCCAGCCCGGTGGCGTGATGGATCAGGTCGATCGAACCGGCGCATTCGCCGGTGGCGTGATCGTAGCCCCAGCCGGCGCGCGGACCGGACAGGTGAATGACGCACGAACCCTCGTTGCGCGGCGGACGGCCGGACAGATCGGCGCAGCGCAGGGTCCTGCCGTCGGAAGCCCGTCGCGCCTGCGGGAACAGCGGCGGCAGCCAGTCGGCAGCCGTGGCGCACAGTCGTTCGCGCACCGCGTCGAGATCGAACCGGACCGGCGGCTGCCAGGCGTCGTTCAGGTCGATGCAAGGAGTGTCCGTCATTGGGACATCGGCATTTGCGCTACGCGTCCAGATCGAAGCACGCCGGCCGCGGTTCGACGAGATTCAGATCGAGTTCAAGCGGGATCAGGCGATCGGGAACGCGCGGCGGTTTTGCCAGTCGTCGTGCAGGCAGCAGGCCTTTACGATCCAGCGCCCTCGCTTCGTCCCTGGTCATGCAGAGGAACGCAGCGATGTCGCCGAGCAGAGCGGGCTGACCCTCGAACTCATACCAGCGGACACCGGCGCGATTTCTACTCTGGACATCCAGGGGCGCCCACCGGCAGTTGCCCGGCTCGTAGTCGCCATTGGGGTCGATGCGATCGAGGCTGAGGCTAGGGTCGGTCTTCCGTCCCATATCCGACAGAAAGGTCTCGAAGCTGTTCTGCCACCGTGCACACATTCGCACGCCGCGACCGCCGTAGCGTCGGAAGGAGGCGTTGCGGGGATTGCCGCACCGCTTCTTTGCCGCGATCCAGGCCATGTACTCCGACGTGGGCTGCTGGCGGCGGTTGTGGCCATGACGAATGTTGCGTTCGGCGGTCGAGCAGCCGCAGCTCCGGCTGCCGCCGGAAGCGGATCTCAGCGCAAGCCGCAGGCTCTGCTCCAAGACCAGTTTGTCGGTGCCACACAGGCAGCGACAGAGCCACCGCGGCCTCTTTTTACCGGCCCGGGATAGAGCTGGCGCGCCGGCATGAAGGACCGTCCATCGAAAGATCTTTTGACCCGGCTGCAGTCTTGACGGTACCGGTGCAGCGGGTCCGGTCATACGTTCCTCCAGCAGCGGTCCTGCCAGGAGCAGGGTGGGTGCCAATGGCCGCCGGCCCTGCCGCCGCGGCAGACGGCCGAGGTTCGCTCCGCCGAGGCCCGCGGCAGGAGCTCCCCGGCTTCGCTGGCACGGACCACGGCGACGGCCCGGTCGCTCATCCGCTGCGCGAGGCCGGCATCGAACGATACCAGCTCGCTGTAGATCTCCCAGGTGTCGCGATTGAGGGCGGTGAACAGTGCCGGGTTCGGCAGATCGAGATAGGCCTGGTACAGCGCGATCTGCGCGGCATAGACGGGTTTTGCGAGAACGACGCCCTGCTTCACGGCGTCCTTCCAGGACGCGGCACCGAGCGCCTTCGTCTCCCACAGCGCCGGATAGGCGATCGGCGCGGGACCTCCAACGAGACAGCCGTCGATGTGTCCCCTGAAGCGCCCATCCATGGCGGTAAAGCCGAACTGGCGGCCGTCGGCGCGTTCGGTGCGCAGGTCGAACCCGGCCTCGCGCAGCCATGCCGCGACGACGTCCTCGCCGCGATGGCCGGCCTCGAAGATGCGGCCCGCAACGGGCGATCAGCCGGCCGACGTCGACCGGCAGCCGGCGGGACAGGCCGAACAAATGATCGCGGGCGGCTTCGGCTATCGCCCAGATCGCCGCCGCCTTCATCGGCGCCGGCAGTCGGGAGCGCGCGTGCGGATATCGCAGACGCAGAACGGATCGCATGCCTGCCCGCCTCACGACTCGAAGCGCCGGTAGAGGGCGATCACATCGCCCGCACGCGCTCGCAGATCCGGCGGCAGGCGCCGCGCCGCCGCGAACGTCTCATCCGCGGACAGGCCGAGCACGTCGGCGATCCGGTGGATGAGTTCGTCGCGTGGCGGGTTCTCGCGGTCGCGCTCGATCCGCGACAGGTAGGCGATCGAAATCTCCACCTCGGCCGCCACCTCGGTCAGCGTTCGGCCGGCCTGTTCCCGTCGTTCCCTGATGAAGCTTCCGAACGCCACCGCCATCCCTCAGGCCGCCGGGTTTGCGCGAAGGCGCAAAGACCGGCCGCCCTTGCACCGAATGTTCTTATTATGTTCACATGCCTGTGCGTGTCGAGTTGTTTTCCAGCATCGCTGGTCATGCCACGACCGGTATGGGCAACGACCCGTAGCCGGGGCAGATTGCTGCTGCGGGACGTGTGGTCTAGGAGAAGCGGGATGGGCAGGCAGTCATGACCGAGCGCCGGGAGATCCAGGTAATCGACCGCAGCAGTGGAGAGGTGGTGCACCGGGTCGACGTGACCGGTAAGGGTGAGGTCGAGTGCGAGCGCGTCGCGTCCAAGCTCCGTCAGACGATCAACGAGGAAGAGTTCTATCTCGATGACACCGCAGCGGGTCGGCTGGACTGACGGATTGGGCGCCACGATGTGCCGCATGATTATGCGCGCGATGGCGCTGGGCGCGATGCTGACGGTATCGGCCGGCCAGCTGCTGCGCAGGATCGGATCGCCGGTGTGGCAAGCGTCATCGACGGCGACACGCTCGAAATCCATGGCACGCGCGTCCGCCTGCATGGCATCGACGCCCCTGAGAGTGCGCAGCTGTACGAACGACCCCCCGGGAAAACGTGGCGTTGCGGCCAGCAGGCGTCGCTCGCCCTGTCCGACCGGGAAGTAGCCTGCGCTATGCTTACCGCTCTCGTACAAGCGCCCTGAGGAAGCCCGAAGATGAGCCCCGAGCAAAAGCATGGATTTCTGCGCGACGAGTACCGCTCTCTTCGAGGGATTCGCGGCGGTCAGCGAGATCGATGTGCATGCGTCGGCCGGCGGGCGCCATGCTCGACGGCCTGGAGGAGCCGAAGGACGTCTGGCTGTTCCCCGACCCGGTGATCCGCCACGAGTTCCGCGCCCGAGCGGCGGACCTGCGCATGATCACCATCGACGGCGATTCGATGGAGCCGCTGCTCGCCTCCGGCGACCGCATCCTGCTCGACACCAGCCAGCGCGTCCCCGTGCCGCCCGGCATCTTCGTCATCTGGGACGGCCTCGGCCTGGTGGCCAAGCGCGTCGAGCACGTGCCGCACTCCGAACCGCCGAAGATCGTCATCACGTCGGTCAACCCGGAGTACCAGGCCTATGAGCGCGACGCGGAGGAAGTGAACATCGTGGGCCGGGTTGTGTGGGCAGCGAAGCGGTTGTGGGAAATCGTCCTCAAACTGCCGGACCAGGTCGGCTTCGTCGTCCTGCCGCCGGGTCGTCGAACGGCTCTTCGCCTGGCTCGGCCGTAACCGACGCTTCAAAGGACTTCGGAGCCACCCTCCATTCCGCCGCAGCTTTCCTCTACGCAGCATCCGTCATGCTACTCACGAGACGCCTCGGAGGCTGGCATTATTTTCGAAAACCGAGTCTCAGGAGTTGGAGCACCCGGAACCATAGGGGCAGTTCAATTTATCCTTCTGAGAGGTTGTGGGATTGCATTGCCTGTGTTTCCCTCGTGATGTCTCGGCGGGGGATTGGAGATGCGCCGGCTGCTATGGCTTCCGTTACTACTTCTTATGACCGGCTGTATTCTGTCGCGTTCGCCCTTGGTGGGCCCGTCGGATCATGTCTGGTTGTTCGGCGACGGGGCTTGGTTTGTGGACCTGTCGGGTTCTCCCGGTGCGTGGGCGGACAAGGAGCCTTTTTCGGCGCGTGAGGTCATCCGGGACGGGGATGCGTATCGCATGACCGTCCATGGTGGTTCTGAAGCGGGCTCGGGTGCGAATGCGTTGCGTTTTCGTCTGTTTCAGGTTCGTCCGGATCGTTGGATCGTGGCGGCCGCGGTTCCTGATGGCGACCGTGTCGTCTGGTTGTATGCGCATCTGCACCGGGAGGGATCGACTTATATCGTGACGCAGTTGTTGCGTCCTCATTTTATGGAATTTGCGCGTTTCATGGAGAAGAATCATGCGGAGGCTTGGTCGAATCTGGCACATCACTGGGAGGACGAACCGAAGCACAATGCGGTGTATGTTTCGCACCTGTCTTTTCTGCGTATCCTGATTCCGCACATGATTGATACTGGCAACGCTTTGCCGGAGCGTTTGGCTTTTCGCCATGTGACGGGTCACATGGAGGAGCTTGTGCGTCGTCGGATCGCCTTGATGGCAGAGCGTGCGGAGCAGAAAAAATCATTGGCGAAGGCGGAGGACGATCTTCGGCGTCTTTGTGGCGGTCGTATTTGCAAGCGTCGTGGCGGTCGTACCATCTACCGTACCGACTCGGTGCCGCATCGTTGGTACGACGATATGGGTCGTCTTCTCCCGCAGTCGGAGTGGCCGCGATGAAATATCTATTTTTCATTTTTTCGTTGGTGTTTTCAGTCGCGGCGGAGGCGCGTTCGACGCTGAATGTCTGCAACGAAGGTCGACGTGATCTGCGTCTTGCGGCGATATTCAACGACACGGCATCGGGTCGTGCGCAATGGATCGCGATGGGTTGGCAGGCACTGAAGGTCGGCGAGTGCCGGGACATGTTCGAGGTCGCGACGGGTTCGTTGGACCTCTATCTGTCGGTTCGCTCGGTCTACAGGCATATCGGCGAGCGTATTTCCCACTACGACCTGCCGGCCGCGCCGATTCTGCGTGATTTCCAGCGGGGTCGTCGCTCCACGCTGATCATCGAAGACTTTTTCTGTGTGCGTGACGAGGATTTCAAGCGTTTAGTGTCGGCACTGTCCGACCATGCCGTGTGTCCTGCGGGCTATTTTCTGCAGCTGTTCAGCACGCGTGTGCGCGTGCCGGCGCGGACGCGCCTTACCTTTCGCCTCTCCTGACCCCCTTTGGGGGCGTCTGAAGCAGTTGCCTATCATCGCACCCCTTCGGGGCCGCGATGCCGGTGAGAATCTTTGAAATGAACCGCGCCGGATCGTGTCCCATCCTGTGGTGTAGCTGCGGCGGTGTGATCGCCGCGATCTCCGGTAGGGCCGGGATCTGTCAGGCAGCCAGGATGGGCAGGCTGACGAGGGGATCATCGCTCAGGGCACCGACGCTTTCCAGGGTCATGTAGCGGCAGCGCTGGACGGCCCATTCGTCGTTCTGTTCGAGCAGGATGGCCCCGACCAGGCGGATGATGGCCGCCTCGTTGGGGAAGATGCCAACCACCTCGGTCCTTCGCTTGATCTCACCGTTCAGGCGTTCCAACGGATTTGTGCTGTGCAGCTTGGCGCGGTGGGCGGCGGGGAAGGTCATGTAGGCCAGCACGTCGGTCTCGGCCGCATCGAGGAAGCCGGCGAGCTTCGGCAGTTTGGGACGCAGCTGATCGGCCACT
>JBKBLL010000066.1:0-15647 GCA_046296375.1 Alphaproteobacteria bacterium | reverse complement strand
GCTCGCCCTCGCCGGGCGGTCGCCCCAGAACGGGCCGGGGCCGCGCCGGCCGGAACTCGCGACCGTCTGGGGGCCGGTGGACACGCTGCCCGAGACCGAGGACTGCCTGACGCTGCATCTGTGGACGCCGGGGCTCGGCAACGGGCTCGACGGGGCGAAGCGGCCGGTCATGATCTGGCTGCACGGCGGCGCCTTCTCCTACGGCTCGGCCAACGTGCCGCGCTTCGACGGCACCAACCTCGCGGCGCGCCAGGACGTGGTGGTGGTCGCGGTCAACCACCGGCTCAACGTCTTCGGCCATCTGCACCTGGCCGATATCGGCGGCGAGCGCTTCGCCCATTCCGGCAACGCCGGCGTGCTCGACCTCATCGCCGCACTCGACTGGGTGCGCGAGCATGCGGCGCGCTTCGGCGGCGATCCGGGCAACGTGACCCTCTTCGGCCAGTCGGGCGGCGGCGGCAAGATCAGCACGCTGCTCGCCATGCCGGCGGCCAGGGGCCTGTTCCACCGCGCCATCGTGCAGAGCGGCGCCACCATCCGGGTCGCCGAGCGTGCGCGTGCCACCATGATGGCCGAGGCGGTGCTGAAGCAACTCGGCATCGGCCGGCACGACCTCGACCGGCTGCAGGCGGTGCCGCTGGCGCAGCTGAAGGCGGCCATCGCCCCGGCCGAGCGGACGCTGCCGCCGTCGCCCTGGCCGCTGCTCGACCGCTACCCGCTGGGCCCGGTCGTCGACGGCGCCGACCTGCCGCGCCATCCCTTCGACCCGGACGCGCCGGCGACGGGCGCCGGGGTGCCGCTGATGATCGGCGACACCAAGGACGAGATGGCGATCTTCCTCGCCGGCGACGACCCGGTGTGGTTCCGCACCCTGACCGAGGCGGACCTGCGCGAGCGGGTGCGGGCTGTGGCGGGCGAGGCGGCGGACGATCTGCTGGCGCGCTACGGGGAGCGTCACCCCGGCATGAGCCCGGCGGAGCGGCTGATCGCGATCCTGACCGACAGCCATTTCCGCGTGCGCAGCCTGATGCTGGCCGAGCGCAAGGCGGCCCAGGCGGCGCCGGTCTGGCTCTATTCGCTGGACTGGGAGACGGCAGCGCACGAGGGGCGGCTGAAGTCGCCGCATTCCGTCGACACGCCGCTGGTGTTCGACACGGTCGACCGCTGCGGCCCGTCCACCGAGGGGCCGGCGGCGGCCGCGCTCGCCGGCACCCTGTCGGCGACCTGGGCCGCCTTCGCCCGCACCGGCGATCCCAACGGCCCTGCCCTGCCCGCCTGGCCCGCCTTCCGCCCGGAGGCGCCCTGCGCGATGCACTTCGACACCGTCTGCGGCACCGCCCCCGTCGCCGCCGACGACCCCCGCCGCACCTGGGCGGCGATCGCGTCCGCATGACAGGCCATTGCTTGTCCCGGGTACACGGCGAGCGACGGTCCGCGTTCCGGCGCCGCCCGTTCCGGACGTGCTCGACGAAAGGCGCAGCTGTGGAATCGCCGTGCGTTGACGCTCATATGCGGCAGGGTTCCTGCTCCGCGCGAGCTCGCGGCAAGATGCAACCCCGCTAGCAACAGTGAGCGCCGTGGGGGGAGGGCAGCGCGGAAACTACGTAAAAGCGCTCTTCTCCCTTGATCGCGTGGTAGCGGGAGAGGGATTTGAACCCCCGACCAAGGGATTATGATTCCCCTGCTCTACCGCTGAGCTATCCCGCCGCCGCGATCGTCCGGCGTGCCGCCGGAGCGCGGGCGTATATGCGGGTTGGGCCGTCGGCTGTCAAGCCGCCGCGGGACGCTCGATCCAGCCGCCGCCGAGGACGCGATCGCCGTCGTAGAAGACGCAGGCCTGGCCCGGCGCCACGCCGAACTGCGGCTCGGCCGGGCGGACGCGGGCGCGGCCGCCGGCCAGTGCCTCGAGCCGGGCCGGAACGGCGGGGGCGGCGGAGCGGGTCTTGACCGCGACCGCGCCCGGCGCGGCATCCAGGCCGTCCGGGCCCAGCCAGTTCACCTCGGCCACGGTGAAGTCGGTGCAGGCCAGCGCCGCGCGCGGGCCGACGACGACACGGCGCGCCTCCGGCTCCAGCCGGACGACGTAGAGCGGCCGGTGATCGGCGCCGCGCGCGCCGAGGTCGAGGCCGCGGCGCTGTCCCACCGTGTAATGGACGATGCCCCGATGGCGGCCGAGAACCGCGCCGTCCAGGTCGACGATGTCGCCCGGTTCGGCCGCGCCCGGCCGCAGCTTCTCCAGGACCGCGGCATAGCCGCCGCTCGGGACGAAGCAGATGTCCTGGCTGTCGGGCTTGGCCGCCACCTCCAGGCCCATCTCCCCGGCGAGGCGACGCACCTCAGGCTTCGGCATGGCCCCCAGCGGGAAGCGGAGGAAGTCGAGCTGCGCGCGCGTGGTGGCGAACAGGAAGTAGCTCTGGTCCCGGTCCCGGTCGGCGCCGCGCAGCAGCGCCGGGCCGTCCGGCGTCTCGGCGCGGCGGACATAGTGGCCGGTGGCGAGCGCGTCCGCGCCCAGGTCGCGCGCCGTGCCCAGGAGGTCGCGGAACTTCACCCGCTGGTTGCATCGCACGCAGGGGATCGGCGTCGCGCCGGCGAGGTAGGTGTCGACGAAATCGTCGATCACGTCGGCGCGGAAGCGGTCTTCGTAGTCGAGCACATAGTGCGGGATGCAGAGCCGGTCGGCGACGCGGCGCGCGTCGTGGATGTCCTGGCCGGCGCAGCAGGAGCCCGGACGCCCGGTGGCCGCGCCGTGGTCGTAGAGCTGGAGCGTCACCCCGACCACGTCGTAGCCCTGGCGTGCCAGCAGTCCGGCGGTGACGGAACTGTCCACGCCGCCCGACATCGCGACGACGACGCGCGTCGCCGAGGGGGACCGGTCGAATCCCAGGCTGTTCATGCGCGCCAATATAGGGACCGGCCGGGCGGCTGCAATCGTGGCGGAACGCGCGCGAGACGCTTGCGGCATGGCCCGGGGCGCCCGATATTGGCGCTGCCTGTCCTTGCTCCGCGCGCGGAGGCCGGTCTTGACGACGACGGAGGAGACGGCGCTCGACGCCCCCGAGACCGCGGCCCCGCCGCGGCGCGTCGTGCTCGTGACCGGCATGTCCGGGGCGGGCAAGACGACGGCGTTGAAGGCTCTGGAGGATGCCGGGTTCGAGGCGATCGACAACCTGCCCTTGCGCATGGTCCGCGGCCTCGTCTCCGCGATGGAGGATGCGGGCCGGGCGCTGGCCATCGGCATCGACGTGCGCACCCGGGACTTCGGCAGCCACCAGCTCCTGGCCGAGATCGACGGGTTGATGGACGAACTGGGCGTGCCGGTGTTCGTCGTCTTCCTCGACTGCGACGACGAGGCGATCGAGCGGCGCTACACGGAGACGCGCCGGCGCCACCCCCTGGCCGAGGACCGCGCGCCGCTCGACGGGATCCGCTACGAGCGCCGGCTGCTGGCACCGCTGCGCGAGCGTGCCGACCTGCTGATCGACACGACGCTGCTCAACGTGCACGACCTGCGCCGGCTGCTGCAGGGGCAGTTCCGCCTGCAGCGCGGCGCCGGGATGCACGTCTTCGTCACCTCTTTTTCCTACCGCCGCGGGCTGCCGCGCGAAGCGGACCTGGTCTTCGACGTGCGCTTCCTGCAGAACCCGCACTACGAAATAGCGCTGCGCGACCGGACCGGCCAGGATCCCGACGTCGCCGCCTTCGTGTCGGCGGACAGGGGCTTCGCGCCCTTTCTCGACAATCTCGTCGGGCTGCTCGACGTCCTGCTGCCGCGCTACGAGTCCGAGGGCAAATCCTATCTGACCATCGCCTTCGGCTGCACCGGCGGCAAGCACCGGTCCGTCCATCTCGCCGAACGCATCGGCGCATGGCTGCGCCAGCGCGGTATCGGCACGACGGTGGCGCATCGCGACATCGCGCGCCCCGAACCGCAGCGCGCGCCCAGGGAGCCCGTATGATCGGCATCGTTCTCGTCACCCATGGCCGCCTGGCCGACGAGATGCTGGCGGCCGCGGTGCACGTGACCGGGCCGCAGGAGCAGACGGGCACCGTCTGCATCGGCCCCGACGACGACAGCGAGGCCAGCCGCCGGCGGATTCTCGAGGCGATCGAGGCCGTCGACGACGGCGACGGCGTCGTGCTGCTGACCGACATGTTCGGCGGGACCCCCTCCAACCTGGCCATGTCGGTCCTCGGCCACGGCCGGATCGACGTGATCGCCGGGGTGAACCTGCCGATGCTGGTCAAGCTCGCGACGGAACGGCGCCGCCTGCCGCTGGTGGAAGCGGTCGCGTGCGCCGAGGAGGCGGGCCACAAATACATCAAGGTGGCCTCCCGGCACCTGACGGAAGCGCGCCGGTGACGATGCGCGCCGACCGCGTGGTGACGATCGTCAACCAGCGCGGCCTGCATGCGCGCGCCGCGGGCAAGTTCGTCAAGCTGGCCGGCGGCTTTGCCGCGTCGGTCGTCGTGACCGGCGACGACGGGCCGGTGTCGGGCCTGTCGATCATGGGGCTGCTCATGCTGGGCGCGGCACGGGGCACGCATATCGGCATCGCCGCGGAAGGTCCCGATGCCGCCGCCGCTGTCGACGCGCTGGCACAACTTGTCGAATCGGGCTTCGGTGAAGATACGGGTATTCCGGACCCCCGGGGTTGAGCCCGGCGGCCCGGACTGCTATAGGTCCGGCCTCCCGCGCGGCACAGACCGCGCCGTCCGGAACATTCCAAACCTCTCCGCACCCATTCGACGCGCCGTCAGGAGCACTCGATGAGCACCGCCCACGATTACAAGGTCAAGGACATCGCTCTCGCCCAGTGGGGCCGCAGCGAGATCCGGATCGCCGAGACCGAGATGCCGGGGCTGATGGCTCTGCGCGCGGAGTACGGCGCATCGCAGCCGCTCGCGGGCGCGCGCATCACCGGCTGCCTGCACATGACCATCCAGACGGCCGTCCTGATCGAGACGCTGACCGCGCTCGGCGCCGAGGTGCGCTGGAGTTCCTGCAACATCTTCTCCACCCAGGACCAGGCCGCGGCGGCAATCGCCGCCACCGGCGTCCCCGTCTTCGCCTGGAAGGGCGAGACGGAGGAGGAGTACTGGTGGTGCGTCGAGCAGACCATCAAGGGCCCGGACGGCTGGGTTCCCAACATGCTGCTCGACGACGGCGGCGACCTCACCCAGCTCATGCACGAGAAGTATCCCGAGCTGATGAAGTCGGTGCGCGGCGTCTCCGAGGAGACGACCACGGGTGTGCATCGCCTCTATGAAATGGCGAAGAAGGGCACGCTGCTCGTCCCGGCGATCAATGTGAACGATTCGGTCACCAAGTCGAAGTTCGACAATCTGTACGGCTGCCGCGAGAGCCTGGTCGACGGCATCAAGCGCGCCACCGACGTGATGATGGCCGGCAAGATCGCCGTCGTCGCGGGTTATGGCGACGTCGGCAAGGGCTCGGCACAGAGCCTGCGCAGCCAGGGTGCGCGCGTCATGGTGACCGAGATCGACCCGATCTGCGCCCTCCAGGCCGCCATGGAGGGTTTCGAGGTCGTCACCATGGACGAGGCCGCGCCGCGCGCCGACATCTTCGTCACCGCCACGGGCAATGTGGACATCATCACGATGGACCACATGCGGGCGATGAAGGACCGGGCGATCGTCTGCAACATCGGCCACTTCGACAACGAGATCGAGGTCGAGGGTCTGCGCAACCTGAAGTGGCACAACGTGAAGCCGCAGGTCGACGAGATCGAGTTCCCCGACGGCAAGCGCATCATCCTGCTGGCGGAGGGCCGCCTCGTGAACCTGGGCTGCGGCACCGGCCATCCCAGCTTCGTGATGAGCGCGTCCTTCACCAACCAGGTGCTGGCGCAGATCGAACTGTGGAAGAACACGGGCAAGTACGAGCGCAAGGTCTATGTGCTGCCCAAGCATCTCGACGAGAAGGTCGCCGCGCTGCACCTCGGCAAGCTGGGCGCGCGGCTGACGGAACTCTCGCCCAGGCAGGCGGAGTATATCGGCGTCGCGAAGACGGGCCCGTACAAGCCCGAAGCCTACCGCTACTGACGCGGCCGGGCCCTGTCGGCCGGCGCGAAACCGTTGTGCGCCGGTCGGCGGCGGCCTAGAGTCGCGCCATGATCTGGAGGGGGGTAAGGCAGTCGCGGTCGCGCGACGGGCGCCGGGCATGGCTCTGACCATCGTTGCTCTGGCGGCCGTCGCGCTGTCGCTCGCCCTCGCCACGCATTACCGCATCCGCTGCCGCCGCGCCGAGCGGGAGTTCGACGGACTGGTCGCCCAACTCGACCGCCACGAAGAGGCGCTCGGCCGGGCCCCGGTGGCCTATATCGCCTGGGATCGGACCGGCGACGACGAGTATCACAGCGCCGGCCTGCCGCTTCTCATCGGCCTGCACCCCACCACCGCGGTCTCGTGGAACGTCCTGCGCGGACGCCTTGCGCCCGCCGACGGCGCCATGCTCGAGGACGCCGTCGCCGCCCTGCTCCAGGGCGGCGAGCCCTTCGCGACCACCGTGCGGACGGTCGACGGCGAACGCGCCCGGGCCGTCTCGGGCATGCGCGCCGATCAGGGCGTGCGGCGCATGGACGTGCTCTGGATCGCCGACGCCACGGCGGCTTCGGCGCCGGCGGCGCGCTTCGCCGCCGACGCGCGGGCGCTGCGCGAGGAGCGCGACCGGTTCCTCACGCTGCTCGACGCGATGCCCCTGCCGGTCTGGCAGCGCGCGCGCGACCTTTCGCTGGCCTTCTGCAACCGCGCCTACGCGGCGGCCGTCGACGCGGAGGCGCCGGCCGCCGCGCTCGTGGACGGGCGCGAGATCGCCGCCGGGCTGGTCGACCCTTCGGGCCGCGCCCTGGCGGAACGCGCCATCCGCGCCGGCGCGCCGCAGTCGGAGAGCCACCACATCGTCGTCGCCGGATCGCGGCGTTTCGTCGAGTTCTGCGAGTTCCCGCTGGGCGATGCGGGCTTTGTCGGCGGCTATGCCCAGGACTTCACGGCGATGGAGGGCATCCAGGCGAACCTCAACCTGCACATCGACGCCCATGCCGAAGTGCTGGAGCAGCTCCGCTCGGGCATCGCCATGTTCGGCCCGGACGGCCATCTCAGATTCTTCAACCGCGGCTATGCGGCGCTCTGGCGGCTGGATGCCGAATGGCTGGCGGGGGAGCCGGCGCTGGGCGAGATCCTGGAGGTGCTGCGCGAACGGCGCCGCCTGCCGGAGGTCGCCGACTTCCGCGCCTACAAGCAGACGCGCCTCGCCATGTTCCAGGCCGTGCTCGAGCCGCGCGAGGAATATCTCTACCTGCCCGACGATACGACGGTGCGCGAGATCGTGGCGCCGCACCCGCTGGGCGGCCTCATGTTCCTCTACGAGGACGTGACGGACCGGCTGGCGCTGGAGACCTCGTACAATACGCTGACGGCGGTCCAGCGCGAGACGCTGAACGAGCTGCGCGAAGGGGTCGCGGTCTATGGCACGGACGGTCGCATCAAGCTGTGCAACCCGGCCTTCCTGCGCCACTGGCGCCTGACCGAGGGGTTCGTCGCCGCGGAGCCGCACATCGCCGAAGTGGTGGAGCGCAACCGCCCGCTGTTCCGCTTCGAGGGCGGGTGGGAGGCGTTCAAGCAGTCGATCGTCGACCGGGTGATGCGCCGCGTGACGGGGGCCGGCCGGCTGCCGCTGACCGACGGCCGGGTGATCGACTTCAACACGGTACCCCTGCCCGACGGCAGCGTGCTCTACAGCGAGACCGACGTCACCGACAGCTACAATGTGGAGCGTGCGCTAGTGGAGCGGAACGAGGCGCTCCAGGAAGCCGATCGGCTGAAGACCGAGTTCCTGGCCAACGTCTCCTACGAACTGCGCACGCCGCTGAACACGATCATCGGCTTCACCGAGATCCTTTCGAATGCCTATTTCGGCGATCTAAACCTGCGCCAGGCGGAATATACGCGCGGCATCCTGGAGGCCTCGCAACGCCTGCTCGCCCTCATCAACGACATTCTCGACCTCGCCATGGTGGAGGCGGGCCAGCTGACGCTGGAGCCGGAACGGATCGACGTTCCGGCGCTGCTGGAGAGCGTGCTCGGACTCGCGCGCGAACGCGCGCGCGAGCAGAACCTGGACATCGTGTCGGAAGCCACGCCCGATGCGGGCCCGATCGTCGCCGACGCGCGGCGCCTGCGTCAGGTCCTGTTCAACCTGGTGAGCAACGCGCTCAAGTTCACGCCGCCGGGGGGCCGCGTCGCCCTGCGGGCGCACCGCGACGGGGGCGATGTGGTGATCGAAGTCTCGGACACCGGCATCGGCATCGTGAAGGACGATCTGCAGCGCGTCTTCGCCGCTTTCGAGCGCGGCCGGTCGGGGGCCGAGCCGCCGCTGGGCGAGCAGCGCACGGCCGGTGCCGGGCTGGGCCTCACCCTGGTCAAGAAGTTCATCGAGATGCATGGCGGGCGCATCGACCTGCGCTCGACCCTGGGCGAGGGTACCACCGTGACCTGCCGCCTTCCGATCGGTGGCGGTGCGGCCGAGGGTGGTGCCGCGATGACGGATCCCGGGCCCGCGCCGGCCCCCCGGCCGTCCGAGACGCCCTCCGCGCGACACTCCCTGCCCTGAGCCGCGCCGGCGGCGCTGGCACCCGTCTTGCTTCCGACACGGGACCATTCCGCAGCGGAACCGGGTTTCATGGACGTCGGTGTCTTCATTCCGATCGGCAACAACGGCTGGCTGATCTCCACCACCTCGAACGGCCGCCGCCGACCCGCCAGGGCGTCCCGATCGGCTCCTACGCCCGGGTCGCGGCCAGGCTCGACCAGATCGCCGAGGTTCCGGGGGTGCAGGGGGCGATGCTGACCTTCGACGAATTCGTGAGCGGGGTCGAGGCGTTCGGCACCCAGATACAGCCGCTGATGAAGAGCAGGGCGCGGGCGCGCGCCGCCTGAGCGTTCCGCATATCGAAACCGACTGTACGCGACCGCGCGGGCGCGCTAAGAGTGCGCCCGTTTTTCCTTCTTCGCCGCGGCCGATGGACGGGACACAGCGCAGCTACAGGATCGCGGCCATACCCGGGGACGGCATCGGCACCGAGGTGATCGAGGCCGGCCTCGCCGTTCTGGCCGCGCTCGAGAGCCGGGAATCGTTCCGCTGCGAGATCGAACGATTCGACTGGGGCTCGGACTTCTATCTGCGGCACGGCCGCATGATGCCGGCCGACGGGCTCGACCGCATCCGGGGCGTCGACGCCATCCTGTTCGGGTCCGCCGGCGATCCGCGCGTGCCCGACCACGTCACCCTGTGGGGCCTGCGCCTCGCGATCTGCCAGGGCTTCGACCAGTACGCCAACGTCCGCCCGGCGCGGCTGCTGCCCGGTATCCGCGGTCCGCTGCGCGACTGCGCGCCGGAAGACCTGGACTGGGTCATCGTGCGCGAGAACAGCGAGGGCGAATATTCCGGCGTCGGCGGCCGTGTCCATACCGGCCTCCCGCTGGAAGTAGGGCTCGACGTTTCCGTCATGACGCGCGCGGGGGTGGAGCGGGTGATGCGCTTCGCCTACGAACTCGCGGGCTCGCGGCCGCGCCGGCATCTCACCATCGTCACCAAGTCGAATGCCCAGCGCCATGCCATGGTGATGTGGGACGAGATTGCCGCCGCGGTCGGCCGCGACTTCCCGGACGTGACGACCGACAAGATGCTGGTCGACGCCATGACGCAGCGCATGGTGCTGAAGCCGCAGACGATCGACACGGTGGTGGCGTCCAACCTGCACGCCGACATCCTGAGCGACCTCGCCGCGGCGCTGACCGGCAGCCTCGGCATCGCGCCGACCGGCAACCTCAATCCGGAACGCGCCTTCCCCTCGATGTTCGAGCCGATCCACGGTTCGGCCTTCGACATCATGGGCAAGGGCATCGCCAATCCGATAGGCACCTTCTGGTCGACCGCGATGATGCTGGACCATCTGGGCGAGGCGGCGGCGGGCGCGCGCCTGATGCGCGCGATCGAGCGCGTCACCGGTGCGGGCGAGGTGCTGCCGCGCGACCTCGGCGGTTCGGCCGACACGCGGGCCGTCACGGCGGCGGTGTGCCGCGCGGTCGAGCGCGACAACGCGTGAGCCTGCGCCGCCTTTCGCCGCTGGCCTGGGCTTCGCCCGGTGCCGCCGGCGACGGCGGAGGCTCGGAGCCGCCGCGATGAAACCGGCCACACCGGTCGCCGCGGCCGAGGATCGGCTGCTCCAGGCGATCGGCCTGATGTGCCTCTACGTGGCGCTGATCGTCGGGGTGAACGCGTCGGGCAAGGTCCTGACGGAGGATCATCACCCGCACCAGGTGGTGTTCTTCCGCCACGGCGTCGCCTTCCTGCTGATGCTGCTGCTGTTCGCGCCGCGGCACGGGCCGCGCATTCTCGTGCCGCGGCGGCCCGGACTGCAGATCGTGCGCGGCCTGCTGGCGATCGCCTCGTCGATCTTCTATTTCACCGGCCTCGCCGCGCTTCCGCTGGCGACCGCGGCGGCGATCAGCTTCACCAGCCCCCTGCTCGTGACCGCCCTGTCCGTACCCCTCCTGGCGGAGAAGGTCGGAGCGCGCCGGTGGGCGGCCGTGGCCGTCGGCTTCGCCGGCGCGATGATCGTCATCCGGCCCGCCGGCGGTTCGGCGGAGTGGGCGGCCCTCTTCATCGTCGGCAGCGCCGCCTGCGGCGCCCTCTATCAGATCTGCACGCGCAAGCTGGCAGGGCAGGACCATGCCGAGACGACCAACATCTGGTCGGGACTGGTCGGCGCCGCCGTCATGTGCGTGCTGGTCCCCTTCGTCTGGGAGACGCCGACCGACCCGCATGTCTGGGTCCTGTTCGTATCGATAGGCCTGGTTGGCGGCATCGCCCACTATCTTCTGACCAAGGCGTTCGAGCGCGGGCCGGCGTCGCTCCTGTCGCCCTTCAACTATCTCCAGCTGATCGGCGCCACCGTCACCGGCTGGCTGCTCTACCGCGACCTGCCCGACGGCTGGACATGGGTCGGCGCCGCGGTGATCGTCGCCGCCGGCCTCTACATCGCGCACCGCGAAAGCCGCGACCGCGCCTGAGTGCGCGTGCGGTCGCATCCCGGGAGGTTGCGTGCCGGCGCCCGGCCGGCGGCCGTGCTATGGTCCCGCCGTCGCATTCCCGCGCGAGGGCATTCGCATGCACGCAGCACCCCCGACGGCCCCGCGGCATGCGGGCGTGGTGGCGCCACCGCCGCTGATCTTCGGCGGCGCGCTGCTCGCGGGCCTCGGCGTCGACTGGGCGGCCGGCTGGTCCACGGGATTCGCCGCCGGGGCGCGCTGGGGCGTCGCGATGCCGCTCCTGGCCGGCGCCCTCGTCCTCCTCGCCGGCGCCCTCGCCGGTTTCCGCCGCGCCGGCACCCATCCGGCGCCCTGGCGCCCCAGCACGGCGGTCGTCACCGGCGGCGTCTACCGCGTGACCCGCAACCCGATGTATCTCGGCATGGCCGCACTGCATGCCGGCCTCGCCCTGCTGCTGGATGCGCCCGCCGCCCTCCTGCTGCTGGTGCCCGCCGTCCTGGCCATCCATTTCGGCGTGATCCTGCGCGAGGAGCGGTATCTCGAGGCGACCTTCGGCGAACCCTACCGCGCCTACCGCGCGCGGGTGCGGCGCTGGCTCTGATCTATGTGCGCAGCCGCCAGCCCGTCCGGAAGATCCACCAGAGCGCGCCGAGGCAGGCCGCGAGGAAGACGAGCGTCATGCCCAGGCTGACCGCCACGCTGACGTCGGCCTGGCCGTAGAAGCTCCAGCGGAAGCCGCTGATGAGATAGACGACCGGGTTGAACAGCGTCACGGTCCGCCAGAAGGGCGGCAGCATGTCGATCGAGTAGAAGCTGCCGCCGAGGAAGATCAGCGGCGTGACCACCAGCATCGGGATGAACTGCAGCTTCTCGAAGCCGTCCGCCCAGATGCCGATGATGAAGCCGAACAGGCTGAAGGTGACGGCGGTCAGCACCAGGAACAGCATCATCCAGACCGGATGTTCGACCTGCAGCGGCACGAACAGAGTGGCCGTCGCCATGATGATGAGGCCGAGCAGCACCGACTTGGTCGCCGCGGCGCCGGCATAGCCGGCCACGATCTCGGCGTAGGAGACGGGGGCCGACAGGATCTCGTAGATCGAGCCGGTGAACTTGGGGAAGTAGATGCCGAACGCGGCGTTGGAGATGCTCTGCGTCAGCAGCGACAGCATGATCAGTCCGGGCACGATGAAGGCGCCGTAGCTGACCCCGCCGATCTCGGGAATGCGCGAGCCGATGGCCGCGCCGAACACGACGAAATAAAGAGAGGTGGACACGACGGGCGAGACGACGCTCTGCAGCACCGTCCGCCACGTCCGGGCCATCTCGAACATGTAGATGGCGCGCACGCCGCGCAGATTCATGACCGCTCGCTCACCAGGTCGACGAAGATTTCTTCCAGCGAACTCTGCGTCGTATGGAGATCGCGGAAACGGATGCCGGCCGCCGACAGGTCGCGCAGCAGCGCCGTGATCCCGGTCCGCTCGCCGCGCGTGTCGTAGGTGTAGACGAGTTCGCCGCCGCCCGCCGCCAGCTCCAGCGCATAGGCGGACAGGGCCGGCGGCACTTCGGCCAGCGGTGCCTGCAGGTGCAGCGTCAGCCGCTTGCGCCCCATCTTGCGCATCAGTTCGGCCGTCTCCTCGACCAGGACGATCTCGCCCCGGTTGATGACGCCCACCCGGTCGGCCATCTCCTCCGCCTCCTCGATATAGTGGGTGGTCAGGATGATGGTGACGCCCGTCTCGCGCAGGCGGCTGACCAGGCGCCACATGTCCCGGCGCAGTTCGACGTCCACGCCGGCGGTGGGCTCGTCGAGAAAGAGTATGCGCGGTTCGTGGGCCAGCGCCTTGGCGATCAGCACGCGCCGCTTCATGCCGCCGGACAGGGTGCGGATGCGCGCGTCCTTCTTGTCCCAGAGCGACAGGTCGCGCAGCAGCCGCTCGATCAGCGCGGGGTCGCGCGGCCTGCCGAACAGGCTGCGGCTGAAACTGACCGTGGCCCACACGGTCTCGAACGCCTCGGTGGTCAGTTCCTGCGGCACGAGCCCGATCAGGCTGCGCGCCCGGCGATAGTCGCGCACGATGTCGTGGCCGGCGGCGCGCACCGTTCCCGTGGTCGGCCGCACCAGACCGCAGACGATGCTGATCAGGGTCGTCTTGCCGGCACCGTTCGGGCCGAGCAGGGCGAAGATCTCCCCGGCGCGGATCTCCAGGTCGACGCGCTTCAGCGCCCGGAAGCCCGAGGCGTAGGTCTTCGAGAGGTTTTCGATGGCGATGACGGGCTGCATCCTGCCCCGGCTGTCGTTTCGATGTCCGCCGCCCAGCGGCGGGCGCACACCTTGTCCGGTTCCCGCCCCGAGGTCCAGAATGACGGTGGACGGAGGAGAACGCACAAGAACGGGGCGACCATCATGACCGCACGGCATCTGCGTTTCGGCATCTTCCTGGCGCCGTTCCATGCAGTCGGAGATAACCCGACCTCGGCGCTCCAGCGCGACATGGAACTGCTCCAGCACCTCGACTCGATCGGCTATGACGAGGCCTGGATCGGCGAGCACCATTCCGGCGGCATGGAGATCATCGCCTGTCCGGAAATGTTCGTCGCCGCCGCTCTGGAGCGAACGCGCCACATCCGGCTGGGCACCGGCGTCGTTTCGCTGCCCTACCACCACCCCTTCCTGGTCGCCGACCGCATGGTGCAACTCGACCACATGGCGCGCGGACGGGCCATGTTCGGCGTCGGGCCCGGGTCGCTCACCTCCGATGCCTTCAAGATGGGCATCCACCCTGCGGACCAGCGTCGGCGCATGAACGAGGGGCTGGACGCGGTCATCCGCCTGATGAACGGCGAGGTCGTGAACGAGGAGACCGACTGGTACCGTCTCGTCGATGCGCAGCTCCAGATCCGGCCCTACACCCGGCCGCGCATGGAGATGGCGGTGGCGGCCTCGCGCTCGCCGACGGGGGCGCTCGCCGCCGGCCGGCACGGGCTCGGCATGCTGTCCATCGGCGGAACGTCCGATGCGGCGCTCGCGGCCCACGCCGCAAACTGGGCCATATACGAGGAAACGGCACGCGAGCACGGCAAGAGCCCCGATCGCGACAGCTGGCGCATCGTCTCCCTGATGCACGTCGCGGAGACCCGGGCGCAGGCCGAGGCGAACGTGGCGTTCGGCCTCGCCGAATGGGTGAAGTATTTCCGCGAGGTCGCGACGTTCCCCATCGTGCCGCCCGACATCGGCGATCCGATCCCCTATCTGCGCGAAACGCGCACCGCCGTCATCGGCACGCCCGACGAGGCGATCGAGCACATCGAACGCATGCTCGCCGGGTCGGGCGGTTTCGGCGGATTCCTCGAACTGGCGCACAATTGGGCGGACTGGTCGGCGACGAAGCGCAGCTATGAGTTGATGGCGCGCTACGTGGTTCCGCATTTCCGCGGCGCCGTGGAACTGCGCGAGGCGAGTTGGGATCACGCCCGCCGCAACCATGAAGCCTTCGCCGGCGCCGCCGCCGCCGCGGTCCGGAGCGAGACGGAGAAATACCAGGCGCGCAAGACCCGGGGGTGAACGGGCGCCCTCCGCCCCAAGCTGCTTCGCCTCTATAACTCTATCTCGCCGACGAGGACCGGCCGCGTCCGGCGCGCCCCCGCGGACGCCGCCGCCCAAATCCCGGCGTTTCGTCGCCAGCGCGAAGCGGGGTACTGGACGCAGCCGGATCGACCGGCTTGCCTCGCGCTGCCCGCCCCCGGCATGGCCCTTGCAAGCGTCGTCATGCGCAACGAGTACATGGAGGCGGGCCGCGCCGCTTCTCGGTATCGAAGGCCGAGGCCTATTTCTGGACCTACTATGTCGGCATGAAAATCACGTGGGATCTGATGTCCGACGTGAAGGTCCGCCAAGCCATCAATCTCGCCGTCGACCAGGAAGCCATCGCCGAGGCCGTCTGGTTCGCCCTGGCCGAGCCGGCCACCTCCTACATCTCGCCCGGCGTGCTCGACTTCGCCGACGGCCGGGCCCGCGGCGACGGGCGCGGGGATGACCCGCGCCGCCGCCTCGTCCATCATCCATCGACGCGAGCCAGGACGAGGAGAGCCCCCCGCATGGTCGAGACCACCGTCATCCGCAACGCCGACTGGGTCGTCGCCTGGAACGAGGTGACGCAGAGCCACGTCTACAGGCGCGGCTGCGACGTCGCCTTCGCCGAGGGCCGGATCACCTTCGTCGGCAAGGGCTATGGCGGCCCGGCGACGACGGAGATCGACGGCCGCGACCGCTTCGTCCTGCCGGGCCTCGTCAACATCCATACCCACCCGACCAGCGAGCCTCTGCGCAAGGGAATCACCGACGAGACGCGCAGCCCGGGCTTCTGGCACAGCTCGCTCTACGAGTATCTGACCATCTTCACCAACGACCCGGCCGGCTATACGGCGGCGATCCGCTGCGCCCTGGCCGAACTGCTGATGAGCGGCGTCACCACGGTCGTCGACATCTCCATGCCGTTCGACGGCTGGCTCGACGAACTGGCGGACAGCGGCATCCGCGCCGTCGCGGCACCCGTCTATCGCGACGCGCGCTG
>JBKBLL010000065.1:15192-15713 GCA_046296375.1 Alphaproteobacteria bacterium | reverse complement strand
CGGGGGCCGCCCGCCATCGGCACCCGGCCGTCGCCGCCCGGCCGGGGGGGGGTGTGGGTGTTGTGGCGGCCCGCCGCGCCCGCGACCGCGTCCTCGAAGAAAAGCTCGTAGAAGTCGCCCATCCGATAGAAGAGCAGATGGTCGGGATGGCGCTCCTTGCAGGCGCGGTAGTGCGCCAGCATCGGCGTCATCTCGGGGCCGGGCGGCGTCCCCCCGGGGGGCACGGGCGGATCGTCGGGAGACGAACGGGGAACGGAGGCGGCTGTGGCTGTCTGATCGCGCATGGCGCGGAAACTAGCACGAGCGCACATGACTTCGCGCCCCGGCTGCCCTAACGTCACCGGCGCGTCACATCCCCCGAGGGACCTTCGATGCCCGTGATCAACTCGATCGCCGCCGCAGAAGACGAGATGACCGCCTGGCGGCGCGACTTCCACATGCACCCCGAACTCGGTTTCGAAGAGTTCCGCACCAGCGAGACGGTGGCGAGGCTGCTGGAGGGCTGGGGCATAGAGGTCACC
>JBKBLL010000065.1:0-15182 GCA_046296375.1 Alphaproteobacteria bacterium | reverse complement strand
AGTCGCAGGCACCGGCGTGGTGGGCACGCTGCGCGGTGCGCCGGGCGATCGGGCGATCGGGCTGCGTGCGGACATGGACTGCCTGCCGATGACCGAGGAGACGGGCCTGCCTTACGCGTCGCGGGAGGCGGGCAAGATGCACGCCTGCGGCCATGACGGGCATACGGCGATGCTGCTCGGCGCCGCGAAATACCTCGCCGAAACCCGCAATTTCGCGGGAACGGTACAATTCATCTTCCAGCCCGCCGAGGAGGGCAAGGGCGGCGGCCGGCGGATGGTTCAGGAAGGGCTGTTCGAGCGCTTCCCCTGCGACGAGGTCTACGGCATGCACAACTGGCCGTTGCTGCCGGCCGGCCGAATCGCCGTGCGGCCCGGACCCATCATGGCGGCGGCCGACCGCTTCGACGTCGAGATCAGGGGCAAGGGGGCGCACGGCGCCATGCCGCATCTCGGCATCGACCCGGTCTTCATCGCCGCGCAGATCGTCTCCGCCCTTCAGGGTCTCGTCGCCCGCGCCGTCGATCCGCTGGACAGCGCCGTCCTGTCCGTGACCCGGCTGGAGGCCGGCACCGCCTACAACGTCATCCCGGAGACGGCCAAGCTCGCCGGCACCGTGCGGACCTATCGGGCGGAAACACAGGACCGCATCGAGAAGGGCATCAGCGAGATCGCGTCGGGAATCGCGTCGGGCTTCGGTGCAACCGCGTCGATCGCGTATCAGCGCGGCTACCCGGCGACCGTCAATCCCCCGCGCGAGGCGCGTCTGGCGGCCGACGCCGCAGCGGCGGTGGTCGGCGCCGAGAACGTGGTGCACGACGCGCCGCCGGTCATGGGCGCGGAGGATTTCTCCTTCATGCTGAACGAGCGGCCGGGCTGCTATGTCTGGCTCGGCCAGTCGCGTGGACCCGACGACCCGATGGTCCACCACCCCCGATACGACTTCAACGACGACGTACTGCCGCTGGGTGCCAGTTGGCTCGCGACCATGGTGGAGACGCGCCTGAGGCGCTGAGGGCGGATCCGGGCGCGGCTGCCGACCAGAGGCGGGGTTGACCGACCGCGGTAACATGTCAAACAGTGGCGCGAGCGCCCAGGAAGAACCGGAACCCCAGGCCCGCATGACCGCAAGCAGAGCCGCCGGCCCGCAGAAGCCGGTCGACACCTCGCCCTTCGTCTCGGACGAGGTGAAGACCACGACCTGTTACATGTGCGCCTGCCGCTGCGGGATCAAAGTCCATCTCGCCGACGGGCGCATCCGCTACATCGAGGGCAACAAGGATCATCCGGTGAACCGCGGCGTGCTGTGCGCCAAGGGCTCGGCCGGAATCATGCAGCACTACTCGCCGGCGCGGCTGTCGAAGCCGCTGCTGCGGGTGGGGCCGCGCGGCAGCGGCGAGTTCCGTGAGATCGAGTGGGACGAGGCGCTGACCATCGCGACCGGCTGGCTGTCCGAGGTGCGTTCACGCGATCCGAAGCGGCTCGCCTTCTTCACGGGGCGCGACCAGAGCCAGTCCCTCACCGGCTTCTGGGCGCAGCAGTTCGGCACGCCGAACTTCGCGGCGCACGGCGGCTTCTGCTCCGTCAACATGGCGGCCGGCGGCATCTACACGATCGGCGGGTCTTTCTGGGAGTTCGGCGAGCCCGACTGGGAGCATGCCCGCTATTTCATGATGTTCGGCGTCGCCGAAGACCATGATTCCAACCCGATCAAGATCGGCCTGTCGAAGCTGCGCGCCAACGGCGCCAAATTCGTCTCGGTCAATCCGGTGCGCACCGGCTATTCGGCCACGGCGGACGAGTGGATCGGCGTGAAGCCGGGAACGGACGGCCTGTTCATCCTGGCGATGGTGCACGAACTGCTGAAGGCGGACCGGATCGACCTGGAGTCGCTCGTCCGCTACAGCAACGCCCCCTGGCTGGTGGTGCGCAATCCCGGCGGCGCCGACGACGGCCTGTTCGCGCGCGACGGCGAGGGCAATCCGCTGTGCTGGGATCAGCGCACGGGCGGTCCGGCGAACGCGATGCAGGCGGAGGTCGCGCCGGCACTGGTCGGCAGCTTCACTCTGGCCGACGGTCGCTCGGCCGTGCCGGTATTCCAACTCATGGCCGAGCGCTATCTCGACGAGCGCTATGCCCCGGAGGCGATCGCGGCGGAGTGCGGCATTCCGGCGGAGACCATCCGGCGCCTCGCCGCCGAACTGGCGCACGCCGCCTTCGAGCAGGAGGTGGTGATCGAGCAGCCCTGGACGGACTGGGCCGGGCGCCGGCACGCGCGGATGGTGGGCCGGCCGGTGTCGTTCCACGCCATGCGCGGCATCTCGGCCCACTCCAACGGGTTCCACACCTGCCGGGCGCTGCACCTGTTGCAGATGCTGCTGGGCGCCGTCGACACGCCGGGCTCCTACCGCTTCGAACCGCCGTTTCCGCGTCCGGCGCCGCCGGGACCGAAGCCGGCCGGCAAGCCGGGGCAGGTGAAGCCGAATACGCCGATGCCGGGGCCGCCGCTCGGCTTCGTCGCGGGTCCCGAGGACCTGCTGGTCGAGGCGGACGGCACGCCGACCCGCATCGACAAGGCCTATTCCTGGGAGGCGCCGGTCGCCGCCCACGGCCTGATGCACATGGTCATCACCAATGCGTGGAAGGGCGACCCGTACCCGATCGACGTGCTGTTCATGTACATGGCCAACATGGGCTGGAACAGCGCGATGAACGTGCCCGGCACGATCAGGATGCTGACCGACCGGGACGAGGCTACGGGCGAATACCGAATTCCGAAGATCATCTATTCGGACGCCTTCTACTCCGAGACGGTGCCCTACGCCGACCTGGTGCTGCCGGATACGACCTATCTCGAACGCTGGGACTGCATCTCGCTGCTCGACCGGCCGATCTCCAACGCGCACGGCGCCGGCGATGCGATCCGCCAGCCGGTGGTGCAGCCGGACCGCGACGTGCGGCCGTTCCAGGAGGTGGTGATCGACCTGGGCTACAGGCTGGGACTGCCGGCCTTCACCACCGAGGACGGGCAGCCGCGGTATCCGGGAGGCTATCCGGATTACATCGTCAACCACGAGCGCTCGCCCGGCATCGGGCCGCTGGCCGGCTGGCGCGGCGCCGACGGCACGGGAGAGGGTAAGGGGGCGCCGAACCCGGACCAGCTGCAGCGCTATATCGAGAACGGCTGCTTCTGGAAGCACGAGCTGCCGGCCGATCAGCAATATTTCAAGCACGCGAACCGCGGCTATCTGGAATGGGCGGCGTCGGTCGGCTTCATCCCGAAGGCCGAGCCGGTGATCATGCAGATCTGGAGCGAGCCGCTGCAGAAGTTCCGGCTGGCCGCCCAGGGGCACGGCCCGGTGCAGCCGCCGGATTCGGAGCGCCGGCGCGTCGAGACCTATTTCGACCCGCTGCCCTTCTGGTACGCGCCGTTCGAGCACGCGGCGGTCGACGGTGCCGCCTATCCGCTGCGCGCGGTCACCCAGCGCCCGATGGCGATGTACCATTCCTGGGGCTCGCAGAACGCCTGGCTGCGCCAGATCCACGGCCACAACCGCCTGCACATCGCACGCGTGCTCGGCGAACGGCTCGGCATCGCAGACGGCGACTGGGTCGCGGTCACCAGCCATCACGGCAGCATCCACGTGCCGGTGAAGCTGATGGACGGCGTCAATCCCGATACCGTCTGGACCTGGAACGCGATCGGCAAGCGTCGCGGCGCCTGGAATCTCGCCGAGGACGCGCCGGAATTCCGCAAAGGCTTCCTCTTGAACCACATCATCTCCGAACTGCTGCCGCCGCGCGCCGACGGGTACCGCTACGCCAACGCCGATCCGGTCACCGGGCAGGCCGCCTGGTACGACCTGCGCGTGCGGATCGAGAAGGTCTCGGGGGCTCGACCCGCCCCGAGCGGTGCCGGATTCCCCGATATGAAGCAGCCGAAGCTGCCGAACCGGCCGGCGACGCTGCGCTACGGCGTATCGTTCCGGCGCCGGCGCGAGGCCGCAGAATGACGAGCCTGCCGAAGCCGCGGCCGGCGAAGAAACTCGGCCTCGTCATCGACCTCGACACCTGCGTCGGCTGCCATGCCTGCGCGGTCAACTGCAAGGAATGGAACGCCGGCGGCCACATGGCGCCGCTGACCGACACCAACCCCTACGGCGCCGACCAGAGCGGCGTGTGGTTCAACCGCATCCATTCCTTCGAGGCGGGGGAGGGCTGCGGCGGCCGGACGGTGCATTTCCCCAAGTCCTGCCTGCACTGCGCGGAACCCGCCTGCGTCACCGTCTGCCCGACCGGCGCGTCCTACAAGCGGACCGAGGACGGCATCGTCCTGGTCGACGAGGATCTTTGCATCGGTTGCAAGCTCTGCTCCTGGGCCTGTCCTTACGGCGCGCGGGAGTTCGACGGTGACAGCGGCACGATGAAGAAATGCACGCTGTGCATCGACCGCATCTACAACGAGAACCTGGAAGAGGCCGATCGCGTGCCCGCCTGCGTTTCGACCTGCCCGGCGTCGGCACGGCATTTCGGCGATCTGGGCGACCCGGACTCGGCCGTGTCCCGTCTGGTCGCCGAGCGGGGCGGCTACGATCTGATGCCCGAGATGGCGTACGAGCCGGTCAACAAATACCTGCCGCCGCGCCCGCGGCTGGGCGGTGCGGCGCAGCCGGCGGTCGCGATGCACGGAGCGGACGGCCGAGCCGAGGCACCGGGCGGCCTCCTGCGCTGGGTCGACCGGGTCCTGTCGCGATGACGCCCGGCGTCCGCCGCGCCGCGACGGCGCGCAAACCGCTCCCGGCCTGACAGGACAGCTTCCGCCATGCATCCCGCCCTTTCGGTCGTCTTCTTCACCACGGCCTCCGGCGCCGGCTACGGCATGCTGGTCCTGCTCGGGTTGCTGGGCGCGGCCGGCCTGCTCCCGCCCGTGCCGGGGCTAGGTGCGGCCGGCCTGGGCCTGGCGCTGATCCTGATCACTGCCGGCCTGGGGGCGTCGACCCTGCATCTCGGCCATCCCGAGCGCGCCTGGCGGGCCTTCTCGCAGTGGCGCTCGTCCTGGCTGTCGCGTGAAGGGGTCGCGGCCGTGGCGACCTATGCGCCGGCCCTGCTGTTCGCCGCCGGGTGGGTGCTGTGGGGCCGCACGGGCGGAGCCTGGGCGGTCGCCGGCGCTGGCGGCGGCCGGCGCGGCGCTGACCGTATACTGCACGGCCATGATCTATGCCTCGCTGAAGCCGGTGCCGCGCTGGCGCAACCGCTGGGTCGTCCCCGGCTACTTCGCGATCGCCTTGGCCACGGGGGCACCGCCGGTCGCTGCCGTCACTGCCGCGTTCGGGGCGGCCGGTCCGGCCCTGCCGCTGCTTGCGGCATTGGCCTGCGTCGCCGCCGGACTGCTGAAATGGCTCTACTGGCGCGAGATCGACGCCGAGAGGCCGATCGCCACGGCGGAGACGGCAACCGGCCTGGGACGATTCGGACGCGTGCGGCTGCTCGAGGCGCCGCATACCGAGGACAACTATCTGCTGCAGGAGATGGCGTTCCGGATCGGCCGCAAGCACGCGGAGCGCCTGCGCCGGATCGCGCTCGGCGTCGGCTTCGGCGTTCCAGCGCTGCTCGCCGCGATCGCTGCGTTCCTCCCGCCGGCGGCCCAGGTGGTGCTCCTCGTCCTGGCGAGCGTTGCGGCCCTGGCCGGAGCGTTCGTCGAGCGCTGGCTCTTCTTCGCCGAAGCGAAGCATGCGGTGACGCTCTACTATGGCGCGTCGGAGATCTGACCGGCCTGGCGGGGGACCGGTCCACCAGGACGGGCCCGGCATGGATCCCGCGTACGGTCTGACGCGGCGCCGGCTGCTGCAGGCAGCAGCCGCGCTGGGCATCGCCCTCGGCGCGCCGCGCGTGGCGGGTGCTGAGGGGCTGGCCTTCGGGCCCGCCTATCCGTTCGATTTCGAGCGGCTGAAGGCGCGGGCGCGGCTGTTGGCCGGGCGTCCACACGAAGCCCCCGAGGTCCGCGTCCCCGACCTGCTGGAACGCTTGGGCTATCTCGCGCATCGCGATATCGCGCATCGGCCGGAACTGTCGCTCTGGAGCGAGGGCGACGGCCCCTTCCCGGTGCGTCTCTACCATCTCGGCCGGCACTACAAGACGCCGGTCAACGTCCATGTGGTCGCCGACGGCCGGGCGCGCGAAATCCTCTACGCCCCGGAGATGTTCGCGTTCGGCGAGCGCGCCGCCTTCGCCCGGACGCTGCCGTCGAACCTGGGGTTCGCCGGTTTCCGCGTGATGCCCGACGCTGACGGCGACGACTGGCTTTCGTTTCTCGGAGCGTCCTATTTCCGCTGCACCGGCGACACCGGCCGGTACGGGGCCTATGCGCGCGGTCTCGCGATCGGCACCGGCCTGCCCGAGCCGGAGGAGTTTCCGCGCTTTTCGGGCTTTTGGCTGGAGGCCGCGCCGGAGCGTCCGGCCGCCCTGCTGCTGTACGCGCTGCTGGAATCGCCGAGTGCGACGGGCGCCTTCCGCATGCTCTGGGAGCGGCGGCCCGACGGCGTCGCGACTGCGGACGTGCACGCCGCACTTTACGTGCGCGAGCAGATCGACCGCCTGGGCGTGGCACCGTTGACCAGCCTGTTCCTGTTCGGCGGTAATGCGCGCCATCGCGTCGCCGACTGGCGCCCCGCCGTCCACAACAGCGACGGGTTGGCACTTTGGACCGGCGAGGGGGAACGCATCTGGCGACCGCTCGCCAACCCGTTCGTCACGGAGTCCAGCGTCTTCGGCGGCGGGACGCCGCGCGGCTTCGGCTTGGTCCAGCGCGAGCGCGCCTTCGACCGGTTCCAGGACGAGCGCCGTGCCTTCGAGCGCCGGCCGTCGGTCTGGGTCGAGCCGCTCGGCGATTGGGGGGATGGTGAGGTCCAGCTGGTGGAGGTCCCGTCCGTCGACGAGTATTTCGAGAACATCGTCGCCTTCTGGCGGCCGGCGCGGCCGGCGGTCGCGGGCTCGGAATGGACGTTCGACTATCGCCTGCACTGGACCCGCGACGAGCCGCACGATCCTGCCCTGGCGCGGGTGATCGCGACGCGCATCGGGCGGACGGCGGAGAGCGGCGACCCTATCGCTTCGTGGTCGATTTCGGCGGCGGTCGGCTGGACGACGACGTGGTCGAAGCGGCGATCTCGACATCGCGCGGCACCGTCGGCAACGAGCGCAGCCTTCGTCTGGAGCCGGCCGGGCCGTGGCGGGTTCGCTTCGACGTCGAGGTGGACGGCTCCGATCCCGTCGACCTCGCCCTCTTTCTGCGCCGGGCGGGAGAGCCGGCGAGCGAGACGTGGCGGTTCCGCTATCGCCCGGAACCGGGTTAGCGGTACGCCGCCCTGGGGGCACCCTCGAGCAGGCCCCCTTGGCGGATCAGGCTACCTCCGTCCCGGCAGGCCGGTGCAGCAGCAGCCGGAACACGGTGCCGCCGCTGGGCGGGCGCTCGAACGCGTAGGTCGCGCCCAACTGCTGCGACAGGATGCGGATGAGCCGCAGGCCCATGGAGCGCTCCGTCGTCAGGTCGATGTCGGGCGGCAGTCCGGCACCGTCATCCTGCACCACGAACGCGAAATCCTCCCCGTCGCGCTCTATGGCGATCTGGATCTTGCCGCCCGCTTCGGTTGGATAGCCGTGCTTGAGGCAATTGGAGATGACCTCGCTGAGCAGCAGGCCGAGGGGCGTCGCGATGTCGATCGGGAAGGAGAGGGAGGGCCCGGATATCCCGCAGTCGATCCGGTCGGTCGCCCCGTAGGAGCGTTTCAGGTCGTCGCAGAGCGAGCCGAGATAGGCCGCGAAATCGACCTGGGAGAGGTTGTCGGAGGCATACAGGCTTTCGTGTATCCGGGCCATTGCGCGAATGCGCTGCATGTTGTCCTGGAAGTAGGGGCGCAGCTGCGGATTGACCGAATTCGACTGGATGGAGAGAAGGCTGGCGATGACCTGCATGTTGTTCTTCACGCGGTGGTGAATCTCGCGCAGCAGGACGTCCCTCTCTTCCAGGGCGCCGCGCAGGCGGCCGTTCGCTGCCTCGAGGTCGGCCGTCCGGGTCGCGACCCGCCGCTCCAGATCGGCGTTGGTCTCGGCGAGCCGGCCGCGATAGGCATCCTCCGTGCCGGCGTGCCTGTATGCGATCATCATGAGCGTACCGAGGGCCGCCATCACGCTCAGCATGAAGGCAACGTAGGGCGTGGCGGAACTCAGCCAGGCGCTGCGGATCGCCTGCACCGAGGTGCCGACGGCGATGTCGATCGGAAAGGAGCCGGCCCGGCGGAACGACCAGTAGCGCGTTCCGGTCGCGACCGAGCCGACCCCGATCCCCTCGGCGTGGCTCAGGGCGCGCGCATCGTGCAGCTTGCCGTCCAGGTCGATGTCGTTCGGCGGCTCCACGGTGATGATCTTGCCGTCGGGGCCGAGCATCAGCATCACCGACGCATAGCGCGCGGACAGGCCGTCGAAGAAGGTGCGCAGTTCGTCGGTCGGAAAGGAGATCGTGGCCGCACCGGCGAAGGTGCCGTCGCGTGCTTCCACGCGCCGGGCCAGGATGACGACCGGGACGCCGTCGACCAGGGCGGGTATGGCCGGAGAGACGTAGAATTCCAGATTGCCCTCGCGCATCGACCTGAAATAGTCGCGCCCCGACGCGTCGATGGATCGGGCGGCTTCGCCCAGTGTGCTGACGCGGACCAGCCCGTCCGGGCCGATGATGAAGGCGCGCGAGACGAAGGGCAGACGGAAACGAAGCGCAACGAATTCCGCCTCGGCCGCTGCCGCGTCATTCGCATCCGACCAGTCGGTCTTGGCCGCGATTTCTGCCAGGCGGACGAGCGCCAGATTGGTGGCATCGAAGGTGCGGGCCGTCTGGTTCGCGAGCAGGCGCGCGATCGAATCCGTGCCGTTGCGCGCCTCCTCGACATGCCGCTGATAGGACCACCATCCGCCGCCCAGCAACAGGATCAGCAGAACCGCCAGCGTGGCCAGCGATACCCGCATCAGCAGCGGTGCGAAAGGCTTGTGCGCCGGTTCGGGCGTGGCCATCCTCGGCCCCCCCGGCCCGATCATCGGGGTTCCGGCATGGACGAGACCAAGCCGGCTGCCGCCTTACGCCATGGCGGCCTGCTTCGGCTCGCGCAGGATGCCGCGCGCCAGGAGGTCGTCGATCTCGCCGGCGGGAACTCCCGCCGCAGAGAGGACCGCACGGGTATGCTGGCCAAGGGTAGGAGCCTCCGCTTTCTCCGATCCCCCCAACAACGGTTCAGCACCGGGAATGTTCGGTATCGGCACGTTCCGGTCGACGCCCGGCTGGGGCAGCCACGCCACCGCACCGCTCGCCTCCACCTGCGGCTCGCCGAGGAAGTCGGCATAGGTGTTGACCCGCTCGTGCATGATGCCGGCCGCGGTGAGGCGCTGGCACCAGACTTCGACCGGATGCGCCGCGAGCGCCGCCTCCATCCGCGCCTCCAACGCGCCCTGGTGCGCCACGCGCGCGGGATTGTCGGCGAAGCGCGGGTCGGCTTTCGCGTCCGGCATGTCGAGCGCGTCGCACAGCGACGGGAACTGGGCGTCGCGCAGGATCGACAGCTGCAGCCAGCCGCGGCCGGTCGGGAAGACCCCGGAGGGGACGAGCGGCATTCCCATCTGGCCGCCTTCGAGCCATGTCGCCATCATCCGCACGATCTGGACCGAGGCGGCCGCCTCCAGCAGGCTGACCGAGATGTAGCGCCCGCGCGCCTCGTCCCGGCGCGCATAGAGGGCGGCCGACAGGGCCTGGAAGCCGTAGAGGGCGGTGCACATGTCGACCGGGATGAAGGAGACGCGGTTCGGCACGCCGTCCTTCCCCTTGTTCGACTCCATCATGCCGGTGAAGGCCTGCAGCACGGGATCCATGGCGGGGCGGTCGCGCGACGGGCCCGACTGGCCGAAGCCGGAGACCGACATGTAGATCAGGCGCGGATTGGCGCGGGAGAGTTCGTCCCAGCCGAGGCCCAGCCGCTGCACGACGCCCGGTCTGAATCCCTCGATGAAGACGTCCGCGTCCGCGGCGAGGCGCTGCACCAGGGCGCGGCCCTCGTCCGTCTTCAGATCGACCGAAATCGAGCGCTTGCCGAGATTGCCGGCGATGGAGAAGGCCGTGTGGTCGCCGTAGCGGCGGCCGAGGATGCGTGCCCAGTCCCCGTCGGGCGGCTCGACCTTGATCACTTCGGCGCCATGCTGGGCGAGCAGCATGGCGGCGTAGGGACCGGCAATTCCCTGGCTGAGATCGACCACCTTGATCCCGGCGAACGGTGCTTCATAGCTCATGGCTGCTTGACCTTTCCTCCGTCCTTCGCCGGCGCGGTTGCATAGATCCCGGGGTCGAGATTGGCGTATATCTCGCGCATCAGGATGTCCGCGCTCTGTTCGGGCGACTGCGCCGCCCCGAGAAGGTTGGCATACTTTTCGTACAGTTCGCGATAGACGGCGAGCATGTCGGCGGCATCCACGATACCCTCGCGGTCGCGCGCGGTCACGGCGGCGCGCTCGCCCTCCTGCTCGGCGAAGCCCCGCACCAGTCCGTCCAGTTCGGCGTCGGCGGCGACGAGGCCGATCCCGCTGTCGGTCGACGCCGCGGCCAGCGCCGACACCGCCTGGTCGGCATAGGCTTCGGTCGCGGCGACCAGGCCGGCCGCGGCGGCGGAGAAGAGGGCGCCGCGCTGGGCGGGCGTCAGGCGTGTCCAGAAATCGCGATTGACGGTGAAGGGGCTGGCGCCGCGATAGCCGCCAAAAGGCAGGTCCGTGACGAAGCGGAGGCCGTCCTCCGTCGCCGGGATGCCGAGAGCCAGGGCCACGTCGATCACCGCGTCGGCGCGCGACCCGTCGCCGCCCTCCGCCGTCTGCAGCGGATGGGCGCCCAGCGCCGCCGTCCAGCGGTCCCACATGCTGCCAGGCGTCCGGACCTTGCGGCCCTCCATGGTGGCGCGGCTGTCGATGGGCTGCTTCGACATCAGCAGGTAGGGCGCTGCGCTGTAGGTGCCGAGAAAGACGAGGTTCTGGTCCAGGAATTCCGCCGCGCAGGGCGGGCAGTGCAGCAGCAGGTGCTCGGTCATCGCGGCCGCGGCGGCCAGGCCGTTCTCCTCGCAGAGCGCGAGTTCCGTCAGATACCCGGTGAAGGGGAACTGATCCGGATAGCGGGCGGGCACGACCATGCCGATATCGGCATCGCCCTGCGCCAGTGGCTCCAGCCCGCCGGAAGCGCCGATCACCGCGCCGTTCACGAAGATTCGGAACCTGAGGCCGTTGCCGGTTTGCCGCAGCGCGGTCTCCTCGAATGTCCGCCACCCGGTCGCTACGACGGGATGGGTCGGCGGCAGGCCGACCGCCGCCCGTATTTCGACGGGCTCGCTGTTCGCCGCGGTCTGTGCCGCGGAAGGCTGTGCCAGGAGCAGGCCGCCGGCGGTCGCGGCGACGAAGGCGAAGGCCCGGATCATTCGGGAACCCCGGCGACCGCGGCCGCGTGCGGATCTGTCGCTCATGCTGCTGTCCGTTCGAGCGGGAAACGATGCCCGAGCCCCCGCCGCACGGCCGGGGCTTCGGGGGCGAGCCGCCCCGACCTCGGCGCTTGCGGCGGTCGGTTCGGCCCGGCTTCCATGCCCCTAACGGCCGAATGCGGCCGGAAGACGGCGCCCCGGCACATGCCGGGGTGCGTCGGTCCGCCGCGCTCGGTGTCCGGCGGTCAGATGGGATCCCAGCAGAACACGTCGCCCGAACGGTCGTTCGGCGTGAAGCTGGCCTTCATCGCCGGCAGGCAGTGCTCCAGGATCGTCGTCGGCGTCCAGCCTTCCGACCGGTGCACGGCGCGGACCGGACGGTTCTGGCTGAACAGGAACTGCTCGTTCATGCGCGAACCGAAGATCTGGCCGGTCACGTCCTTCGCCTTGTCGGACAGCAGCGCGACGACCATCGGTGCGATGTGGGCCGGCGTCATCTGCTTGATGCGCTCGACGCGGGCCTGCTCCTCCGGGGTCTTGGTCGGGATGGTGCCGATCATGCGGCTCCATGCGAACGGCGACATGCAGTTGGAACGGACGCCGAAACGAGCCATGTCGAGGGCGATCGACTTCGACAGGCCGACGATGCCGAGCTTCGCCGCGGCGTAGTTGGCCTGCCCGAAATTGCCGATCAGGCCCGAGGTCGAGGTGAAATGGACGAAGGAGCCGCTCTCCTGCGCCCGGAAATGATCGGCCGCGCTGCGCGAGACGTTGAAGGTGCCCTTCAGGTGGACCTGGATGACGGCGTCCCAGTCGTCCTCGGTCATCTTGTGGAAGATGACGTCGCGCAGGATGCCGGCGACGTTCACCACGCAGTCGATCCGCCCGAACGTGTCGACGGCCTGCTGGACCATACGCTTGGCGGCCTGGTAGTCGGCGACGCTGTCGCCGTTGACCACGGCCTCGCCGCCATTGTCCTGGATGACCTTCATGACCTCCTGCGCGGGGGTCGCGTCCTGGCCTTCGCCGGTGACCGAGCCGCCCAGGTCGTTGACGACGACCTTGGCGCCCTCGGCGGCCGCAAGAATCGCCACTTCCCGCCCGATGCCGCGGCCGGCGCCGGTGACCAGCACCACCTTGTCTTCGAGAACTCCTGACATGTCGTTCCTCTCTCCTTGGTTACCTCTGCGGTCCGCGGCGGTGCCGCGAACGATGGATCGGGGGCGGGGCTACAGCGTCTCGGCGGTGCCGAGCACGTTGGTCGCCTGGCTGGAGAAGCTGCCGCCGTTGCCGTGACAGACGGCGATCTGCGCGTCCGCGACCTGCCGCTGTCCGCACTGGCCGCGGAGCTGGCGGACCGCCTCGATCGTCAGGAACATGCCGTACATCCCGGGGTGCACGTCGGCAAGACCCCCACCGTTCGGGTTGACCGGCAGAAAGCCGCCGGGCGCGATCGCGCCGCTGGCGACGAACGGTCCGCCTTCGCCCTTCTTCACGAAGCCGAGATCCTCCAGCTGCAGGATCACGTTGATGGTGAAGGCGTCGTAGAGCGCCAGGACGTCGGCGTCCTTGGTCTCGATCCCGGCCATTTCGAAGGCGCGCCGCCCGGATTCCTGCGCGCAGGTGTTGACGATGTCGGGCATGGAGGAGACGGCGCGGTTGTGGGTCGCGGCCGCGCCGCCGAGCAGGTAGACCGGTTTCTGCTTCAGGTCCTTCGCCCGCTCGGCGCTGGTCATGATCAGGGCGGCGCCGCCGTCGGTGACGAGGCAGCAGTCGCGCACGGTGAGCGGGTCGCAGACCATGCGGCTGTTGATCACGTCCTCGATGGTCAGCGGACCGTCCTTGTGGGTGAACGCCTCCGGGTTCATCAGGGCCCATTGGCGCGCGGCGACCGCGACCGCGGCCAACTGTTCGCGGGTCGTGCCGAACTCGTACATGTGCCTGGCGGCGCCGAGAGCGTAGGTGGTCGGTGGGTTGCGCGGCCGATAGCGGTACTCGTAGGGGGCGGGGTCGGAACTGGTCTGGAGCTTGCCGCCCTGGCTGCGCTGGGCGCTGCCGTAGCAGACGAGGGCGACCTCGCACAGCCCGGTTTTGATGGCCGCCGCCGCCATGACCATGTGCGACAGGAAGGAGGACCCGCCGAGGTTGGTGCCGTCGGATATCTTCGGCCGGATGCCGAGATATTCGGGCACGCTCAGCGCCGGCATGAAGTTCACGAGGTTCGCGTTCCAGACGCCGTCGATGTCGGACTTCTTCAGTCCGCACTCCTCGAGGGCGTGGTGGAGCGCCTCGCCGATCAGTTCCAGGTGAGAGCGCCCGCCGCCGTCGCCGCAACCGGCCCGCCCGACGCCGACGATCGCGCTGCTGCCGCGCAGTGGATGTGCCATGGTCCGGGTTTCCTCAGGCAGGCTCGAAGACGATGAGCGGGCCGGCGTCTTCCCGCACGATCCTGGCCTTGACGCGCATGCCGATGGCGACGGCCTCGGGGGCGGGGCCGTCGACCCGGCTCATCATGCGCGGTCCTTCGTCGAGGTCGACCAGGGCGACGTTGTAGTCCTTCGCGGGCGGGCGCTGCCGGACGACGCTGGTGGAATAGACCGTTCCCAAGCCGGACGCCTCCACCCATTCGAGATTGGGCGAGCCGGTCTCGGGATCGAGCGTGCGGGGATAGAAGACGTGGTGCCCAGTCTCCTTCACGCGCTGGATCATGAACCTGCCGTCCTCCAGGAACCGCTGGAACTCGGCATCGGGGCCGGGGCCCGCAAAGACGGAATCGGTCAAGCGAAAGTGCTCCCTCGTCGGCTCTGCCTGCCGTGCAGAGCGGCCGCGAGCCTAGCCAGTCGTCGGGGGGCAGGCAACGCTTTCATGGTCGATTTGTGCGGACTATTCTCGCGCCCGCCGGCCGCGGCGGCGCGCAGGGCGGGAGAGGGGGAATGGACGGCAGGACGACACGCCGCGACCCGGCCGGGGCGCCGGCGTGAGGGCATCCGAGCCCTCGCCGCACGGGGCCGGCAGTGCGGCGGGCGGGCTCGCCTGGTTCGCTTTCGGCTTCGCCGTGGCGTTCTTCTGCTTCGCCTTCCTGCAACGCGTCGCGCCGGCGGTGATGGTCACAGACCTGATGCGCGATTTCGCCGTCGGCGGCGCCGTGCTGGGCAATCTCTCGGCCTTCTATTTCTACGCCTATGCCGCGCTCCAGATCCCGGTCGGCCTGCTGCTGGACAGGTTCGGCCCGCGACGCCTGATGACCGGCGCCGCCCTGATCTGCGCTGCAGGCAGCCTGGTTTTCGCGCTCGCCGGCAACGTCCACCTCGCCTATGCCGGACGCCTGCTCATCGGTGCCGGCTGCGCCGTCAGTTTCGTCGGGGCGCTGGCCGTGGCGACGACCTGGTTCCCGGCGCGGCGGTTCGCCATGCTGACCGGCATGGCCCAGGCGGGCGCCATGGCCGGTGCGGTGCTGGGCGCGGCCCCGCTGGCGGCGCTGCTGCAGGGCACGGGCTGGCGTTCGGTCATGCTCGGCGGAGCGGCGGTGGCCGCCATCCTGTCGCTCGCCCTGTGGCTGACCGTGCGCGACGGCCCGCCGGCCCGGCGCGCGACGGTCGGGCTCGGGCGGGGGCTCGCCGTGGTTGCGGGCAACCCGCAGACCTGGCTGGCCGCCGGCTTCGGCTTCTTCATCACCGGGCCGATGCTCGCCTTCAC
>JBKBLL010000064.1:0-15816 GCA_046296375.1 Alphaproteobacteria bacterium | reverse complement strand
GCCCCCGCCCGTGCCTCCGCAGCCGCTGCCGCAGCCGCCCGCGCCGCCGCCGCCGCCTCCGCCTCCTCGGCCGCCACTCGTGCCCGCTCCGCCACCTCGCGCTCGGTCCGCAGGCGTGCCGCCGCCGCTGCCGCCTCCTCCGCCTCCGCGGCTCCCTCCTCCTCCGAGGATGCGGGTGAGACGGCGGCCATGCGCAGCGCATCCTGGTGACGGGCGACGCCGCCGCGGTGGCGGCGGCCGACCGCATCGTGCTGCCGGGCGTCGGCGCCTTCGGGGATTGCATGCGCGGCCTGTCGGGGCTCCCCGGCATGCTGGAGGCCCTGGAGGAGAGCGTCGTGCGGCGCGGCCGTCCGTTCCTCGGCATCTGCGTCGGCATGCAGCTGATGGCCGAGCGCGGCGTGGAGCACGGCATCCATCGCGGCCTCGGCTGGATCGGCGGGTCGGTCGAGGCGATCACGCCCGGCGAGGGCCTGAAGGTGCCGCACATGGGATGGAACGAATTGCAGGTAGACGCGCCCAACCATCCCCTGTTCGCGGGCCTGGCGCCGGAGGCGCATTTCTACTTCGTCCACTCGTTCGCGCTCGGCTGCGCCGACCCGGCGCAGCGGCTGGCGACGGTGTCCTACGGCGCGCCCATCGCCGCCGTCGTCGGCCGCGACAACATGGCGGGCATGCAGTTCCATCCCGAGAAGAGCCACCATGCGGGGCTGGGCCTCCTTCGAAACTGGCTTGAGCGCACGGCTACATGGTGAAGCCCCGCCTCATCCCTGTCCTGCTGCTGCAGAACGGCCTGCTCGTGCGCAGCGAGCGCTTCGCGATCCACCAGATCATCGGCAATCCGGTGCATGAGGTCGACCGATTCAACCAGTGGAACGTGGACGAACTGATCTATCTCGACATAACCCGGGACGGCGCCTACGACCTGCGCCGCGACGACGCGAAGGTGAAGGGGCTGGGAGACCCGCTGGAAATCCTGGATGCGGTGAGCCGGCGCTGCTTCATGCCGCTGACCTGGGGCGGGCGCATCCGCACCGTCGCGGACATGGCGGAACGCTTCGCCCGCGGCGCGGACAAGATCGCGATCAACAGCGCCGCACTCGCCGCGCCGGACCTCATCGACGCGGCGGCGCGCCGCTACGGGAGCCAGGCGATCGTGGTGGGCATCGATGCCCGCCGGGCCGTCGACGGCACCCCGGTCGTGATGACCGACGGCGGCAGAGTCGCGACCGGCCGCAGCGCCGCCGGCTGGGCGCGCGAGGCGGAAGCGCGCGGTGCGGGCGAAATCCTGCTGCAGAGCGTCGACCGCGACGGGAGCGGACGGGGTTACGACCTGGACCTGATCGCCGAGGTTGCGGCGGCAACGGCCATCCCGGTCATCGCCTGCAGCGGCGTCGGGCGCTACGAGGATTATGCAAGGGGGCTCGCAGCGGGCGCATCCGCCGTCGCGGCGGCGAACATCTGGCACTTCAGGGAGATGGCCGACCGCGGCGGCAAACGGGCGCTCGCCAAGGCCGGGTGGCCGGTGCGACTTTAGGGTCAGAGCCTGCGGCTCGTGACCGGATGGCGGGAACGACCTTCCCGAAGACCGCTTTCGATCGACTGCCGGTCGGCGCGACTTGCCGACGGCCTTTTGCGGATTTCGCCGTCGCGATCGGGCCCCGGCTGCAGCGCAGCGTCGACACGGCCGTGGCGGGTTGAGCGCGTTGCTCCGCCGCGCCCTGCCGCTACTATCGGAGGCTGGAACGCACAGGGAGGGAACGACATGGCCAAAGGCGCCGACATCTTCGCCACGGGTTTCAAGGCGGCACCCTTCTGGTGGGAGGCCGCCGCACCGACCGACGAAGGGTCCGCGCCCGTGCCCGACGAGACAGAGGTCGCCGTCATCGGCAGTGGCTACGGCGGCCTGTCCTCGGCGCTCGAACTGGCGCGGCGCGGCGTGGACGTCACCGTCCTGGAGGCCGGCCTGTTCGGTCAGGGTGCCAGCACGCGCAACGGCGGACACGTCAGCGGCGGCGTCAACCTGGGAAAGGGCGCCGGCAACGCCCAGGGTGGTGCCACCGCCGAGGACATCTTCGCCGAGTCGGTCGATTCCATGGCGCATATCGCCGGGATCATCGAGCGTGAGGGCATCGAGTGCCATTGGCGCGAGACCGGCCGCTTCGTCGGCGCCGCGACCAGGCGTCACTTCGAGACGTTCCGGGCCAAGGCCGAGCTGTACAACCGGCACGGGCTGAAGGCGGCACTCATCCCCAGGGACCGGCAGCACGAGGTGATCGGCTCGGATCGGTTCTTCGGCGGCCTCGCCGTCGACCGCGCGGCGCAGTTGCATCCCGCGCTCTACCATCGCGGCCTGCTGGAGTCGGCGCGCCGGCAGGGCGCACGCCTGTGCGCCAACGCCAATGTCGAAGAGATCGAGCGCGGCGGCGACGGGTTCACCGTCACCACCTCGAGCGGAACGCTGCGCGCGCGCCATGTCGTGGCGACCACCAACGGCTATACCGGCAAGGCCACGCCGTGGCTGCAGCGGCGCGTCGTACCGATCAACAGCTACATCATCGTGACCGAGGAACTGCCAGCCGACGTCGCACAGGCGCTCAGCCCGCAGGATCGGACGCTCTCGGACAGCAAGAGGCTCCTTAACTACTTCCGGCTGACGCCCGACCGCCGGCGCCTGCTGTTCGGCGGCCGCGGCAGCTTCTCGGGCGCTCCGGCGGAGGAGATCGCGCACATGCTCTACGGCATGATGCTGGACGTCTTTCCGCATCTCGACGGCGTGAAGGTGACCCACGGCTGGACCGGCAACATCGCGTTCACCTTCGACGGAATGCCGCACTTCGGCACCCACGAAGGCGTCCACTACGCCATGGGATGCAACGGAAGCGGCGTCGCCACCATGACCTGGCTCGGCCATCAGACCGCCCTGAAGATCGTCGGCGGCAATCGGCCCAGCGCCTTCGACGGTCAGCCGTTCCCGACCCGCCCGCTCTACACCGGCCGCCCGTGGTTCCTGCCCTATGTCGGTCGACTCTACCAACTGCTCGACCGGATCGATCGCATGCGCAACTGAACGAAAAGGGAGGAACGCGAATGAACGCGAAGGGCAAGCCGGTGGCGGTGATGGTCGGTGCCACCTCCAAATGGCAAGCGGACGGGCGCAACACGCGTCTGGCGCACGGCCGGGAAATCGACGACGGCGACCTGCCGATCGGCGTGCGCTGGGGCATCGGCGGCGCTGTCGCCCAGAAGTTCGCCAAGGAAGGCTTCATGGTCGTGCTGACCACGCGCCGGGCGACGAACGCCGCCTCGCTGGAGCATGCGATCCGCGACCAGGGCGGCGAGGCGACCACCGTGGAACTCGACCTCGTTTCCGAGGACTCGATCTCGAACGCCTTCGCAAGAATCCGGGGCGAGGTCGGCGATCCGGAGGTGCTCGTCTACAATGCGGGCTATCTCGAAGGCCGCGACCTGCCGCCGGAAAAGGAACTGCTGGAACATATCCCGGTGGAGATGTTCGACACCGCCCAGCATATCGCGAGCCGCGGTCCGTTCCTGGTCGCCAAGGAGGTGCTGCCGGCGATGCGGCGACGCGGCAGCGGCTCGTTCCTGATCTCCAACAACGCAAGTTCGCTCCGCGGCCGCAAGCGGATGACCGGGCAGTCGCTCTACTATCCCCGGGTCATGATGCGCACGCTCGCCCAGGTGCTGACCGAGGAATATTCCGAATTCGGGGTGCACGTCGCCAACGTCGTCATCGACGGACTGATCGATTCGCCCGGCACGCGCGCCCTGCCGAAGGCGCAGAGCAATCCCGAGATCGTGATGAACCCGGTCAGGATTGCGGAGGCGTTCTACTACCTGCATACCCAGGACAGGTCGTGCTGGACGCACGAACTGCAGCTCACACCCTATTCGACGAAACCCAGCTACTGACGCGAAGACGCCCGCCGGCCTGTCTCGGCCGGCGGGCGGGGACCGGGAGTGAAATCCGGAATTCAGAGGGCTCCGACCTCCTTGTAGTAGCGCGCCGCGCCGGCGTGGTGCGGAATGCCTACATGGACGGCCATCTCCTCGACCGTGAAATCGGCGAGCGAGCGGTTCACGGGGGCGAGGTCGCGCACCCGCTTCGCCAGCGCCGCCGTCAGCTTGTAGGCCATATCCTCCGACATGGCGTCGCAGTTCGCGATCATGTGCATCGCGAAGCCGGCGACCGGTACGTCCTGCGGCTGGTTTGGATAAGTGTTCGCGGCGATCGGAACATACTCCCAGCCCGCGTTCTCGCCCTTGATAACCTCGAACTGCGCCTGGGTGACCGGCACGAACCAGCTCTTGCGGGAGTTGGCCAGATCGAGATAGGCGCCGGCCGGGGCGGCGGTGATGCTGAAGATCGCATCCACCTGCCCGTCCTTCGCCATGTTCACCTGATCGGTCGTCGAGGCGAAGTTGACCAGTGCGAGGTCGTCATAGCTCAAACCGACAGCCTTCAGCAGCTGCTGGGCCGCGACTTCCGTGGCGTTGCCACGCGGCAGCGTCGCGAAGCGCTTGCCCTTCATGTCGGCCCAGGTCTTGATCGACGCGTCCACGGAAACGAGCTGCGCATAGTTCTTGTAAAGCGCCGCGATGTTGCAGAGACCTTCGACGCTCTTCTCGAAGGGCGGGCGCCCATTTATCGCATCGACCGTCGAGGTGCTGAAGCTCCAGCCCAGATCGGCTTTGCGTTCCGTCACGCCGCGAATGTTGATGAGGCCGGCACCCGGCCGAATATCGACGGTGAGGCCCGGAATCTCCTCCTCGAACAGGTTCTTCACCGCCGCGCCGAGCGGATACCAGGACCCGCCCGCCGGGCCCGTCATGAAGACCAGTCGGTCCGCCGAAGCCGGCCGGACAGGAAGTGCCAGGCAGGCGACGACGGCGACAGCTGCCCCTATCAGTGCGAATCTCTTGGACATGATTTACGCTCCCTGAATTGATTGTCCGCACGCGGGATGGTTGTCTGGCCCACCGAAATCCGCCCGCGTCCCATCTCCGACTTGTTTTTCCGTGAGACTACAGGCATCGGCTGCGACCATCCACCTTTCCGGACACCTTCGTGGCCGGTTGCGACTGAACCATCACGCGAGCCCGCCGTTGATCCGATCGGGGCCCTGCCGCCGAACCGATCGCGGCACCCCCGCGATAGAGAAAGGCACGAATGACGACGACACCGATCAGGCTGGACGAACTGCTCCGGCGGCGATTCGATTCCGTTCTGGGTAAGTGGATCGCGGCGCAGTCGGCGGAGGGCGTGCTCCGCCGCGACCTGATGCGCGAGAGCGAGATCCGCCAGCAGTCGCGGGCGTTGCTTGACGCGCTGGCCTTGACGGTCGGTCGCGTCGACCTCACCCAGCGCGTAGACCTCGACGCCGAGGAATGGGCGGAGGTGAAGCAGCTGCTCAAGGACGCCACCGATCGGCGTGTCGAGCGCGGGTTCACACCGTCGGAGATGGCAACGTTCGTGCTGTCGCTGAAGCAGCCCCTCTTCGAGGCGCTGACCGACGAACTCGCGGATTCGCCTACCGACCTTCTGAAGGAGGCCTGGGCGATCAGCCGCATCCTCGACCAGCTCGGCCTCTATACCAACGAGGTCTACATCGCCGAGCGCGAGGAGATCATCCAGCGCCAGCAGACCGAGATGATGGAACTGTCCACCCCGGTCGTCCAGCTGTGGGACCGTATCCTCGCCCTTCCCCTGATCGGCACGCTCGACAGCGTCCGCGCCCAGATGGTGATGGAAAACCTCCTGCAGGCAATCGTCGACAGGGGCGCCGAGTTCGCCATTGTCGACATCACAGGCGTGCCGACGGTCGATACGCTGGTCGCGCAACACCTGCTGAAGACAGCGGCCGCCGTCAGGCTGATGGGCGCCCACTGCATCATCAGCGGCATCCGGCCGCAGATCGCGCAGACGATCGTTCATCTGGGAGTCGACCTGCCGCAGGTCGTCACCAAATCCGATATTCAGAGCGCCCTCGCCCATGCGCTGCGCCAGATGCAGTCGCAGAATCACCAGGGCTCGCTCTTCGCCGAGACGGGGCGGCACCGTGGATGAGCGGGCGAGCGGCGGCGACTTCGACGCGGTATCCGGCAACGTCCAGATCTTCGAAGTCGAGGACTGCCTGCTGGTCGCGATTCGCGAGGACCTGGACGACCGCGCGGTCCTGGAACTCCAGGACAAGTTGACCGAGCGGATTTCACGCACGCACGCACGCGGCGTGTTGATCGACATTTCCGCACTCGACGTCGTCGATACCTTCATCGGGCGCATGCTGGGCAGCATCGCCCGCATGGCGGCGATCCTGGACGCAGCCTCGGTGCTCGTCGGGATGCGCCCCGCCGTTGCGATAACGCTGGTCGAACTGGGCATGCCGCTGGGCGGGGTCCGGACCGCGCTCAATGTCGACCGGGGACTGCGGCTCATCCGCAGCCAGATCGACGGCAGGGCGGGGGACGATGGCCGATGATCGGCCCGCCGCCACTGTCGAGATCCGGCGGGCACCGGACGTGGCGGCGGTCAGGCGCATCGTGGGCAAGGCGATGGACGAGGTTGCCGGCAACACGCTGCGCCGGACGCGCATCGTCACGGCGGCCAGCGAGATCGCGCGCAACACCCTGGTGCACGGCGGCGGCGGCCGCATGGAACTGCATGTCCGCCGAGGCGGTCCTCAGGGAACGGGTATCGTCCTGACGTTCAGGGATGAAGGCAAAGGAATCGCTGACATTGAACAGGCCCTACGGGACGGCTTCACCACCGGCGACGGCCTGGGGATGGGCCTCGGCGGCGCCAAACGCCTCTGCGACGAGTTCCATATCGCCTCCGCACCCGGCGGCGGCACCACCGTCAGGATCGCAAGTTGGCTGAAGCGACCCTCCTGAGCGTCGACGTTCGCGAGCGCAGCCAGGTTGCCGAGGCGCGGCGCCGGGCCTACGACATGGCCCATCGGGTCGGCCTGGGCGATGCGGAGGCCGCGCGCGCCGCACTGGTAGCCACCGAGGCCGCGACGAATCTCGTCAAATACGGCCGCGAAGGGGAGATGCTCGTCGCGCCGTGCGCAGACGCAATGGCGCCGTCGGTCACCATCGCCGCCGTCGACCGCGGCCCGGGCATCGCCAACCCGGCGGAGTGCATCGAGGACGGCTTCTCCACCGGCGAGGGCCCCGGCCTCGGTCTCGGGACGATCCGCCGTCAGTCGGACCGGTTCGACATCTTTTCCGTCCCGGGCGAGGGGACGGCTGTCGTGGCCACGATCCGGCGGCGGGACGCGGCCGAGCCCCATTCCGTCGACCTCGTGGCGGAGTTCGGTGCATTCGCCGTACCGGCGACCGGCGAGGTGGACTGCGGCGACGGCTGGACCGTTCGCCGCCGCGGCGGGGCGATAGACCTGATGGTCTGCGACGGGCTGGGACACGGCTCGCCGGCCGCCGCGGCGACGGACGCGGCACGCGCCGCGTTCGCCGCAACCAGCGGCACGAACGCGCCGGACGACTGGCTCGCGGAGATCGACGCGGCCCTCGTCGGCACACGGGGCGCCGCGGTCGCGATCGCCACGATCGACCGGACGCGATCCATCGTGCGGTTCATCGGAATCGGCAACATCGCGGGCTGGCTGCGCCATGAGGGCGGAACGGCGCGCACCGTGTCCTACGAGGGCATCGTCGGCCGCAACATCGCGCGGGCGCGCGTCGTCGAGTATGCCTACGAAGGGGAGTTGCTGGCCGTGTTTTCATCGGACGGCCTGGCCACTCGCTGGGACCTGGGCCGCTATCGCGGCCTCGTGGCACGCGATCCGATCACGATCGCGTCCGTTCTCTATCGCGACTTCCGGCGAAAGCGAGACGACTGCACGGTGGTGGCGTGCCGGATCCCATGACCATCCCGATCTTCCGCGCCACCCTGCGGACCGGCGCCGATGTGGTCCAGTCTCGGCAATGGGCGCGGACCGTCGCCGCCGGCCTGGGCGCTACCGATCAGGACCAGACCCGCATAGCGACGGCGGTATCGGAAATCGCTCGTAACGCTGTTTCCTATGGCGGTGGCGGACGAATCGAGTTCGGCCTCGCCATAGGCGACGTGCGTACTGCTCTGACGGTGCGCGTATCGGACCAAGGCCGCGGCATCCCCGATCTCGACGCCGTCCTCGCCGGACGCTACAGGTCGAAGACCGGTCTCGGACTGGGCATACCGGGCGCCCGCCGCCTGATGGACACTTTCGCCATCGAGAGTGGCCCGGCCGGCACCACCGTCGTCATGGAAAAGGTGATCGGCGGCCCGGTCTCGCCGGAAGCGCTGCGCGCGAAGGCGCAGCAGGCGGCGGGCAAGTTGGCGCGGATGCGCGCGGCCGACCCGATCGCGGAGGTTCAGCAACAGAACCGCGAACTCCTCGACAGCCTGCACCAACTGCGCCTGCGCGAAGAAGACCTGCTCGCGGCCAACGAGCGGCTGCGTTCGGGCCTGGCGGAGAAGGAGGTCCTGCTCCGTGAGGTGCATCACCGGGTGAAGAACAACCTGCAGATCGTCAGCAGCCTCGTCTCGCTGCAGGGCAGCCGCGCGCGCAGCGAGGAGGCGAAGGGTGAACTGTCGTCGCTGTCGGGCCGGATACGGTCGCTCAGCCTGATCCACGACCACCTCTATCATGGCGAGAACGTCGCGCGCATCGAACTGGGCGACTATATCGGCGACCTGTGCCGGCGCATCGCCGATGTCTTCGCCGAGCCGGAGCCGCGGATCGCTCTCGAACACGAGATGCCCGCCGTCGTGATCCCGATCGATCTCGCCATCAACATCGGCCTGGTGGTGAACGAGCTTCTGACCAACAGCTTCAAGCACGCCTTCCCGGACGGCCGCGCCGGCCGCATCCGGGTGGCCGGCCGGGTGGCCGGACAGCACCTCGCCCTCACCGTCCGCGACGACGGTATCGGCTGCGCCCCCAGCGCTCCCAAGAGCACCAGGCGCTCGCTCGGCACGACGCTGATCGAGACGATGGTGTCGCGCCTGCACGGTCGCGTCGAAGTCGACTGCTCCAGAGGCACCTGCACGCGCGTCTTCCTCACCCTGCCGACGGCGGATGCGGACGCTGCGCCCAATCACACGATTTGACGCGCCTTTCCCTCCATGCTGTTGTTGCGGGGGCCGGTTCCGCCGGGTTGTCTTAGCAAGGCGACCGGGCGGATCCGCCGGAGGCGGGGTGTGGGGGCATGGAGTATTTTCTCCAGCAGCTCATCAACGGGCTGACGCTGGGTGCGATCTACGGACTGATCGCGATCGGCTACACGATGGTCTACGGGATCATCGGCATGATCAACTTCGCCCACGGCGAGGTGTTCATGATCGGCGCCTTCGTCTCGCTGATCACCTTCCTGGTGCTGGGGTCGATCGGCCTCACCTGGATACCCTTGGCCCTGCTGATCGTCCTGATCATGGCCATGCTGTTCACGTCGATCTACGGATGGGCGGTGGAGCGCATCGCCTACCGGCCGTTGCGCGGCTCGTTCCGCCTGGCGCCGCTGATCTCGGCGATCGGCATGTCGATCTTCCTGCAGAACTACGTCCAGCTGCTTCAGGGCGCACGGGTGAAGCCGCTGCAGCCCGTCATTTCGGGCGGCTTCGTCGTGGCGCAGGCCGGCGACTTCACCGTCGTTCTCAGCTATCTCCAGATCGTCATCATCCTCGCCACCCTGCTGCTGATGACGGCCTTCTGGGGCGTCATCACCCGCACTGCCTTCGGACGGGCGCAGCGTGCCTGCCAGCAGGACCGGACCATGGCCGGGCTCGTCGGCGTCAATGTCGACCGGACCATCTCGCTCACCTTCGTGACCGGTGCAGCGCTCGCCGCCGTGGCCGGCCTGCTGGTGACCCTCTACTACGGCGTAATCGACTTCTTCATCGGCTTCCTCGCCGGCCTCAAGGCCTTCACCGCAGCCGTCCTCGGCGGGATCGGCTCGCTGCCCGGCGCCATGCTGGGCGGGCTGCTGATCGGGCTGATCGAGGCTTTCTGGGCCGCCTATTTCGACAGCGAGTACAAGGACGTGGCCGCCTTCTCGATTCTCGTCCTGGTGCTCATCTTCAAGCCGACCGGCCTGCTCGGCCGACCGGAGGTCGAGAAGGTCTGACATGGCGGCAGCCCCGGAACCGGCCTCGCGCTTCGACATCGGCGCAGCCCTGAAGGAGGCCGGGATCGCGGCGGCGATCGCCCTCGGCCTCGCCATCCCGCTCGTCGGGTTCCAGACCGTGGAGCGGCTGGGCGGTCTCACCGTCGACACGCGCTTCGGATGGGTCGCCGTCGCCGTCGTCGGCGTGTTCGTCGGCCGCCTGCTGCTGATCGCACTCCGCGGTACGCGCCGCTGGGGCGCGCCGGGCCGGCGACGCTTCGTGCGGCTGGGCGAACACGCCAAATGGCAGTTGCGTCTGCTCGGATTCGCGGGCGTGGCCTTCGGTATCGCGCTGCCCTTCCTCCCCTTCGCCGACCGCTACTATGTCGACCTCGCGACCACCGTGCTGATCTACGTCATGCTGGGCTGGGGGCTGAACATCGTGGTCGGCCTCGCCGGCCTGCTCGACCTCGGCTATGTCGCCTTCTACGCCATCGGCGCCTACAGCTTCGCCCTTTTCGCCCTCCATTTCGACCTGTCCTTCTGGGCCGCCCTGCCGGTCGCGGGCATCCTGGCCGCCTTCCTCGGCATCATCCTGGGCTTCCCGGTGCTGCGGCTGCGCGGCGACTATCTGGCGATCGTGACGCTCGGTTTCGGCGAGATCATCCGTATCGTCCTGCTGAACTGGTACGACTTCACCGGCGGGCCCAACGGCCTGTCGGGTATCCCGCGGCCGACCTTCTTCGGGATCCCCTTTACCCGCGGCGAGGGCGGCTTCGCCGACACGTTCGGCCTCGACTTCTCGCCGATGCACCGGCTGATCTTTCTCTACTACGTCATCCTGGTCCTGGCGCTGATCACCAATCTCTTCACCCTGCGCATCCGGCGCCTGCCGGTCGGTCGCGCCTGGGAGGCATTGCGCGAGGATGAAATCGCCTGCCGCGCGCTCGGCATCAACCCGACCATGACCAAGCTCTCGGCCTTCGCCATCGGCGCGATGTTCGGCGGCTTCGCCGGCGCCTTCTTCGCCACGCGCCAGGGCTTCATCAGCCCGGAGAGCTTCACCTTCCTGGAATCGGCGCTGATCCTCGCCGTCGTCGTACTGGGCGGCATGGGCAGCCAGACCGGCGTCGTCATCGCCGCCCTGTTCCTCGTCCTGCTGCCCGAGTTTGCACGCGAGCTCGCACAGTTCCGCATGCTGCTGTTCGGCGGCGCCATGGTCCTGATCATGGTGTGGCGGCCACGCGGCCTGCTGGCGCACCGTGAGCCGACGATCACGCTGGGACGCGATCCACCCGTCGCGGCGGAGCGTCCGGCATGACCGCGCTGCTGACGGTCGAGCATCTGACCATGCGCTTCGGAGGACTGGTCGCCGTCGACGATCTCGGCTTCGTCGCGGCCCGCAACGAGATCACCGCGATCATCGGCCCGAACGGAGCAGGCAAGACGACGGTGTTCAACTGCCTGACGGGGTTCTACTCGCCGACGGTCGGGCGGCTGACCATGCACCATCCCGAGCGCGGCGACTTCCTGCTGGAGCAGATGGACGGCTTCCGCATCGCACGCGAGGCGGGTGTCGCGCGGACCTTCCAGAACATCCGCCTGTTCCCGCGCATGTCTGTTCTGGAAAACCTGATGGTGGCGCAGCACACCGAACTCATGCGCGCCTCGGCCTTCTCCCTCGCCGGCCTGCTGGGTCTGCCGCGCTACCGCCGCGCCGAGCGCGCCGCGCTCGACCTGTCACGCTACTGGCTGCGGCGGATGCGCCTCGAGGACCGCGCCGAATGGGAAGCGGGCAACCTGCCCTACGGCGCCCAGCGCCGTCTGGAGATCGCGCGCGCCATGTGCACCAAGCCGGCGCTGCTCTGCCTGGACGAGCCGGCCGCCGGCCTCAACCCACGGGAATCGGCGGAACTCAACGAGATACTGCTCGACATCCGGCGCGATCACGGCGTCGGCATCCTGCTGATCGAGCACGACATGAGCGTCGTCATGGGCATTTCCGACCACATCGTCGTGCTGGACTACGGCCGCAAGATCAGCGACGGCACACCCCGGGCGGTCCGCACCGACCCGGCCGTGATCCGCGCCTACCTGGGTACCGAAGAAGAGGAGGAACTGCCCGAAGTCGTCGCGCAGGACCTGCCGCCGGAGATGCGCTGATGCTGGAGCTGCGGGGGCTCCACACCTTCTACGGCAGCATCGAGGCACTCAAGGGCATCGACCTCGACGTGCGCCAGGGAGAAATCGTCACCCTGATCGGCGCCAATGGTGCCGGCAAGTCGACGCTGCTGATGACGATCTGTGGCAATCCGCGCGCGGCGCAAGGGACGGTCAGCTTCGAGGGCCACGACATCACGCGCGAGGAAACGCACACCATCGTGCGCCGGGGCATCGCCCAGTCGCCTGAGGGCCGCCGCATCTTTCCGCACATGACCGTGGCCGAGAATCTCCAGCTCGGAGCCCTGACCGCGCCGCCGCAGCATTTCGAGGCCGACCTGGAACGCGCCTTCGCCCTGTTTCCGCGCCTGCGCGAGCGCCGCAACCAGCGTGGCGGTACCCTGTCGGGCGGCGAGCAGCAGATGCTGGCGATCGCACGCGCTCTGATGAGCCGGCCGCGGCTGCTGCTGCTCGACGAACCGTCGCTCGGCCTGGCGCCACTGATCGTGCGGCAGATCTTCGACGTCATCCGCGAAATCAATCGCACCGAGGGCATGACCGTGTTCCTGGTCGAGCAGAACGCCTTCCACGCACTGCGGCTCGCGCATCGGGGCTACGTGATGGTCAACGGATCGATCACCATGACCGGAACGGGAGCCGAGCTCCTCGGCAATCCTGAAGTGCGCGCGGCCTATCTCGAAGGTGGCCACGGCGGAGGCGCCCACCGATGAGCGAACTGCTCGGCGGACCGCCCGGCGCCTATCTGGGGCTCGTCGTCGTGATCATGGGCGGAGCGGCCTTCCTGACCGGTCAGGCGGTGGCCGGCACCTGGAAGCCCGCGTGGCAGCTCCTGCCGTACGGGTTCCTGCTCGCCGTGGCGGCGCGCTTCCTGCTCTTTGCCCTGTTCCAGGGCGACCTTCTCGCCCTGCCCGGCTTCGCGATCGATGTGGCGCTGATGATCGCCATCGCCGCCTTCGCCTTCCGCGTCACCCGGGTGCGCAAGATGATTTCGCAGTATCCCTGGCTCTATCGGCGTGCCGGCCTGCTGGGCTATCGGCCGCGTGAGGAGCCCCCGCCCGCCTGACCCGTTCGGCGGACGGCAATCGGCGGCGAAGGCTCGGCAGCCGGCGCCTTGCGGCTTTGCTTGCCGGGGGGCACCCAGCCGATAATATGCGCGCGCCGGCGGCCGCGCCGTCCGTCGCCTGAAGGGGAAAGCATGTTTCATCGCCGCGTCACGGTTTTCGGAGGGTCCGGTTTCGTCGGCCGGTATCTCGTGAAACGTCTCGCGGCCGAGGGCAGCGTGGTACGCGTCGCGGTGCGTCGCCCCGCCGAAGCCGATTTTCTGAAGCCGCTCGGCGCCGTCGGCCAGATCGTCCCCGTGGCGGCGAACGTCCGCGACAGGGAGCGGGTCGCGGCCGCCGTAGCCGGCGTCGACGCCGTCGTCAACCTGGTCGGAATCCTGCAGGAGGGCGGCGGCCAAACCTTCGACGGCGTCCAGGCGGAGGGTGCGCGCACCGTGGCTGAAGCCGCCCGCGACGCCGGTGTAGGACGCCTGGTCCAGATGTCGGCGATCGGCGCGGATGCCGGTTCGGAGTCGCGCTACGCGCGGACCAAGGCGGCCGGCGAAGCGGCGGTCCGCGAAGCGTTCCCGACCGCGAGCATCGTGCGGCCCAGCATCGTCGTCGGGCCGGAAGACGATTTTTTCAATCGCTTCGGCCGTATGGCCGTGCTGTCCCCGGCTCTGCCCCTGATCGGTGGCGGAGTGACGCGGTTCCAGCCGGTGGTCGTCGGCGATGTGGCCGACGCCCTGATGGCGATCCTGCGCGATCCGGCTACGGCCGGCCAGACCTACGAGTTGGGTGGACCGCAGGTGTACAGTTTCCGGGAACTGATGGAACTGCTGCTTCGCATCACTGGGCGGCGGCGCTGCCTCTTCACGCTGCCGTTCGGCCTCGCGGATTTCCAGGCGCGCTTCCTGGAGAAGCTGCCGAGGGCGCCGCTGACCCGCGACCAGGTGAAGCTGCTGCAGCGAGACAATGTGGTGAGCGGCTCGCTGCCCGGCCTCACCGACCTCGGCATCGCACCGACCGCGATCGAGGTCATCCTGCCGACCTATCTCGAGCGTTTCCGCAGGGGCGGGCGGTTCGTCCGGTCGCGCGGGCGCTGATCGACGGCCCTGAGCCGGCAGGGCGCCGGAGGGCGCCTCACCACCAGGTCAGGATCGCCAGCATCGTCACGCCGACAGCGATACGGTACCACCCGAACGGCGTGAAGCCGTACCGGCCGATGAACGCCAGCAGCGAGCGGACGACGACGAGGCCCGCGAAGAAGGCGGCGACGAAGCCGACTGCGATGGTGATCGTGCCGTCGATGCTGATCACGTCGCGGTTCTTGTAGAGGTCGTACACGACCGCGCCGAACATGGTCGGGATCGCCAGGAAGAAGGAGAACTCGGCCGCCGTTTTTCGGTCGACGCCGAGCAGGAGCGCACCCAGGATCGTGGCGCCGGAGCGGGAAACGCCCGGGATCATCGCAAGTGTCTGGAACACCCCGATGCCGAGCGCCGTGCGCAACGGCATGCCTTCTACGGCGAAGACACGTGCCGTCGGGAGGTTTCTTTCGATGATCAGAATCGCGATCCCGCCGGTGATCAGTGCGAAGCAGACCACATAGGGCGAAAACAGCACTTCCTTGATGAAACCGTGGGCAAACACGCCGATGCAGGCGGCCGGCATGAAGGCGAGGACGACCGCCCAGACGAAGCGTCGCGCTTCGGCGGAGCGTCGATAGTCGGCAGCCACGCCGGCGAGCCGGCTGGCATAGACCATACAGACCGCCAGCACCGCGCCCAACTGGATCACGACCTCGAAGACGAAACCGGGCGGTCCTTCGAAACCGAGCAGTTCTCCGACCAGGATCAGGTGGCCCGTCGAGGAAACCGGAATGAACTCGGTCAGCCCCTCGACGATCCCGAGCAGAAGGGCGTCGACAAGTTCGGTGGTCAGCATATGGCGCTTCGATCTTCGGGGGAACGGCGGGCGGTTCGATGGGTCCAAGCACTCGCCAAACGGACCGGACATTGCAAGCGAAAACGGGCCGGGGCGTCGGAACGTCGCCAAGAGCCATAAGGTCCGAAACGGATGTTTTTTGCCGACACTGGAGCCCTTGGGTAGCGCGGCGAAGACGTCTAAATTGTTTTGGCTGGATTTTATGGAAGCAACACTGTCGTTTTCGGCAGAATCCCCTTTATGGTGCGCGTTCGCGAGCCCATAGTCGGCATGTAGCAGGATGAGGGTGGCATGGCTGAACGCATGCTGAAGTTCGTCGACGTCGCCAAGGCGATGCCGGCAAAGCGGGCGGCCGAGGATCGGCGCGCCGATTTCGACGAAATCTATCGGGAGTTCGCCCGCGATCAGGCCGCCGTGCAGGCGGCCCGCTGTTCGCAATGCGGCGTGCCCTACTGCCAGATCCACTGCCCTCTTCACAACAACATCCCCGCCTGGCTGCGCCTGACGGCGGAGGGCCGGCTGGAGG
>JBKBLL010000063.1:0-15928 GCA_046296375.1 Alphaproteobacteria bacterium | reverse complement strand
GCCTGAGATTCTGGGGGATGTTCAGGCGGTGAGATTCGGAGAGTGAGGTTCAAGGGCGAGTGCTTCCGGGCGCACGATCCCAACTGGTCCTGGACGCCGCTTTCGGGGGCGGGGGCCGCCCTCAAGGGGCGTCGCTTCAACTGGCCGGGGCTCGAGACGCTCTACCTGTCGCTGAGTTTCGGCACGGTGTTCCGCGAAGTTTCGGCCGGCTTCGCGCACAGGCTGACGCCCTGCGTGCTGTGCAGCTACGACGTCGACTGCGAGGACATCGCCGACCTGCGCTCGGATGAGAGCCGCGCCGACCTGAACGTCGCGCTGAGGGACATAGCCTGCGCCTGGGGGGATGCGCTGATCGATCGTCGCGAGCCCGAATCCTGGCGCGTGGTGCGGCGGTTGCGCGCCGACGGCCACGCCGGAATCCTGGTCCCCAGCTTCGCCCGCGGTGCCACCGCTGACGACCAGAACCTCGTGCTCTGGCGCTGGGGCCCGAGCCTGCCGCACCGGGTGATGGTCTACGATCCGACGGGCAAGCTGCCGAAGAACCAGCTTTCGTGGAGGTGAGGCCCAGTGATCCGGGCCTCGTGCTTCGAGACGCCGCCTGCGGCGGCTCCTCAGCAAGAGGCCCTACTTCCTGGCCGGGAGGGTATGGGGATGTCCCGTCCTGAGGAGCCCGCGTCAGCGGGCGTCTCGAAGGGCGGCTGCCGCCCTCACACCTTGTGGTCGAGCCCCATCGCGCGGTAGCGCTCCGGGTCCTCCGTCCACTCCTCGCGGACCTTCACGTGCAGGAAGAGGTGGACCTTGCGCTCCAGCAGGTCCTGGAGCTCCGTGCGCGCGGCCTCGCCGATGGCGCGGATCTGTCGGCCGCCCTTGCCGAGGACGATGGCGCGCTGGCTGTCGCGCTGGACGAAGATCACCTGGCCGATGCGCACGTCGCCATTGTCGAACTCCTCCCACGTCTCGGTCTCGACCGTCGCGGCGTAGGGCAGCTCCTGGTGGAGCTGGAGGAACAGTTTCTCGCGCGTGATCTCGGCGGCGAGCTGACGCATCGGCACGTCGGAGAGCTGGTCCTCGGGGAAGAGCCAGGGGCCTTCCGGCAGGTGTTTCGCCAGATGCGCGAGCAGGTCGCCGACGCCGTCCGCGGTGAGGGCCGAGATCATGAAGATGTCGGTGACGACGCCGGTCTCGTTCAGCTTGGCGGCCAGTTCGAGCAGCTTCGGCCGGCGGACGAGGTCGACCTTGTTGAGGGCGAGGACCGCCCTGCGGCCGCCATCGCGCAGGCCGGCGAGGATGCGTTCGACATCGGCGTCGATGCCGCGCTCGGCGTCGACCAGCAGCAGGACGAGGTCGGCGTCGCCGGCACCTTCCCAGGCCGCATGGACCATGGCGCGGTCGAGGCGGCGGCGCGGCTGGAAGATTCCGGGCGTGTCGACGAAGACGACCTGCGCGTCGCCCTCGATCCGGATGCCGAGCACGCGGGCGCGGGTCGTCTGCACCTTGGGACTGACGGCGGAGAGCTTGCTTCCGGCCAGCAGATTCAGCAGGGTCGACTTGCCGGCGTTCGGAGCGCCGATGATGGCGACGTAGCCGCAGCGGGAACCGCTGCCCGTCTCGTCGCTAGGTCCTGTCTCGTGTTCGGTCATGTCCCTCGAGTCGCTCCAGCAACGCAGCCGCCGCGATCTGCTCGGCGGCGCGCTTCGACAGGCCTTCTCCGCTGGTGGGCGGGGCGCCCGACAGGCGCACCTCCACGGTGAATCGCGGCGCGTGCGGCGGTCCCTCGCGCGCGGTCACGGCATAGGCCGGCAGAGGCAGGCGACGGGCCTGGGCCCATTCCTGCAGCGCCGTCTTGGCGTCGCGCGGCGGCCGCGGTGTCTCTTCGACCAGTCCCGCCCAGGCGGTGTGGATGAAGCGCCGGGCCGCGTCGATGCCGCCGTCGAGATATAGGGCGCCGATCAGCGCTTCGCAGCCGTCGGCGAGCGCCGTGTCGAGACCTTGGTCCGGTCGTCCCGCGGGCGACGGCGCGAGTTCGAGAAATCGGTCGAGGCCGATCTCGCGCGCGACCCGCAGCAGGGCTTCGCGCCGCACCAGCCCGACATGGCGGCGCGACAGTTCGCCCTCGTTCTCCTTCGGAAAGCGCTGGAACAGCAGTTCGGCGACGACGAGCGCCAGTACCCTGTCGCCGAGAAACTCCAGCCTTTCGTATCCCGCCGGTCCGCCGGTGGCGACGGTGCTGCTCGGATGGGCGACCGCCGAGCGCAGAAGCTGCGGATCGCGGAAGCGATGGCCGAGGACCGGCTCGAGTTCCTCCGGTGCCGCGGCGCCGCTCAAGGGTCCACGGCGTTGAAGATGCGTTCCCAACGGATCGCCCACGGCCACTTCCAGACTTCCCAGATCCTGGCACTGCCGTCGACCGAGAAGAACAGGAACTCGGCCCGGCCGATCAGGTTCTCGGCCGGAATGAAGCCCACGGAGGCGCGGCTGTCGAGCGAGTTGTCGCGATTGTCGCCCATGGCGAAGTAGTGCCTGGCCGGTACCTTGAAGACCGGCGTGTTGTCGAACTGGCCCTCGTCGCCGCTCGACTCGAGTATGCTGTAGCTGCGGCCGCCCGGCAGGGTCTCGAGATATTGGGGCACCCGCACGCTTCGCCCGAAACCGCCCTCGACGACGTAGCCGTCGATGCGGGCGCGCTCGGTCACCACCCCGTTGATGTGGAGCCGTCCGCCGCGCATCTGGATCTCGTCCCCAGGCAGGCCGACGATGCGCTTGATGTAGTCGGTCTTACCGTCCGTCGGCAGCTTGAAGACGGCGACATCGCCCCGGTCCGGTTCGGTGAACAGGACGCGCCCCGGGATCAGCGGCAGGCTGAGAGGCAGCGAATGGCGGCTGTAGCCGTAAGAGAATTTCGACACGAACAGATAGTCGCCGACGAGCAGGGTAGGCAGCATCGATCCCGACGGAATATTGAACGGTTCGTAGGCGAACGTCCTCACCATGAGCGCGATCAGAACCGCGTAGACGATGGTGCGGACATTCTCCCAGAAACCGCCTTTGCTCTCGCCGTCCTTCACCCGCGCGCCCTCATAAGCCATTGAAAACCTGCCCCATGGCGAGCGGGTCGCGGCGACCTTGGGGTTCGGCATGCGTCCATGTCAAGCGCTGGCGATGCGCGGTACCGCGGAGATGATGACGATCGCCTGGGCAAGCGGAGGTTCGTCCGTCAGGCTGACGTCGATCCGCACCTCCATGCCGGGCGGCGTGAGCGAGGCCAGGCGCTCGGCCGCGCCGCCGGTCAGCGCCATGCTGGGCTTGCCGCCGCGCAGGTTGACGACACCCATGTCGCGCATGAAGACGCCCCGGCGGAAGCCGGTCCCCAGAGCCTTGGAGCAGGCCTCCTTCGCGGCGAAGCGCTTGGCGTAACTCGCCGCCCGGTCGGCGCGCCGCTCCGAGCGTGTCTGCTCGAGCTCGGTGAAGCAGCGCTCGACGAACCGTGCGCCGAAGCGATCGAGCGTCTTCTGGATGCGGCGGATGTCGGTGAGGTCGCTGCCGATGCCGATGATCACGCACCGGTCCCCGGCTGCGTTTGCGCGGCGATCGCGGCGTCCATCGCCGCGCGCATGCGGCGGATCGCGGTTTCCAGGCCGACGAAGATCGCCTCGCCGATCAGGAAATGCCCGATATTGAGTTCTATGACATTGGGAATCGCTGCGACCGGCCCGACGGTCTCGTAGTCGAGGCCGTGGCCCACATGGCATTCGAGGCCGAGTTCGGCGCAGCGTGCGGCTGCGGCCCTGATGCGCTGCAGATGCGCGTCGCGCGCCTCGCCCTCCGCCTCGCAATAGGCACCGGCATGCAGTTCGACCACCGGCGCGCCGAGCGAGACCGCCGCCTCGAGCTGGTCGGGGTCGGCCTCGACGAACAGCGAGACGCGGCAGCCGGCGTCGCCCAGCCGGGTGACGATCGGCTTCAGGCGATTGTGCTGGCCGACCGCGTCGAGGCCGCCCTCGGTGGTCAGTTCCTCGCGCCGTTCCGGGACGATGCAGCAGGCATGCGGCCGGTGGGCGAGGGCGATGGCGACCATCTCCTCCGTCGCCGCCATCTCGAAGTTGAGCGGCAGGCCGATCTCCTTGACGAGGCGTTCGATATCGCCGTCGCGGATGTGCCGCCGGTCTTCGCGCAGATGCGCCGTGATGCCGTCCGCACCGGCCGCCGCCGCCATCGCCGCCGCGCGCACCGGATCGGGATGGGACCCGCCGCGCGCGTTGCGCACCGTCGCCACATGGTCGATGTTCACCCCCAGTCGCAGATGCCGCATGCCGTCCTCAGCCTTCCATGCCGGCGCCGAGGGCGGCAGAGCGCCGCGCGCGACCGCTCTGCAGGCGCAGTTCACGCGCCCGCTTGTATGCGGTGAGGAGCGGGTAGAGCAACATAAAGAAGATGACCCAGACGATGCTGCCGAGAACGGCACCACCGGCGAGCATCGGCACGAGAATGGGGCCTGCGGCGTGCGCGACGCCGCCCAAGTCGAACTCCCACAACGCATCCAGGGCGGCGCCGAAGCGGCCGACGAAGTTGATGCGATCGCCCTGGACGAGCCCCCCGAAGCCGAGAAACCGCCCGGTTTCGTAGGTGGTGTACCAGATGATCGGGAACGTCCAGGGGTTGCCGACCACGGTTCCGACCGCGCTCGCCACCATGCTGGCGCGGGTGCAGACGGCAAGGAGCGCAGCGGCGAGGAAGTGGAAGCCGACCAGCGGCGTGAACGAGGCGGCTGCGCCGCAGGCGAACCCCGCGGCGAGGCTGTAGGGTGTGGCCTTCATCCGGCCGAGCCGGTGCATCAGATAGCGACCGCTGCGGCTCACCCCGCCCGAGGGCCAGAGCCACTGCCGTATCTTGGCCGTTCCACCGCGCTTGCTTCGCCGTCCCAGCATGACCGTTCGGCCTTCCGCTCAGCCGCGCGCCCGTTCGACCGAGGAGATCGAGGGGTGAGTGCGCAGGGCCGCGATGATATTCGTCAAATGCTTCACGTCGCCGACCTCGATGTCCACCAGCATCTCGAAGAAGTCTCTACTCCTGTTCGTAAATTTCAGGTTGGTGATGTTGCCGTGGTTCTGCGCGATCAAGGTCGAGAGCGATCCGAGATTGCCCGGAGCGTTCGCCACGATCAGATGCACGCGCCCGGTGAGCGCACCCTCGCCACCGGCCGCCCGGTCGTCCCAGTCGACCTCGAGCCAGCGTTCGGGCGTATGGGCGAAGCTCACCAGCGTTTCGCATTCCGCCGTGTGAATGGTAACACCTTTGCCCGTGGTAACGATCCCGACGATGCGGTCGCCGGGAAGCGGATGGCAGCAGCGGGCGAAGTGCAGCGCCATGCCCGGGATCAGGCCGCGGATGAGGATCGGCTGTTCCTTGCCGCGGCGCTCGCTGCGCGCGCGGGCGAGCGGCACGACCTTGTCGCTCGCCGGTGGCGGGGGCGGCTGGACCGCGTTCAGGACGTCACGCCCGGTATGGTGCCCCTCGCCCACGGCGACGTAGAGGTCTTCCAGGGTCTTGGCGCCCAGCGCCTTGAGGGCGGGCTCCAGGGCGCGTTCGCTCGGCTCCAGCCCCTCCGCGCGCAGGGTGCGCTGGACGATGGCCCGGCCGAGGTCCAGATACTGGCCTCGCTGCTGCTGGCGTACGACCCGTCGGATGCGCGCCTTGGCCTTGCCGGAGACGACGAAGCGTTCCCATTCGGGCGAGGGGCTCTTGGCGCGCGAGGTGATGATCTCGACTTGGTCGCCGTTCCGCAGTTGGCTGCGCAGCGGCACGATCCGGCCGTTGATCTTGGCGCTGGTGCAGTGATCGCCCACTGCGGAGTGGACGGCATAGGCGAAGTCGACCGGTGTCGCCCCCTGGGGCAGTGCTATCAGGTCGCCCTTCGGCGTGAAGCAGAACACCTGATCCTGGAACATCTCGAGCTTGGTGTGCTCGAGGAAATCTTCCGGCCCGGCCGCGTGCTCGAGGATCTCGAGGAAGTCGCGCATCCATCGGTACTGCCGCCCGTCGGTGCGCGGGTCGCCCTGCTTGTACCGCCAGTGCGCGGCGACGCCGATCTCGGCCACCTCGTGCATCTCGCGCGTGCGGACCTGCACCTCGATCCGCTGGCTCTGCGGGCCGATGACGCCGGTGTGGAGCGAGCGATAGCCGTTGGGCTTGGGCGTCGAGATGTAGTCCTTGAAGCGGCCGGGAACGACCCGGTAGGCGCCATGGATGATGCCGAGTGCGGTGTAGCACTGCTCGACCGTGTCCACGATGACCCGGAAGGCCATGATGTCGGCGAGCTGCTCGAACGCGACGTCCTTGCGCTGCATCTTCTGCCAGATCGATCGCGGCCGTTTCTCCCGGCCGGACACGGTCGCCGCCAGCCCGCCCTCCGCCAGCGTATGGGAGAGTTCGTCGATGATGCGGCCGACGACGTCCTGTCCCTCGCGGCGGAGGAACTCCAGTCGCTTGGTGATCGACTCGCGCGCCTCGGCGTTGATCTCGGCGAAGGCGAGGTCTTCGAGTTCGTCCTTCCACTCCTGCATGCCGATGCGCTCGGCGAGCGGGGCGTAGATCTCCATCGTCTCGACCGCCGTCCGGCGCCGCCGCGCCGCGTTCGCGACGTGCGAAAGGGTGCGCATGTTGTGCAGCCGGTCGGCCAGCTTCACCAGCAGGACGCGAATGTCCTCGGACATCGCGACGACGAGCTTCTGGAAGTTCTCCGCCTGCTTGGTCTGGTCGGACTGAAGCTCCAGCCGGGACAGTTTGGTCACGCCATCGACCAGCCGGGCGATCTCGGCACCGAAGCGCTGCTCGATGTCGGCGAGGGTCGCCTCCGTGTCCTCCACGACATCGTGCAGCAGGGCCGTTACGATGGAGGCCGTGTCGAGCCGCATCTGCGTCAGCAGCCCTGCGACCTCCAGCGGATGCGAGAAATAGGGTGCCCCCGACTCGCGGCGCTGCGAGCCGTGCATCTTCATCGCGTAGACGTAGGCGCGGTTGAGGAGATCCTCGTCCGCCTGAGGATCGTAGGCCTTTACTCTCTCGACGAGCTCGTACTGGCGGATCATGCGTCTCGCGGGCGACTCACCGTTGCGGAGATCGGCGCGCTCCGGCCTGCTCGGGCCGGACGGGGCTCAATCGTCCTCCCGCCGCTGGAAGTCGCCGACTTCGGCGGCCAGCTCGCGGGCGAGCGCCTCCAGGTCGTCGTCCTCACCCTCGCCCTCGGCGTCGTTGGCCGCGGCCAGCGGCTGCATCGCCAGCTCGGGGGTGAAGCTCTCCAGTTCGAAGCTCTCCGCCTCGATGTCCTCGATGCTCTCCGCCTCCACATGCTTCTGCTGCGCCTTGACCAGCGCCTCCTGAAGCTCGTCGAGGGCGACCGTCTCCTCGGCGATCTCGCGCAACGCAACGACCGGGTTCTTGTCGCGGTCCCGGTCGATGGTCAGTTCCGCACCCGACGAGACGTCGCGCGCGCGCTGCGCGGCGAGCATGACGAGTTCGAACCTGTTCGGGACTCTGAGGACGCAGTCCTCGACGGTGACGCGCGCCATGGCTTGCTCATCGGTTCAGGGGAAGGACTGCGGGAATATAGGTGGCGGCCGCCCTACCCGCAACGAATCGCGCCGGAGGCGGACTCAGCCGGCCAGCCGTTCCGCCCGCTGATCGCAGGGTAGGCCGGCCAGCAGCGTGGCGATGTCGGCGCCACTCGCCGGATGTCGCCAGTCGGCGCCCAGCCGGGCCAGAAGGTCGGCGAGCGGCATCAGCACGAAGGCGCGCTGCGCCAGGCGCGGATGCGGCACCGCGAGCGTGGGCGTGTCCACGACGAGGTCGCCGTGCACGAGGAGGTCGAGATCGATGCCGCGCGGCGCGTTGCGCACCCCGCGGCGGCGCCCGAATGCCGCTTCGACCGCGTGCAGGAGCGCCAGGAGTCGCCGCGGCCCCAGATCCGTCGCAACGGCCGCGACGGCGTTCACGTAGTCGGGCTGATCGGAGGCGGGGACCGGCGCGGTCCGGTACCAGGGCGACACGGCCTCGATGAGGACGCCGGCCTCCGCCAGCCGCGCGAGCGCAGCCTCCAGCGTCTCGCGTGGGCCCGCATAGCCGGGCGTCGGCAGATTGGCGCCGAGCCCTATCAGGATCATCGCAGGGCGTGCCTTCATGGTGCGCCCGCCGCCGATGCACCGCGCTTGCCGCTCTGGCCGTCCCCTCCTAAGTAGGTCGCCGGGATCGGCTTCGTAGCGGCGCCGGCAGCGGTCCGGTCAGTGACGTTTTTCCAACTCATTTCAGACGAGTGACTTGCATGTTTTCATATGAGGACGAGCGGATCGCGTTGTTCATCGATGGCGCCAACCTCTATTCCGCGGCGCGCAGCCTGGGTTTCGACATCGATTACAAGCGGCTCCTGGAGGTGTTCGCCCAGCGCGGCCGCATGGTGCGGGCATTCTACTACACCGCGCTGATCGAGGATCAGGAATATTCGCCGATCCGGCCGCTGGTCGACTGGCTCGACTACAACGGCTACACCATGGTGACGAAGCCCACCAAGGAGTTCACGGACGCCGCCGGGCGACGCAAGATCAAGGGCAACATGGACATCGAGATCGCGGTGGACGCGATGGAGATGTCGGAGCATCTCGACCATATCTATCTGTTCTCGGGCGATGGCGATTTCCGGCGTCTGGTCGAAGCGCTGCAGCGGCGCGGCGTGCGCGTCTCCGTGATCAGCACCATTCGGACCCAGCCGCCGATGATCGCCGACGAACTGCGGCGCCAGGCGGACCAGTTCATCGAACTGCAAGCGCTGATGCCGTCGATCTATCGCGATCATCCGAACCGCGATCGGGCGCCGGCCCCGGGCGGACGCGACACGGGTGCGCCGACGGACGGCTATGTCGACGTCGACTGAGGCACCGCGGCGGGCGCGCTAACGCGATCGAAAGGTTCGCCGCCGACTATGGTCGCCACGGGTTACGGCGGATCGCGAACCACGAGGCTTCATGACGGGCGGCGAACGGGACGATGGCGGCGCGGCGGACCACCGCGAGATCGTCGCGTTCGAGCACCCCTTCTTCGCGGCTGTGGGCGAGGGGCACTTCCGCATCTCGGAGCACACGCACGCGCCGGCCTTCATGATCCGCTTCGGCGAGGGCGATGCGGCCCTGTCCTTTTCCGGGATCCGGCGGGAACTGCATCTCGCCGACGGCTCGCCGGACGCCGCCATGCTGGAAGCTGTCGCGGCGGGGCTCCGCTTCGTGTCGGTCCTTCGGATCGGCGACCGTCTGCCGACGGAAGTGCTGAGCGGCGAGGCGTCGTGGGAGATCGAGCCGCGCCATCACGAGCGCGCCCTCGGGCGACTTACGGTCCAGCTCGTGACATGGTCGTCGGGCGACGAGGCGGCCATCACGGACGCCGACGCGCTGACCCAGATCGCCGACGATCCGGCGATGCTTGCCAAGGCGGAGCGGGCGACGGGGGCGGCGGCGGCGCGGCTGGCCATGGCGGACGAGGAAGTGAAGTCCACCCTGCGCATGCTGGCTGCCGAACTCGCTTATATCGAGGCGCTGCGCGAGAAGTTCGTCGGCGTGCTGGCCATGCAGGACAAGATCGACCTGCTGCGCCGGCGCTTCGCCAGCGAACGCAGCGTCCTGGAGATCGCGGACGCGGTCCGCCGTCTGATGACGGTGGCGGTGAAGCGGCTGCGCCACCAGTTCGAGCAGATCGACGCCCAGACCGGCGAGGTCGTCGGGATGCTTAAGAACCCCAGGGCGCAGGAGGCCTATATCCGCGCCAAGCGCGACGATCTCTATTGCCGCATGGTCGCGTGGCGCGAGCAGCTCGATCGCTGGGAGCGGTGCGACGGCAAGCCCAGCGACACCAATGTCGCACTCCTGCGCGAGACGTACCGCTTCCTGGCGCCACGCTTCATGCCCGCGCAGAAGTGGGTCCTCGCGGGACAGCTGCAGCGGTCGGTCGCTACGACGGGGCGGCGCGAAATACCCAATTCGATGACGTGGTGACGGATCCCGCCCCGATCCTGGACATGCCGCAGCGATTGGCGTTGACTGCGCTGCCGGCCGCGGCTTGCGGTCGTGCGGCGTGGCCGCCGGCGCATTCCGTACGGCAATCTTCTGGTTGCAGCTAATGACCGATGTCCTCGACACGCTGACGGAGGACGTCCTCGCGGCAAACCGTGCGGGCATCGCCGCATTCTTCGCCGCCCACGGTGAGGCGGCGTCGACCGTCGTCTGGTCGCCCGACGGCAGCGATGTCCCCGAACCGGAACTTCGCTTCCTGCTCGAGTTCTGGCACACGCACAAGGGCCCGTCGGGCCTGCTGCCGCGGGCGGCGATCGATCCGCTCGCGCTGCGTCCGGCGCTCGGGGTGATCATGCTGCTGGATGTGCTCGACGGCGGTGCGGATTTTCGCTATCGGCTCTACGGGACGACCATCGCCGAGCGCACCGGCTTCGACTGGACCGGCCGGCGCCTGTCGGAGATGGCGGCGAAGTCCTTCACCGGGCTGTTCTATGCCGCCGTGTATCGGGCCGTCATCCGGCGGGTGGCACCGGTCTACACCGTCAGCGGTTCGCCACGCCATGTCGCCGCTACGCGATGGAGCCGCATCATCCTCCCGACCGGTGGCGGTGACGGGGGCGTGACCGGTTTCATGGTCGGCAACGTCCCGGGGGCCTGGCGCCCGCCGCGCTGACCGGGACGATGGGCGCGCCGCGGAACCGGAGCCAGGGGATCGTCGTTTGACGTGCGACCAACACAGTGTGGAGCGCATGATGGCCAACGCCGCCGATAAGTCGTCCGAGTTCGCCGACAAGGCAGCGGATGCCGCCGAAAACAAGGCGGACGATCTTCGCCGCCAGATGAACGACCTGCAGCGGGAGACCCAGGAACAGCTCGATCGCATGGCAAAGCAGTTGCGAAGCTATGGCGCCGAGGTGGCACGGGATACCCAGAGCCATATCCGCGAGCATCCGCTGAGCAGTGTCGGCGGCGCCTTCGCCGCCGGTATGGTGGTCGGTTGCCTGCTCGCCTGTCTGGGCAGCTCCGGGCGCCGCTGACCCCGGGCGGACCGTCTCCGCCCGCATTGCGACAGCGGCGGGGATCGTAAAATGAGAAAGGGCTCCGGTGCGAACCGGAGCCCTTTCGTTCGACGAGGAACCGGAGCGGTCAGTAGTCCCAGCTGTCCATGATGGGGATCAGGCCGGCCGCGTGGAAGGCCTCGGCGCGCGTCTTCATCCATTCCTGGTTGAAGGTGGCGTCGTTGGAGTCCTTGTGTGCCTCGTTGTGCTCCTTCCAGGCCTGCGCCACGACCTCCTGCCGCTTCAGATTGCGCTCGTGGACTTCCTGATATTCCGGCTTCCAGATGCCGGCTTCCTTGTAGAAGCGCAACGCGCCGTCGTGATAGGGCAGGAAGACCTGTCCGAAGACCTGTCGATCGACCGCCCAGCCATTCGCGCCGGGCGATGCGTCTTTGTACTCGTCGAAGTATTCGACCATCGCCTTGGTCATGTTGTAGGCGAGATCCTCCGGCTGGTTGCTCGTCGTGACCAGGATCGGATAGGCGGTATTGGCCATCTCCTGGCCCTCGGCCGGAATCGTGGCGCCCAGCGTCGCCTTGTGCTTGAAGAACCAGGGAACGACCGAGTTGAGCCGCTTCCAGCCCTCTTCGTCGTCGTGCGGCACGGGCGGGAAGTGCAGTCCGCGCGGGCTCGCCTCGATACGCAGCATGGGCGGCGAATTGGTGGCGCCGTTCAATGCGTCGAGTTGCCCCTCGATCAGCGCGTTGATGGAGGCGCCGTAGCCGCCGACCTCGACCTTGGTCACGTCGTCCCAGGTGAGATTGCCGAAGGCGAGGTAGGATTCGACGGCCTTGTTGAGGGCCGGCGCGCCCTTCCCCCACGCGACTCGCTTGCCCTTCAGGTCGTAGAGGGTCTTGATGTTGGCGTCCTTGGCGGTGGCGAGGCTGGTCGATGCCGCGTCGGAGACGTTGAGGATGATCAGCCGGACGTTCATCGGCCCCCAGTCGCGGTAGCCGAAGATGTACATCGCCTCCTGGGCGTAGACGCTGTCGGAACCGGTCGCCGAGAACTGGACCTTGCCCTCGCGCAGCGGCGCCATGCGGGACACGTCGTTCTTGCCGGGCAGGACCCGCAGGCTGGCGCCGACCCGATTCTTGATGACGCTGCCGATACCCACGGCCTGGTTGTAGCCGGTGGTGCCGACGTCGTAGGCGGTCCAGGCGACGGTACTGGGTAGCTTGACCTCAGAGGCGGCGGCACTGCCGACCGCCAGCGCCGCGACGGAAACGATGGCCGCAAGGGCCGTCTTGGGCTTGTACATCGAACCTCCCTGTCCTTGACGGGACACGCTGGCGAAGCGCCGGCGCGTCATTTAGAAGTGGCACGTCACGCACTTATCGGCGTCTGTCGCGCCATCGCAGGCAAGCCTAGGGGACCAGCGGACTTGTCGTCAATCGCCGCGGATCGGCCGCCCAGCGCCGGCGCGCTCACGGCTGCGATGTGCGCCGCACAGGTCCTGGGCATGCTGGCCTTCGCCGTCTACTCCGCCAACGTGCCGGGCTTCATCGCCGAATGGGGGATGAGCAACACCGAGGCCGGCTGGCTCGGCGGCGTGTTCTCGTTCGGAAACCTGCTCGGCATCCCGGTTCTGGTCACGTTGACCGATCGGTTCGACGCGCGGCGCATCTGGCTGGGTTCCATGGTGGTCATGGGGATCGGGCATCTCGGCTTCGCCCTGTTCGCCGAAGGGTTGTGGAGCGCGATGTTCTTCCGCGGCCTGTCGGGCATCGGCTTCGCCGGCACCTACATCCCGGGCCTGCGCCTGCTGTCGGAGCATCTGACCGGCCCGGCCCAGGCGCGCGGCGTGACCCTCTACAGCGCCGGCACCGGCCTCGGCGGCGCCACGTCGTTCTTTATGGCGGGCCTCGTGCTGGGCCCGTTCGGCTGGAGCACGGCCTATGCGATCGGGGCCGTCGGCTGCGTCGTCGCGGTCCTGGTCGTGCTGGCCGTCGTCCCGCCGGCGCGCAGGCCGGTCGCGGTCGGCCCGCGCCCGCCCTTCCTGAACCTGCGCCCGGTGGTGCGCAACCGGCCGGCGCTCGCCTACGTCCTCGCGAACATGGGGCACAATTTCGAGAATTACGGCGCACGCGCCTGGACCGTCGCGTTCCTGGTCTTCGCGATGAGCCTGCAGGGGATTCCGGGCCTGCCGCTCGGCCTTTCGGCGCCGATGCTGATGGCCGCGATCGTCCTTGCGGGGTCGCTCGGCGGCTATCTCGGCGGCACGCTGGGCGAGCGGTTCGGCCGCCGGCCGGTCGCCCTCGTCGTGGTCGTCCTGTCGCTCTTCGCGGCACTCCTGGCCGGCGTTTCGCCGATCTGGCCGTTCGCGATCGTCTTTCTGCTGGTCGCACTGCACAGCGTGACGATGACGATGGACAACGGCGTGCTGAATGCGGGCGCCCTGGCCGCGTCGCCGCCCGAACTGCGCGGCGCGACGATGGCGGTCTACGGCTTTTTCGGCTTCATCGGCGCCATGCTGGGGCCGACCGTGTTCGGCCTTGTCCTCGACGTCGCAGGCAGCGATCGCATCCTGGGCTGGGCCCTGGCCTTCGGTTCGCTCGGCCTCGCGGGGCTGCTCGGCGCGATCGGCCTGGCGCTCCTGCGCGATCCGGCGGCCCGCTGACGCACCCCCCGACGGCGATCTTGCCGACTCCGGCCCGGCGGGCGGATAGTCGGCGGTCTTCACGCAGCCGTTCCGCCATAGAGGGGTCCATGCAGCCAGCCGTCCGCCCGTCCCGCGACGAGGATATGTCTACGATACAGGTCATCTACGCGCATCACGTCCTGCACGGGCTGGGCTCGTTCGAAGAGGTGCCGCCGGACGTCGACGAGATGCTCCGCCGCCGCGCCGACATCCTCGGCCGGGGCTTGCCCTATCTGGTGGCGGAACTGGACGGCGCGATCGCGGGATATGCCTATGCCGGCAGCTACCGGCCGCGTCCCGCCTATCGCTACACTGTGGAGAACTCCGTCTACGTCGCGCCCGGCAAGGCGGGGCAGGGGGTGGGGCGCGCGCTGCTGGCCGACCTCGTCGCGCAGTGCGCCGCGACGGGCGCGCGCCAGATGATCGCGGTCATCGGCGACAGCGGCAATGCGGGCTCCATCGCGCTCCACGCCTCCCAGGGTTTCGCCTATTGCGGCCTGCTCCGCGCGGTCGGCTTCAAGCACGGCCGGTGGGTCGATTCGGTCATAATGCAGCGCGCCCTGGGGCCGGGCGACTGCACGTTGCCGGATGGCACGCCGGCGCGGTGAGCGCCCCAGGTCTCACGGTACGAACAGCCAGACGATCGCCGCCATGGCACCGATGCCGAGGGCGGTGAGCTTCAGGCTCGTTGCGAGGCGCCTCGGACACGCCGCTACAGTCACGCGCTGACCTTCGAGGCGACGCAGTAGGCGTCCGGCGGGCGGCGATTGCTGCCGCTGCCGCTCGCGCCATGTGCTAACCCTTCCCGCCGGTTCCGCGGAGCGGTGGTCGCATGCGCGTTCTCGTCGTCGGTGCCTATGGCCTGATCGGCTCCCACGTGCTGGCCGCACTGCGCGGTGCCGGGCACGAGGTCGTGGCCATCGGGCGGACGGTCGAGGCGGCGGCGCGGGCTTTCCCCTATGCGCGCTGGATCGCGGCGGACCTGGCGCGGCTGCGCGCGCCGGGCGACTGGACGGCACATCTGGCGGGGATCGACGCGGTCGTGAACTGCGCGGGCGTGCTGCAGGACGGTCCGCGCGACGATCTGCGGGCCGTGCAGGTGGACGCCGCGGTCGCCATCTTCCACGCCTGTGCAGCCACGGGCGTGCGGCGGATCGTGCAGGTTTCCGCCGCGGGCGTCGGCCCGGCGGCGGGCACCGCCTTCTTCGCAACGAAGCACGAGGCCGAGGCGGCACTTGCCGGGCTCGACCTCGATTGGGTCGTGCTGCGCCCCGGCCTGGTGTTCGCGCCCACCGCCTATGGCGGCACCGCACTGCTGCGCGGTCTGGCGGCGTTTCCCTGGATCGTGCCGGCCGCCTACGCCGACAGGGTCGTTCAGACGGTCGCGGTCGACGACGTCGCCGCGGCGGCCGTGCGTGCCGTCGACCCGGCCGCGCCGGCGCGGGTCACGGTCGACATCGTCGCGGCCGAGCGGACGCGTCTCGGCGATCTGCTCGTGGCGCTGCGCGCCTGGCTGGGACTGCCGCCGGCACACCTCGTGTCGCTGCCGCCGGCCCTGGCCCGCGTGCCGGCCGCGGCGGGCGATCTGGCGGCGTGGTTCGGCTGGCGCAGTCCGCTGCGCAGCACGGCGATGGCGCAGCTGCGTGCCGGTGTCGAGGGCGAGGCCGGCGCATGCGAGGCGATGCTCGGCGTGCGGCCGAAATCCTTCGCGCAGACGCTGGAAGCCTGGCCGGCCGGGGTACAGGAGCGGTGGTTCGCCAAGCTCTATTTCCTGAAGCCGCTGCTTTTGGTCGTACTCGCGGCGTTCTGGCTCGCATCGGGCGTCGTGGGCCTCGTGCGCTGGGACGCCGCGGCGGGGGTGCTGACTCAGGCCGGCTGGAGCGGGTCCGCAGCGGTCGCCGCCGTCGCGGGCGGTGCCGCGATCGACATCGCGCTCGCCGCGATGGTCTGCTTCCGGCGCACCGCGCCGATGGCGCTGCAGGGCATGATCGCCGTCAGTGCGGCCTATCTGCTGGGGGGCACGATCGTGCGGCCGGATCTCTGGCTCGATCCGCTGGGGCCGTTCGTCAAGGTGGTGCCGGCGGCCGTGCTGGCGCTGGCGGTTGCGCGGCGCGGAGAGGGCAGGGGCCGGGCAGAGGCAGCCAGAACCGGCGCGGCGAGGCTGGCCGTCAGCGCGGGCT
>JBKBLL010000062.1:0-16003 GCA_046296375.1 Alphaproteobacteria bacterium | reverse complement strand
CGACCGGCGGCCGGTCGCCCAGCCGAAGCTGCCGGTCGACGGGCTGGAGGCGAACGCCTTCGACAGTTCGCCCGACACGAAGTCCGGCCAGCGGGCCGCCGCGCGTTCCGACAGGCCGGCCGGCATGGCGAGGTGCGGATGGACGGGCTCCGCCGGCGATCGCCAGGAATGTCTTTCCCATCATGATTCCCGGTTCGCGTCAGCCGCCCCGCGGCGCCTCGTCCGCAGACAGGTCGTTGGCGATCTCGATCAGGTTCTCGTCCGGGTCGTAGACGTAGACCGACATCAGCCTGCCCCGCGCCCCGGACCGCTCGCCCGGCCCCGTGATGACCGGCACGCCGAGCGCGTCGAGATGCGCCACCACCTGGCGGATCGGCGTCGCGGTGATGAAGCAGAGGTCCGCGGAGCCGGGCGTGGCGTGCCGCACGTTCGGGTCGACCGGATTGTCGGCGGCGTGCAGGTTCAGCTTCTGGCGCCCGAAATGCAGGGCGACGCGCCCCGCGCCGAATGTCCGCCGTTCCATCCCGAGCACCTTCTCGTAGAAGGCGCAAGTGCGGTCGATGTCGCGCACCGTGAGGACGAGATGGTCGAGATGGGTGACGCTGACGCTCATGGTATCGCCCGCTGATGTCCGCAGATGTTATAGCCGCCGCGAGCGCGCCGAGGAAGGTGCACCGCCTGCCAGGCGCCGCCCAGCGACGCGCGCGGCGGGCGACTGTGGACGAAAAAGACACGCATGCCGGGAAAATCGACTGGTCGACGCACACTCCGTTGCCGTCCCGCGGGCCAGCGGGATAGTGGTCGCGCTCCGGCACGTCGGCTCAACGGCGTGCCTTATCGGCCGAAGGAGGCCATCCGGAATGACGGTGTCGCGTTCGCTCCTCGCGGTATTCGGGCTTCTGTCGCTACCCCTCGCCGCCTGCTCCTCGGTAATATAGCGACCTACTTCAACAAGTCGGACGTCGCCGGCGCCACGGTGGGCAACATCATTTTGGGCGGCGGCATCGGCTGGGCGATCGACTCGGCGTCGGGCGCCGACAACAAGTACACCAGCCCCGTCAATATGACGCTGGTACCGCTGTCGGCACCGCCGCCGGCCCCACAATACTCGCACCCGCCGAAGCCCGCGGGATCGGAGGCGCCGCCGACGAGCTGACGCCCATCCCGACGGTAGCCGCGATCCGGCCGGAAGGCGGCCGGATCGCCGCTATTGAGCCGCGCCCGGGGCTCCTCTAAGAAGCCGCGAGCGCGTCTCACTTCCGACACCCGACGGGGCTGCCATGTCGATCATGCCCGACCGATGGATCCGCGAAATGGCGGTCACGCACCAGATGATCGACCCCTTCGAGGACCGCCAGCGCCGGGAGGGCATGATCTCCTACGGCGTGTCCTCCTACGGCTACGACGCACGGGTGTCGCGCGAGTTCCGCATCTTTACCAACATCGACACGGCGGTCGTCGACCCGAAGAACTTCTCCGACAAGAGTTTCGTCGAGCGCGAGACGGACGTCTGCATCATCCCCCCGAACAGCTTCGCCCTGGCCAGCACGGTGGAGTATTTCCGCATCCCGCGCGACGTGATGGTCATCTGCCTCGGCAAGTCGACCTATGCGCGCTGCGGCATCATCGTGAACGTGACGCCGCTGGAACCCGAGTGGGAGGGGCACGTTACCCTGGAATTCTCCAACACGACGCCCCTCCCGGCGAAGATCTACGCCAACGAAGGCGCCTGCCAGTTCCTGTTCCTGAAGGCGGACGAGCCCTGCGAGGTCTCCTACGCCGACCGCGCCGGCAAGTATATGGGCCAGCGCGGCGTTACCCTGCCGAGACTCTGAGGTTCCAATGGACCGCATGCGCATCCAGGGCGGCACGCCCCTCCGCGGCCGCATCCCGATCGGCGGAGCGAAGAACGCCGCCCTGCCGCTGATGGCGGCCTGCCTCCTCTCCGAGGAGACGCTCGTCCTCGAGAACGTGCCCCGTCTGGCCGACATCGACACGATGAAGCGCCTGCTGGCCCAGCACGGCGTGGGCGTCGCGGCGGAAGGCGACCCGTTGGCGACCGGCGAGCAGACCCTGCACCTGGACGCGGCGCGTATCGGCAGCACCACGGCACCCTACGACCTGGTGCGCAAGATGCGCGCCTCCGTGCTGGTGCTGGGCCCCCTGGTCGCGCGGTTCGGCGAGGCCCGCGTGTCGCTGCCCGGCGGCTGTGCGATCGGCGACCGTCCGGTCGACCTGCACCTGGCCGGCCTCGCCGCGCTGGGCGCCGAGATCGACCTGTCGCAGGGCTATATCGCGGCACGCGCGCCGAACGGCCTGAGGGGCGGGCGTTTCGTCTTTCCGAAGGTCTCGGTCGGCGCGACCGAGAACCTGATGATGGCAGCCGCCCTCGCCGACGGCACCAGCGTACTCGTGAACGCGGCGCGGGAGCCCGAGATCGCCGACCTCGCCCGCTGCCTCGTCGCCATGGGTTCCGAGATCGAGGGGATCGGCACCGAGCGGCTGGTGGTGCACGGCAGACCGGCCCTGCACGGGGCACGCCATCGCGTGCTGCCCGACCGGATCGAGGCCGGCACCTATGCCATGGCGACGGCGATCACCGGCGGCGACGTGGAACTGATCGGCGGCGACGTCGAGCTGCTGCCGGCGGTCTTTCCCGTGCTCGCCGAGGCGGGCGTGGCGGCCGAGCCCACGGCCGGCGGCATCCGCGTGTGGCGGCCGAACGGCCACCTGAACGGCGTCGACGTGATGACGGAACCTTTCCCGGGCTTCCCGACCGACCTGCAGGCCCAGATGATGGTCCTGATGACGGTCGCCGACGGGGCGGCGATGATCACCGAGACGATCTTCGAGAACCGCTTCATGCACGTGCCCGAACTGCGGCGCATGGGTGCGAACATCAACGTCCACGGCGCCTCGGCGATGGTGCGCGGCGTGCGCGCGCTGAAGGGGGCGCCGGTGATGGCGACCGACCTGCGCGCTTCGGTGTCGCTCGTCCTCGCCGGCCTCGCCGCCGAGGGGGAGACGGTGGTCGCCCGCATCTACCATCTCGACCGCGGCTACGAACGGCTGGAAGCGAAGCTGGCCGCCTGCGGCGCGGTCATCGAGCGGGTCGGCGATGTCTGAAGCACCGTCCCCGTCGCGGCGGCTGAAGCTGCGGGCGCAGGACGACGAGGACCTGCAGATCCTGTCCGCCTGTCTTCAGGACGCACTCGTCCCGCTCGGCGACATGCTCTACGAGCCGTCCGCGGGCCGCTTCGCGATGGTGGTCAACCGGTTCATGTGGGAGGCGCCGCCGGAACGGCGCGCCGACGGCGACGCGGTGCATGCGCGGATCCACGGCATCCTGTCGGTCCACGAGGTCACCGGCGTGCAGCTGCGCGGCATCGACCGCAGCCGCACGAAGGAGCCGCTCTGCCTTCTCGGCCTGCAGCGTCAGGGTGAGGCGATCCATCTGGAGTTCGCGGGCGGCGGGACGATCCGCGTGACCGCGGCCGCCCTGCACGTCTATCTGGAGGATATGGGCGAACCCTGGCCGACCGTGTGGCGGCCGACCCATCCAGACGCCTGAGCAGGAAAAGCGGCCGGCGGCGGCGCCGCGTCAGCGGAAGAGCAGGACGGGGATCAGGCAGGAGCGGATCATCTCCGTGGTCGTGCTGCCGATGATGAAGCTCCGGATGCGCGAATGTCCGTAGGCACCCATGACCAGCAGGCCGATGCGCTCGACCTCCACCGTTTCGGCGATCACGGCATCCGGCTGCCCCGGCCTGAGGTCGGTCGTTACCGTGTAGCCGGCGCCGCGCAGCAGGTCGCCGGCGCGGTCGAGGTTGCGCCGCATCTCGGCGTTCTCCGCCCCGACCGCGAGCACACGACACTCCAGTCCGCGGAAGAGCGTGCCACGCGCGATGTGCTCGATGGCGCGCATGACGCTGGGACCGCCGTCGAAGGCGATCAGGAAGCGCTCGATCGGCTTGAAGGCCCGCGAGGCCACCAGCACCGGCTTGCGGCAGGCACGGACGACGCGTTCCAGGTTGGAGCCGAGATGCAGCTTGGCGAAGTCGGCCGCCTCGCCGCGCTTGCCGATGACGACGAGGTCGGCCGTCGGCTCGAACTCCTGGACAGCCTCCAGCAGGTCGCCATGCCTGAGCCGCGTGGCGACATCGTCGGCGCCGGCCGCGTGCAGGCGCGCCTTGGCGTCGTCGAGCATCATGCGGCCCCGCCGCTGCGCCAGGCGCGAGCGCTGGGCATCCAGTTCGGCGAGTTCCGTCAGGAGGGTATCGCGTGCATCGGCGCTGAGGCTGCCGCTGAAGTCCGCCGGGGCCCCGGGCACGTCGCGGCGGCCGAGCACATGCAGCAGTTCGACCGTAGCGGCGGTGCGGCCGGCGGCCCAGGCGGCGTGGTCGCAGACGCTCGGCGCATAGACCGATCCGTCGATCAGGGCGATCAGGCGGGTCATGGGCGCGTTCTCCTCAGTGCCCCATGAGGCGGTCGAGCGCCCCGGGCTTGTCGTGTATGCCGAGCCGGTCGACGATGGTCTCGCTGGCCCGGTTCATTCCGACGATAGCGACTTCCGCGCCCTCGCGGCGGAATTTCAGCACCGCCATGTCGAGCGCGGCGACACTGGAGATGTCCCAGATATGCGCACGGCCGACGTCGATGGTGACCTTCTCCAGCGCCTCCTTGAAATCGAAGGCGGCCGTGAAGTTGTCGGCCGACGCGAAGAAAAGCTGTCCCTCGACGACATAGGTGCGGTGCGTCCCGTCCTCGGTGAGGGTCGAGGTCACCCGGAATATCTGCGAGATCTTCCAGGCGAAGAAGATTCCCGACAGCAGCACCCCGACGAGCACGCCGATCGCCAGATTGTGTGTGACGACGACGACGACCACCGTCGACAGCATGACGATGCTGGAACTGCGCGGGTGGGAACGCAGATTGCCGATGGACGCCCAGCTGAACGTGCCGATCGCGACCATGATCATGATGGCGACGAGTGCCGCCATGGGAATCGCCGCCACCCATTCGCCGAGGACGACCACCATGAACAGCAGGAACACCCCGGCGCTGAAACAGGACAGGCGGCCACGGCCGCCGGACTTCACGTTGATGATTGACTGGCCGATCATGGCGCAGCCCGCCATCCCGCCGACAAAGCCCGTCCCGATATTGGCGATGCCCTGGCCGACGCACTCGCGGTTCTTGTCGCTGGGCGTGTCGGTCAGGTCGTCGACGATGGAGGCCGTCATCAGGGATTCGAGCAGTCCCACCGCCGCCACGGCGGCCGAGTAGGGCAGGATGATGAGCAGCGTCTCCAGGTTCAGCGGGATGTCGGGAAGCAGGAAGACCGGCAGCGTCGAGGGCAGTTCGCCCATGTCTCCGACCGTCCTGAGATCGAAGCCGAAGATCATTGTCGCCGCCGTCAGGACGACGATGCAGACGAGCGGCGACGGGACCGCCCTGGTCACGCGCGGCAGCAGGTAGATGATCGCGAGCCCGGCCGCCACCATGGCGTAGGTGAGCCAGGGCACGCCGGTGAGTTCGGGCAGCTGCGCAAGCAGGATGAGTATCGCCAGCGCGTTGACAAACCCGGTCATCACCGAGCGCGAGATGAACCGCATGACGTAGCCGAGGCGCAGGAAGCCCGCCGCGACCTGGAGCACCCCGGCGAGCACGGTGGCGGCGAGCAGGTACTGAAGCCCGTGGTCGCGCACCAGAGTAATCATCAGCACGGCGGTCGCCGCCGTCGCCGCCGAGATCATGCCCGGCCGTCCTCCGACGATGGCGATGATCACCGCGATCGAGAAGGACGCGTAGAGCCCGACCCGCGGATCGACGCCAGCGACGATCGAGAAGGCGATCGCCTCCGGGATGAGGGCGAGTGCCACGACCAGTCCGGCCAGCACGTCGCCGCGGATATTGCCGAACCATTCCGACCGCAGGCGGGACAGAAAGAGGCTGTTCAAGACGGGTCTCCAATAGCGGCACGGCCGGCGCTCGCCGGGCGAGAAGAATCGGTTCGTGGAAAAAGAGGGCTTCCGGTGGATGCGGCTCGCACCGGACAATGCCGGTAGTCTTCCCACCGGAAGCGGGACGGACGACGGACGCAGCGGCACTACATCGGAGGCAGGCCCGCCGGACACGCCGACAGAAAGGTTTTGCTGCAATGCAACATGGGCGGCACGGTAACGCCGCCCGCCGCGCCGGGCAAGTCTTAAGGTAGCATCCGCGTGGCGGGCAAACGCGGCGCGGCGGCCGACCGACTGTCACCGACGAAGGGGTGCCGCGGTCGCGCGCAGCGCCCATCTCCAGAGCCGGAAGCCGAAACGAAGAGGTGAGGAATGACCCCGGACGAATTGAAAACGTTCAGATCCGCATTGGAACAGCGGCGCGCCGACCTTTCCGATCTCTCCTCCGGCTCGTTCGAGTCCCGCAGGGAGGTGGAACTCGACCAGCAGCGCGTGGGCCGCCTGTCGCGCATGGATGCCATGCAGCAGCAGGCGATGGCGATCGCCACCGACCGCCGCCGTGCCGCCGAACTGATGCGGATCGAAGCCGCGCTGGCGCGGATCGAAGCCGGCGACTACGGCTACTGCGTCTCGTGCGACGAACCGATCGACCCGAAGCGTCTGACGCTCGATCCGTCGATCCCGACCTGTCTCGCCTGCGCCCGCGGGGCCGCTTAGGAGCCCGCGGAGACGCTTAGGGGATCGTCAGCACCGCATTGCCGATCAACCGGCCGCTCTCCACCGCTTCGTGTGCGGCGACGCAGTCGGCGAGGTCGAAGGTCTCCGCGATCAGGTGCTTCAAACGACCGTGGCGGAGCATGGCGATGATGTCGTGCCGTGCCGCCGCGAAGGCCTCCGGCGACATCGCATAGACGAAGACGCCGCGGATCGTGCCGTTGCGGAACATCAGCGGGAAGAAATCGAGCGCCGGCTTCGGCTGGGCGACCGAGCCGTAGGGCGCGATCACGCCGCCGGGTGCGAGCGCCGCCGTGCTGGCGGCGAGATTGCCGCCGAACTCCACCTCGACGATCAGGTCGGCGCCGTGGCCGCCCGTCAGGTCCCTGCCGCGGGCGGCCACGTCCTCGGTGCGGTAGTTGATCACGTGATCGGCGCCGGCTTGCGCCGCGCGCTTCGCCTTGGCCTCGCTGCTGACCGTCGCCAGAACGAAGGCGCCGGCCCATTTCGCGATCTGGATCGCATACCAGCCCACCGCGCCCGCCCCGCCGGTCACCAGCACCGTGCGGCCGTGCACCGGGCCGCCGCCCAGCACCGCCAGATGCGCGGTCATCGCCGGCACGCCCAGGCAGGCCGCTTCGGCGAAGCTCGTGCCCTCGGGCAGCGGCACGGCCTGCACTGCCGGCACGGCCACACGCTGCGCGGCGGTGCCCGCCGTACCCTGCCGCGTCCCGTCCGGGCTGCGGTTGACGTTGTAGAGCCATACCCGCTCGCCCACGCGGCCCGGATCGACGCCGGGACCGGCGGCCTCGATCACGCCGCCGCCGTCATTGTGCGGCACGACGACGGGCCCCGGGATCGTGCCGCGGCTGCCCATCCGCGTCTTGACGTCGGAGGGATTGATGCCGGACGCATGGACGCGCACCAGCACCTCGCCCGGGCCGGGGGCGGGATCGGGCAGGTCGCCGACGCGGATGACGTCGCGGGCGGCACCGTAGCGCTCGTAAAAGGCGGCAAGCATGGTCGGTCTCCGGTCAGCGCTTCTCATACTGGGTCTTGCCGAACATCATCTCGCGCTGCCTCTCGCTCATCGGGCCCTCGCGGCGGCGGTCGGCCAGCACCCTGAGGCCGCGCTGCACGGCCGGCCGGGCCTCGATCTCCTCCATCCAGCGCTTCAGGTGCGGGTGTTCCGCGATGTCCTGGCCCTGGTTCTTCCAGGGCCGGATCCAGGGAAAGGTCGCCATGTCGGCGATGGTGTACGCGTCGCCGGCGAGATAGGCCGCCTCGCCCAGCCGCCGGTTGAGCATGTTGTAGAGGCGCTTCGCCTCGTTGATGTAGCGGTCGATGGCGTAGGGGATCTTCTCCACCGCGTAGTTCCGGAAATGGTGCACCTGGCCGAGCATCGGACCGACATGCCCCATCTGCGTCATCAGCCACTGGATGCAGACGTAGCGGGCGCGGGTCTCGGTCGGAAAGAACTGGCCCGTCTTGTCGCCGAGATACATCAGCATGGCGCCCGACTCCGCCAGCGCGAACGGTTTGCCGTCCGGGCCGTCATGGTCGACCATCGCCGGCATCTTGTTGTTCGGGCTGATCTTCAGGAAGTCGGGCTTGAACTGGTCTCCCTCGCCGATATTGACCGGGACGACGTTGTAGGGCAGGCCCGTCTCCTCCAGGAAGATGTGGACCTTGTGCCCGTTCGGCGTCGGCCACGTATAGAGGTCGATCATGCCCTGTCTCCCGCTGGGTGTCGGATGCGCCGCACGGCGAGTATGCCGCCTATGGGGAGGCCCGGCCATGGTGCCCGTATGGCCCGGCTGGCGCCTTCCTCGGTGCCGGCGCATGGCCCGGTCGCGGCGCATGGCCGGTCGGCGAGGCGCGCCCGCGGGTCAGGTCGTGTCGTCGTCCTTGCGCCGGCGCAGGATGTTGCTGAGGTGGACGTGGCCCTGGCGGATCTCGTAGACCGCGACCATGGCCGAGGCGATCAGCAGCGGCAGGACGAAGTAGACGGCTCGATAGGTGATGATCGCCGCGATCACCGCTTCCGGCGGCACGCCCTTGGGCAGGAGCAGGAGGACGACCGTCTCGAACACCCCGAGGCCGCCCGGCACGTGGCTGATCATCCCCGACAGGTAGGCGATGACGAAGATGCCGATGAAGTGCCAGTAGTCGATGCCGACCTCGGCCGGCAGCAGCCAGTAGAGCGCCGCACTGGCGAAGCTCCATTCCAGGCAGGCGACGCCCAGCTGGGCGCCGGGGATCCAGAGCTTCGGCGGGGCCAGCAGCATGCCGCCCAGCGGAATGGACGGGCGCCCCAGCGCGCTCCACGCGACGTAGACGCAGCCGGCGAGCACGCAGGCGAGGCCGAACAGCATGACCACCCAGGCCGGCAGGCCCGTGACCAGCCTGAACTCCTCGACCCGGACCAGGACCAGGACGCCGGCCACCGCGAAGGCGCCCAGGAAGTAGGCCGCGCCGCCGAAGACCACCACCTTCGCCACGTCGATCGCGCGCACGCCCCAGGCCGTGTAGAAGCGATAGCGCACGGCGCCGCCCGTGACCCCGCCGAAGCCCAGGCTGTGGCTGAAGGCGTAGCTGAGAAAGGAGACGAACGCCACCCGCACATAGGAGACGTGCCGGCCGATATAGGCGAAGGCGGTCGTGTCGTAGATCGTCAGGATCAGATAGGCGAGTGCGGTGAAAAGGAGCGACAGCGCGATGTGGGTCAGCGGGATCTGGGCGAACTGACGCATCAGTTCGTCCCAGCTCAGATCGCGCAGCGTGTGCTGGAGCACCCAGACGGCGGCGGCGAAGACGCCGAGTGCGACCAGGATGCCGAGATAGTGGAGGAACTTCTTCAAGATGCCTTCCGCATCGTCGCCAGCGGGACGCCGCCCCTCCCCCGCCGCCGCGCCGCCCCCGTCGGAACGGTCAGGCCCCGCACGGAGGCGGGGCCGGGCCGGCGCAGCCGGTGGAGACGCGGCACCCCCAACCTAGTCGACGGGACGGAATTTCGGAATGGTGAGTTCGTCGGAAACCGCGTCGAACACGACCCGCACCTTCTGCCCGATATGCACGCCGTCGGGATCGTCGGTGACGATGTTGGTGAGGATCCGCGCGCCCTCGGCCAGTGTGACGCTCGCCACGACGTAGGGCACGTCCTCCTTGAAGGCCGCGCCGGCGGGCCGGCGCGCGACGGTCCATGAATAGATTTCGCCCTCGCCGCTGGCCTCGATCCAGTCGGCGTCCCCCGCGCCGGGAACGAGACGGCGCGAATAGAGGAAGGTGCGGCCCGTCTCCCGGCAGCGCTGGATCATGAGCCTGCCTTCCTTCGCCCCATGCCAGTAGGGCGCGGAGTCCGCATCGACCACCGGCACGGGCTTGCCGTATGCCCCCTTCTCAGCCGCCATGGGTCAGTCCTTCTCGGTCGACAGGATCACGGTCGCACCGCTCGACAGCACGCCGCCGGTGCCGTGGCAGATCGCGGTCTTCACGCCCCCGCCTTTCGGGCCCGGCGCCTGCCGCTCGCCGCAGATGCCCCAGAGCTGCCGGCTGGCCTCGATCATCGTGAAGATGCCGTACATGCCGGGATGGCAGTAGCTGAGGCCGCCGCCGTTGGTGTTCAGCGGGAATGCGCCGCCGGGCGCCGTGCGCTGGCCCTTCACGAAGTCCTTGCCCTCGCCGCGCCCGCACAGGCCCACCGCCTCCAGGGTCAGCAGCACGGTGATGGTGAAGCTGTCGTAGAGCATGGCGAGGTCGATGTCGGCGGGCTTCCTGCCCGCCATCCCGTACGCCGCCGCACTCGACCGCTCCGCCACCTCCAGGCGCGACATGTCCGGCATGTAGTTGATGTTGGAATGGGTGGCACTCTCGCCGTGGCCCAGCACGAAGACCGGCTTCGTCTTGAGGTCCTTCGCCCGCTCCGCCGTCGTCATCACCACGGCTCCGGCGCCGTCGGTGACGAGGCAGCAGTCGAGCAGGTGCAGGGGATCCGTGATCATCGGCGAGTCGAGCACCGCATCCACCGTGAGCGGATCGCGGTTGGTCGCCGCCGGGTTCAGCGCCGCCCACGCCCGCGTCGATACCGCGATCTCGGCCAGCGTCTCCGGCGAACTGCCATAGTCGTGGAAGTGCCGGTGTGCCGCCATCGCATAGGCGCCGACCGGCGAGGGCAGGCCCGCCACCATGTCGAACTGGTTGGAGAACAGCGCCGGCCGCCCGCCCAGCGCGCGGCTCGCCTCGCTGCGCTGCAGGCTGCCGTAGAGGATCAGCACCGTGTCGCAGACGCCGGCGCGGATCGTCTCCGCCGCGTGGCCCGCATGCAGCACGAAGGCCGACCCGCCGACATTGGTGCCGTCGAGATATTTCGGGAACTCGATGCCCAGATATTCGGTCAGCAGGATCGGCTGCATCGCGCCGGGGCCCGGCATGCCCCACATGCCGGCGACGGCCAGCCCGTCGACGTCCGTCATCGCCAGCCCGGCCTGCGCCAGCGCCTCCATCGCGACCTGGCGCTGCATGGCGAGCAGCCCCGTCCCGGGTTTCGCCTTGCCGCCGGCGATGGGAAAGTCGGCGACGCCGACGATCACGGGCTCTCTGCTCATGCGTGTCGTTCTCCCGAGCGGCCGTCCAAGTTACGGCACCGCATCTGGCGGCACCCTATCTCGCGGCACCCCATCTAGCCGCACAATGTGTCAGCCGCCCCCAGGGGCGCAAGCGGGGGTGCGCGTGCGGGTTCAAGGTCCAGCGAAAGCGCGCGGACCCGCGCGCGCCGAGATCTAAGGAAGGAAACTATCCGACGTTCATCTGCAGTTGCTCTCCCGAACATAATCTCTAGAAATCAACATGCTGCAGATCGTCCGACGGACAGGCGTGTGTCCGAGAACGTCCATCGACCGAGGAACCGCCAGCGCCGGCGCGTGTTGCCTTCACGAAGGGCCCTTCTCGCATTCCTGCGACTTGCCAGACCGCCGAGTGAAGCCATACCAGCAATGACGGGAAGCGGCATCAACACCCCATCTGGTTCGCGCACCGCCGTCTCGGCGCCTGCCGACTGCGACGGAGCGTCGGTTGCCGCAGACCGGGCGGTCGACGTGGTGCTCATCGGTGGCGGCATCATGAGCGCCACCCTCGGTACGCTACTCCGCCAGCTCGAACCGGATTGGTCGATGGAACTCTTCGAACGGCTCGACAGCGTCGCGTTCGAAAGCACCAACGCGTGGCACAATGCCGGCACGGGCCATTCCGCGCTGTGCGAGCTCAACTACACCCCGGTCAACGCCGACGGAGACATCGAGGTCGAGCGCGCCCTGCGAATCAACGAGGACTTCCAGATCTCGCGGCAGCTCTGGGCCTCGATGGTGCGCCGCGGCATCCTGAGCGAGCCGTCCTCGTTCATTAACTCGACGCCGCACATGAGCGTCGTGCTGGACGAGGATTCGATCGATTTCCTGCAGCGGCGGCATGACGCGTTGCGGGTGCACCCCCTCTTTGCGGGGATGAAGTTCTCCACCGACCACGCGCAGATCGAGCGGTGGGCGCCACTCCTCACGGATGGGCGCGATCCGGACCAGAGGATCGCCGCCACATGGTCCCCGCTCGGAACCGACGTCAATTTCGGCGAGATCACCCGCCAGCAGGTGGCCGCCCTCGCCGCCGGGCCGAACTTCAGGCTCAACCTCGCCGCCGAGGTCGAGAATCTCGAACGAAACGCCGACGGGACGTGGCGCGTGACCTGTATGGGAACGGACGGGCGCGAGGCGCCGGCGGTGAACGCCCGCTTCGTGTTCGTCGGCGCCGGCGGGGCGGCCCTTCTTCTCCTGCAGAAGAGCGGGATTCCGGAGGCGAAGGGCTATGGCGGGTTCCCCGTGGGCGGGTCCTTCATCATGAACGACAACCCCGAGGTCACCCGGAGGCAACGCGTTGCCGCGTACGGCAAGGCCGCCGAGGGCGCCCCGCCCATGTCGGTGCCGCACCTCGACTCGCGCTTCATCGATGGCGAACGCAAGCTGCTGTTCGGGCCGTTCGCGACCTTCTCCACCGAGTTTTTGAAGGAAGGATCGTTCTTCGACCTCTTCTCGTCGCTCCGCTTTTCGAACGTTCCGGCGATGCTCGGTGTCGCCTGGAACCAGTTCGACCTGGTCCAGTACCTCGTCGGGCAGGTGAGGCAATCGGACGAAGACCGGATCAAGGAGTTGCGGCGCTTCTATCCGAACGCCGACGCGTCCCAGTGGCGGCTCGTCGAGGCGGGCCAGCGTGTCCAGATCATCAAGATCAACGAGAACGGCGGCGGCGACCTGGAGTTCGGGACGGAGCTGGTCACGTCCGAAGACCGGACCCTCGCCGCCCTCCTCGGCGCCTCACCCGGCGCATCGACCTCTGCGGCGATCATGGTCGACGCCCTGGAACGTCTCTTCCCCGAGCGGTTCGCCTCCAAGGCGTGGCAGGCCACGCTCCGCGACCTCATCCCGAGCTTCGGCGTCCGCCTCAACGACGACCCCAAGCTGCTCCACGAGACGTGGGCCTATGCCAGCGACCATCTGAACCTCGCCCCGCCGCCCGAAATCGATGTGGCTCAGGCGACGGAAGCACGGCCCGTCGACTAGCGGAGGCAGGTCGCCACCAGCGTGCGACGCGACGATCCTGCCCCGGACGGTGCGCGGCACCGATCCTGCGCGTCCGGGGAAGCGGGAACAGGACGTGGCGATCGCGCTTGATTTCCCAGGATAATCGGCACACATGCGACCCCTGCCGGAGCGGGGGGGGGCCCCCCCCCCGCCCCCCCCACGATAATGGGGGGGGCCCCCCCCCCCCCGGCGCCTCGCCCCCCTCGGGGGGGGGCCCCCCCCCGCTCCGGGGCCTATCGCCGCCGGTGTCAGCGAAGGCCGGGCGGACGGATCTCGGCAAGGGTGACGGGGGCGAAGTTCCAGCAGTCGACACCGACGTCGATCTGGCGGGGCAGGCCCTTGAGGCGGCCGTGGCTGTGGCCGTGCAGGTCGACGACGCCCCTGTGCATGCCGTTCCAGGAGCGGAAGGGATAGTGGCAGAGAACGAGGCGGGTGCCGTCGACCGCGATCTCGGCATAGGGGGCGACGCTGGTCCAGCCGCGCAGCGTGCGCGTCGGCTCCGCATCGTTGTTGCCGGCGATCAGGTGCTTGTGTCCGTTGAGCGCGGACAGGAGCGCCTGCATCCCGGTCGCAGGCACGCCCACGGCGAAGTCGCCGAGGTGCCACACCTCGTCGTCGGGCCGGATACGCTCGTTCCAGCGCGCGAGCAGCGTCGCGTCCATCTCCGCGACGGAGGCGAAGGGCCGGCGGAACAGGCCGATCACGCCGGCATGGCCGAAATGCGTATCGGCCGTGAAGAACACGGTCATGCGGCGCCCCTCCGGCGTGCCGGGTCCATGCGCGGACCAGCGGGTTCAGGCCGGCGGGTTCAGGCCCATGTCCCAGAAGGCGATCTCCGCCACCGTCGCCTGCCTGAACGTCCGCGCCAGGGACTCGAACCGGCCCTCCCCGGCGCGCAGCGTCATCAGCCGGTCGAGCTGTTCGACCGCGCCGCGCGCGACCTCCCCGTACTCCTCGCCGGCATACATCTCGATCCAGGGCAGGTAGGGGTTGCCGGCGCGCTTCGTCGCGGGATCGTCCGCGAGCCAGCGCCCGATCTCGGCATAGCCGATGACGCAGGGCACCAGCGCCACGTGCAGGTCGAGCAGGTCGCCGGCCATGCCCCGCTCCAGGACGAAGCGCGTATAGGCGATGGTCGCCGGCTCCTCCGGCAGGGCGGCCATCTCGGCCTCGGTCATGCCCCAGCCGGCGCAGAAGCGCACATGCAGGTTCATCTCCGTGTCGAGCAGGACCGAAACCGAGCGCGCGGCGCGGCGCATATCCTCCAGCGTGTCCGCCTTGTAGACCGCGAGAGCGTAGGCGCGGGCGAAGTGGATCAGGAACAGATAGTCCTGGCCGAGATAATGGCGAAAGCTCGCCTCCGGCAGCGTCCCGGCCCCCAGTTCGCGCACGAAGCGGTGACGGGTGTAGGCCTCCCATTCCCGCGGGCAGGCGGCCTTCAGCCGTTCGAACAGCGTTCCGCCGGTCATCGCGTCTATCCCATCGCGCTACGGGTCTCGGAAGGAAGCGTGACGACCAGTCCGTCCAGGTCGTCCGTCACCGTGATCTGGCAGCCGAGCCGCGAGGTCGGCGTCAGGCCGAAGGCGAGGTCCAGCATGTCCTCCTCGTCCTCGCTCGGCTCGTCCAGCCGGCCCGACCATTCGGGGTCGACGATGACGTGACAGGTCGAGCAGGCGAGCGAGCCCTCGCAGGCGCCCTCGATGTCGATGTCGAACTTGCGTGCGATCTCCAGGATCGTCAGGCCCGGCGGCGGCGTCACGTCGCGCTTGCGCCCGTCCGGAAAGATGAAGGTGACTGTCGGCATGGTCCCTCGCTGTATGGCCCTCACGTCATAGCGTCGCGGGACGCCCGCGGAAAGCCCCACCGGCCCGGCTCGACGGTCGCCGGCGCGCACCTATGTAGGATGGCCGGCCCTCCCGGCCAGCGCCGACCCCGCCTTTGCCGACCGGTCGCTCGCCATCCGCATGCCGCCCCCGCGGCCTTCCGCGCGATCTCGCTCCCGCGCGACTGGGACGGCGGCGACGCCGACCGCGCCGCCTTCCCGGCGGCGGTGCGGGACGGCGCCTGCCGGTTCTTCCGCGGCGTCCTGGGGCCCGACTACAACGCCGCCCACGCCGACCACTTCCATTTCGACCGCGGTCGCCGGCGCGCCTGCCGCTGAACGGAACCAGGCCCGAAGACGGCGCGAAGACGGCCCGAAAGACCGACCGACGACGAGGCGAAAACGGCGCCGCCGCGCCCGTGAGGAAACCGGTCGCCCGGCCGCGGCGTTTCTGTGACGTTCCGCGCTTCCGCGACATCCGAGGCTCCGTGCCCGCGCACGCTCCAGTCCCGCCCGACACCGGCAACGCCCGCGACACCGGCATGATTCCGGCCCACGCCCTGTGGCGGACCGAGCCGGCGACCCGTGCCGCCGTCCTGCGCGACGCGAGCACCTATTTCGGGGCACTGCGCCAGGCCATGCTGGCCGCGCGGCACGAGATCATGATCGTCGGCTGGGACATCGACAGCCGCACGCTCCTGGTCGGGGAGAGCGGCGAGGCGGATGACGGGCTGCCGCCGACGCTCGGCGCGTTTCTCTGCGCGCTCGTCGAGCGAAACCCAAAGCTCAGCATCCGCCTGCTGCTCTGGGACTATTCAGTCCTGTTCGCGGCCGAGCGCGAGGCGATGGGCCGCTACACGCTCGGCTGGCGCACGCCG
>JBKBLL010000061.1:1154-16204 GCA_046296375.1 Alphaproteobacteria bacterium | reverse complement strand
GGGCGTGGCGTCGTCGAAGGACGCCTTCGGGCGCGTGATGAGGTCCCCCGTATCGTCGGCGCTCATGAAATAGCCGCCGTCGGGGTCGGCATAGTGCCGGTCCGCCGCTTCGGCCCAGTCCCGCGCATGGGCCAGGTAGTCCGCCCGGCCGGTGGCCTGGCATAGGACCAGCGCGGCCCGGGCCATCTGGGCATGGTCATCCAGGGTCGCCGGATGCGCGAGGCGACCCGCACACCAGGGGTGCCGGAGGCGGCAATCGGCCGCCGTCATCCGGCCTGCGACGAAAGCGAAGGCCTGCTCGGCAGCCTCCAGCCACTCCGGTTCGTCGAAGGCCGCGGCTGCCCCCGCCAGTGCCGCGATGGCGAGGCCGTTCCAATCGGCAAGCACCTTGTCATCTCGCACCGGCCGTGGACGACCTTCCCGCCGCGAAAACAGTTTTGCCCTCGCCGCGGCCAGGCGGGCTTCGGCCGCCATATCGAGCAGGTCGGGCGCATCGAGCCGGTTGAGGATCGCATGCCCTTCCCAGTTGCCACCCGGCGACACGTCGTAGACCGTCTTGAAGAAGTTCGCTTCGAGACCGAGCACGGCGTCGATCTCGGTCTCGCTCCAGACGTAGAACCGTCCCTCCACACCCTCGCTGTCCGCGTCGAGGGCGGCCGCGAACGCCGCGTTGCCGTCCTCGGCCGTCTCGGCGCGCATCTCGCGCAGCAGCCATGCGACCGTCTCTCGGACCCGCGCCTCGAACAGGGGTCGGCGTTCGTCCTGCCAGACGGTGGTCAGCAGGTCCACCATCTGGGCATTGTCGTAGAGCATCTTCTCGAAATGCGGCACGAGCCAGCGCTCGTCGACCGAATAGCGGGAGAAGCCTCCGCCGAGATGATCCCAGATCCCGCCCTGGCTCATCTGGACGAGCGTCGTGGTGACAGCACGCCGGAAAGGTTCCAGCCCGGACCGCTTCCACGCCCGCCAGAGGAACTGGAAGACCGGTGTGCTCGGGAATTTCGGCGCGTCGCCGACGCCGCCGTGAAAGGGGTCGGTCTCGCGCACCAGCCGCCGCGCGATCCGGTCGAGGAGGGGCGCCGGAATCGACCCGTCGCCGGCCTGGGTCTCCGCCGCTTTCACCAGCGCCTCGCGGATCGCGGTCACGTTCTTGGATACCCGCTCCGGATCGGAGCGCCAGGCATCGGCCATGGTCCGGAGCACGTCCGGAAAGCCGGGCCGCCCCCAGCGCGGTTGCGGGGGGAAATAGGTGCCGCCCCAGTAGGGCTCGCCATCGGGCGTCAGGAACATCGTCAGGGGCCAGCCGCCCTGCTGGCCGAGCAGTGCCAGCGCGCGCTGGTAGATCGCATCGACGTCCGGCCGTTCCTCGCGATCGACCTTCACGCACACAAAAAGATCGTTCATCACCCCGGCAATGGCGGGATCCTCGAAACTCTCATGCGCCATTACATGGCACCAATGGCATGCCGCATAGCCGACGGAGAGCAGGATGGGGCGGCCCGCCGTCCGCGCCTCGGCCATCGCCGCCTCGCCCCACGGTCGCCAGTGCACCGGATTCTCGCGATGCTGAAGCAGGTAGGGGCTGGTTTCGCCACCGAGGAGGTTTCGGGTCATTGCCGCGCCTCGCGCGCTTCGGGTTGGTGTTAAGCTGTGGCTGCGGCCGGCGTGTACAACCCCACGGGCGGCCGCGGCAGGGGACTTGTTCCGAATAGGCGGCTCCTGACGTAGGATGCCGTTCTGCCCGCTGGCAGGAGTCCGCGATGAAGGTCACGATCGACATAGACTGTACACCCGACGAGGCGCGGCGCTTCCTCGGTCTTCCCGACGTCCAGCCCATGCAGCAGGCGGTGCTCCAGGAGATGCAGGACATGCTCCTGACCAACCTGCGCTCGATGGATGCCGAGGCGCTCTGGAAGGCCTGGATGCCCGCGGCCGCCACCGGGTTCGACCAGATGCAGCGTTTCTGGTCGCAGTTCCGCGCCGCGGCGGAAGGCAAGAAACGGCCCGAATGAGCCGCCCGACGCAGCCCGTACGGATGATGGACGCCGACGGCGGTACGATGGTGGGGATGGCTCCGGCGATCGAACCGGACTGGCACCCGGATCTCAAGGCCTTCGTCGCCTATTGGCAGACGATCCGGCCCGGGCCCGGCACTCTGCCGGGCCGGCGGGACGTCGACCCGTCACGCATCGTTCGCCTGCTGCCCGACGTCTGGATGCTCGACGTCCAGGTCGAGCCGTTCCGGCTACGCTATCGGCTCGCCGGAACACGCATGGTCGCGATGCACGGCCGCGAAATCACCGGCCTGTGGCTGGACGAAGCCCACCCGGATATGCCCACGACCTATTTCGACAGGTATCGGCGGGTCTGCGAGACGCATGCGCCGAGCTGGCGCCGGGGCAGCCCGCGCCTCGACCCGCACAGCCGCGCGGTCACGGTGATAGAGAACGTTTTGCTGCCCCTGGCGGCCGACGGACGCAACGTCGACATCCTCTTCTGCCTCACCAAAGTCAACGGACCGGCGGGGGAGATGCGCTTCTGATCCGCGACACGATCTTCGCCCCGGCGACGGCGCCCGGCCGGGCCGGGATCGCGGTGGTCCGCATATCCGGGCCCGTGGCGGGATCGGCCCTGTCGCTCCTGTCGCGCCCCCCGCACGTGCCGGAACCGCCGTTCCCACAGCCGCGCCGAGCCGCCCTGCGGCGGCTGCACGGGCCCGACGGCGGCATTCTCGACGTCGCACTGGTTCTATGGTTTCCCGCACCGCACAGCTTCACCGGCGAAAATGTCGCGGAGCTCCACGTCCATGGCGGTCGGGCGGTGCTCGCCGGCATCCTCGACGCGCTCGCCGCGATTCCCGGGCTGCGGCCCGCCGCGGCGGGAGAGTTCACGCGGCGCGCCTTCGATGCCGGGCGACTGGATCTCACTGCCGTCGAGGGCCTTGCCGACCTGGTGGCGGCCGAGACCCCGGCGCAACGGCGCCAGGCGCTGCGCCAGCTCACCGGCGACCTCGCCCGAATATACGAGGGGTGGGCCGCCCGCCTGATCAGGGCGCTGGCATGGCTGGAGGCCGAGATCGACTTTGCGGACGAAGACCTGCCCGCGGGGATCGGCCGGGAGACGCGCCGCACCGTAGCCGCGGTCGGGTCCGAGATCGCCGCCCATCTCGCCGACGGCCGCCGCGGCGAGATCCTGCGCGACGGCTTCACGATCGCCATACTGGGCCCCCCCAACGCCGGAAAATCCAGCCTTCTGAACGCTTTGGCGCAGCGGGATGCCGCGATCGTCGCCGATACCGCGGGAACGACCCGCGACGTCGTCGAAGTACGGATGGACCTCGGTGGCTATCCGGTCGTCGTCGCCGATACCGCCGGTCTGCACGAGGGCGGGGAGGCGGTCGAGCGCGAAGGCATGCGCCGCGCCCTGGCTCTCGGCCACACGGCCGATCTCGTCCTTCTCCTGCTCGATGCCACCGCACCGGAGGTCGCCGGCGCCGAGATCCGGACGGTGCTGGACGCACGCTGGGACGCACCTCTGCTGGTCTGCGTCAACAAGGTCGACCGGGTGCCCCTGCCGCCAGCGACACGGCCGCTCGGCATTGCCGTCCTGCCCATCTCGGTACACTCGGGCGAGGGCATGCCCGCGCTTCTGGAGGCGTTGCGGGCTGCCGTCGCGGGCCGGTTGGGCGGCGCCGACGATGGGGCGCCCGTCCTGTCGCGCCTCCGCCACCGTCTGGCATTGGAGGCCGCCGCGGACCATCTCGAACGCTGCGGTCGCGCGGGCCAGCCGGACATGGCGGCGGAGGACCTGCGCCTCGCGTTACGCGAACTGGGCCGGATCACCGGCCGGGTCGACGTGGAGGACCTCCTGGACGTGATCTTCCGCGACTTCTGTATCGGTAAATAGCCTGTTTCACGTGAAACACGCCGCGGACTTTGACAGGTCCCGCCGCCCTCCATACATTCCGCGGCATGATCAAAGCCTGGGACGTGATCGTGGTGGGCGGCGGACACGCCGGCTGCGAGGCCGCCGCCGCCGCTGCGCGAATGGGCGCGCGCACGCTCCTGGCCACCCACCGCTTCGACACGATCGGGGAGATGTCCTGCAACCCCGCCATCGGTGGTTTGGGCTCGGGCCATCTCGTCCGGGAGATCGACGCCCGCGACGGGATCATGGCGCGCGCGCCCGCCCGCGCCGGCATCCAGTTCCGGATGCTGAACCGCAGCAAGGGTCCCGCCGTGCGCGGCCCGCGCGCCCAGGCGGACCGGAGGCTCTATCGCGCCGCCATGCAGGCGCTCCTGAACGCCCAGTCCGGGCTCGAGATTCGCGAGGCGGCCGCAGCCGACCTCCTGCTCGACGCATCAGGCCATGCCGCCGGGATCGTGACGGAGGACGGGGCCACTCTCCACGCGGGCGCCGTGGTGATCACGACCGGGACCTTCCTGCGCGGCATGATCCACATCGGCGACGAGCGCTATCCGGCGGGCCGTGCCGGCGAGGCACCGTCGATCGGCCTCGCCGCGACCCTGGCTCGCGCGGGGTTCGCGCTCGGACGGCTCAAGACCGGTACGCCGCCCCGTCTCGACGGTCGCACCATCGATACCGCCACCCTTGCCGTCCAGACCGGCGACGATCCCCCCGTGCCCTTCTCCTACCTCACCGGGCGGATCGAGACGCCGCAGACGGTGTGCCACATCACCGAGACCACCCCGGCGACGCATGCGATCATCCGGGCCGACCTCCATCGTGCCCCGATCTATTCGGGCCAGATCGATTCGGCCGGGCCACGCTACTGTCCCTCGATCGAGGACAAGGTGGTGCGCTTCGCCGACAAGGAACGGCACCAGATCTTCCTGGAGCCGGAGGGTCTCGACGACCCGGCAGTCTATCCCAACGGCATCTCCACCTCGCTGCCGCGCGACGTCCAGGCGGCGCTCGTCGCCAGCATTCCCGGGCTGGAACGCACCGTCATCCTCCGGCCCGGCTATGCGATCGAGTATGACTGTGTCGACGCGAGGGAACTCACCCCGACGCTCGAGACGCGCCGCATCCCCCGCCTCTTCCTCGCCGGGCAGATAAACGGCACGACGGGTTATGAGGAGGCCGCGGCCCAGGGCCTCTATGCCGGGGTCAACGCCGCGCTCGCCTGCGCCGGCAGCGGCCCGTTCCTGCTGGATCGCGCGGACGCCTATATCGGCGTCATGGTCGACGACCTCGTCACGCGCGGCGCCGACGAACCCTACCGCATGTTCACCTCCCGCGCCGAGTATCGGCTGCTGCTACGGGTCGACAATGCCGACCAGCGCCTGACGCCGCGCGCGGTCGCCGTCGGCTGCGCCGGCAGCGCGCGTGCGGAAACGTGGAAGATCCGGGCCGCCGCTCTCGCCGCCGCCCGCGCGCTGCTGGACGGCCTCGGGGGCTCGCCCGACGAACTCGGCCAGCGCGGCGTGCCCGTCAACAGGGACGGCCGCAGGCGAAGCGCCTTCGATCTGCTGGCGCTGCCCGGTATCGACGATGGGCGGCTCGCGGCCGTCTGGCCCGTTCTTCGGACGGTCGATCCCGATATCCTCGAGCAATTGCGGATCGAATCGCTCTATTCCGGCTATGTCGAACGGCAGTCGGCGGATATCGACGCCTTCCGGCGCGACGAAGCTCTGCACCTTCCGTCGGATCTCGACTATGCCGCCGTCGGCAGCCTGTCCTCCGAGGTGCGCCAGAAGCTGGCAGGTGCACGCCCCGCCACGCTGGGCGCGGCGTCGCGCATACCCGGGATTACGCCCGCCGCCGTGACCGCGCTCCTGCGCCATGTCCGGCGCGACGGTCGCCGATCCGCGTGATCGACGCTCCCCCCGATACGCCGCTCACCGCAGAGGCCTTCGGTGAGGCCCTGGACGTTTCACGTGAAACGCTGGAGCGGCTGCGCGCGTATGTCGATCTCCTGCACGCCTGGCAGGATCGCAAGAACCTGGTCGGCGAAGCTACCCTGCCGGACGTGTGGCGCCGCCATATCCTCGATTCCGCCCAGCTCTACCCCCTTCTGGACGAGGACGACGAAATCGTCGACCTCGGATCGGGCGCCGGATTTCCAGGCATGGTGCTGGCGGTCATGGGCCTGCAGAACGTCCGGCTGGTGGAGAGCAACCACGCCAAGTGCGTCTTCCTGCGCGCGGTCGCGGATGCGACTGGAACCGCGGTGGAGATTTGGACGGAGCGCGCGGAAACGCTCGGGAAAGGCGCGCTCGCCGGCGTGGCCGACATCGTCACGGCGCGCGCCGTCGGGCCGCTGACCCGGCTGCTGCCCTGGATCGCGCCGATCCTCCGCCCCGGAGGAACTGCGTTGCTCCTCAAGGGCGCGCGGGCCGACGACGAGTTGACCGACGCGCGCGCGCAATGGAAAATGCGCGTCGCGCGCTTGCCCAGCCGTTCGGATCCGCGCGGCACGATCCTCCGACTGGAAGACATAAGGCGTGCCGATACGAGCCCCCGACGACATCGTCGCTGAACCCCGGCGCCGGCCACCACGGGTCGTCGCGATCGCCAATCAGAAGGGCGGCGTCGGCAAGACGACGACCGCTATCAATCTCGCAGCGGCCCTGGCGGCGGCGGACCACGACGTGCTGGTCATCGATCTCGACCCCCAGGGCAACGCCTCGACCGGCCTGGGAATCGCCCGGACCGATCGCAGCCTCGGCATCTATGAGATCCTCCTGGACGAAACGGCGTTGGACGAAGCGCTGGTCGAGACCTCGACACCCGGCTTCTGGCTCATCCCGTCCTCGCCGGAACTCGCGGGCGCCGAGGTCGAGCTCGTCCAGGCGAGCCGACGGGAACAGCGCCTGCGCGACGCTCTGCGCGAGAGCCGAGCGGCCGTGGACTATATCCTGATCGACTGCCCCCCGGCCCTGGGCCTGCTCACGCTCAACGCCTTCGTCGCGGCCGACGCCGTGCTCGTTCCCCTGCAGGCCGAATTCCTGGCGCTGGAGGGCCTCTCGCAGCTCCTCGGCACGATCGAGCGCGTCCAGGGCAACCTCAACACCCGGCTCCGCCTGCAGGGCATCGTGCTCACCATGATCGATCGGCGCAACAATCTGAGCATCCAGGTCGCCGACGATGTCCGCACCCATCTCGGCCAGAAGATCTACAGCACCGAGATCCCGCGCAACGTGCGCCTTTCGGAAGCGCCGTCGCACGGGCTCCCGGTCCTGACCTACGATCCCCGTTCGGCCGGCGCGCTCGCCTATGCGCGCCTGGCCGAGGAGTTTCTCGCCCGCGAGGAGGCCATAGGATGAGCGGCAACCGGCGACAACTCGGACGCGGCCTCTCCGCGCTTCTCGGCACCGGCGGCGACGCCGCAACTCCCGACGAGCGGCCCCGCCCGTCGCGGACCGTTCCGGTCGACCTGCTGCGCCCGGGGACCTTCCAGCCTCGGCGGCGCTTCGACGAGGAGGCCATCGAGGCGCTGGCCCAGTCGATCCGCGAAAAAGGCGTTCTCCAGCCCATCCTGGTCCGCCGCCCGGCGGATGGATCGGACGGCTACGAGATCGTGGCGGGCGAGCGGCGGTGGCGCGCCTCCCAGCGGGCCCAGCTGCACGAAGTGCCGGTCATCCTGCGCGACCTCACCGACCAGGACGCGCTCGAGATCGCCCTGGTCGAGAACGTCCAGCGCGAGAGCCTGTCGCCGATCGAGGAGGCCGAGGGCTACAACCGGCTGATCGCCGACTTCGCCTATACCCAGGATCAGCTCGCCAAGACGGTGGGCAAGAGTCGCAGCCATATCGCCAACACGCTGCGGCTGCTCGGCCTCCCCGGCAGCGTGCGCGAACTGCTCGAGAAGGGCGCGATCAGCGCAGGGCATGCGCGCGCATTGCTCGGCGCCGCCAATCCGGCCGTGCTGGCCGCCCAGGTGGTGGCCCGCGGCCTGTCCGTGCGGGCTACCGAACGGCTGGCGCAGGGCGCCAAGGCCTTAGCGGCCGGGCGCGCACCGGCACGCGCCAAGACGACCGACACGGTGGCTTTGGAACGCGACCTCGGCGACCTGCTCGGCCTGCGCGTCCGCATCAACTGGGACGGCAAGGCAGGAACGGTGACGCTCCGTTTCGTCGATCTCGACCAGTTCGATGGCCTCCTGGCACGGCTGAAGGGCGAAGCCGGCGGCATCGCCTGAGCCCGTGCCCGGAGCCCTATCCCGCGCTCAGCCGTCATAGCCCGGCGGCGGGACGAAGCCGCCGCAGGTGCGCTCGATCAGCCGGGCGACATGGATGGCGGTACGGTCGTGCAGGTGCGGCGCCAGGATCTGGATGCCGACGGGCAGGCCGGAACGCGTCAGGCCGGCCGGCGCGGCGGTCGACGGCAGGTACACGACCCCGCCTATTCCCGCCCAGAACATCTGGTCGGTGGTCGGCACAGGCTTGCCGTTGACGATGATGGTCCGGTCGACCCGGTCGCCGGCCTGATCGTGCGGCCACGCGGCCGACGCACCGACGGGGCACAGCAGAACGTCCCAGTCCTCGAAGAACCGGGCCCAGGCGAGGCGCATCTGCCCGCGCTCGTTGTTCCAGCGATGCCAGTCGCGATGCCGCATCGTGTTCGCACGCGCCATCATCGCATAATAAGTCTTCTGGTCCGCGAGCCGTTCGGCATCGCGCAGATGCCGCTCGAAGTCCGCCGGAGGCAGCCGGCCGGAAGTGGCCGCCCGGAGCAATGTGATGTAGACCTCGTGCTGCCGCACGAGGTCTATCTCCGGCCGAGCGCTGTCGTCGACATGGGCGCCCGCCGCCGCCAGGCGATCGACCAGCGCCTGCAGCACGTCCAGCATCTCTCCATCGCTTTCCGCGCAGGCATGATCGAGCATCACCGCGACGCGCAGGTCCTTCAGCGTCTCGCCGCGCGGCGCCGGAAGGTCGAGCCGCCAGCCCGCCCCGTCGATCTCGTCTGGTCCGGCCATGACCGACAGGGCCAGATCGAGGTCGTCGGCGCCCCGCGCCAGCGGGCCGATCGCCGATATGTCGGAAGGCACGACGACGCCGGGCAGGGCGTGCCCCCGCGGCGGGCAGATGCCCCAGGTCGGCTTGTGCCCGAAGACACCGCAGAAGTGCGCGGGATTGCGGATCGACGCACCGATATCGCTGCCGGCCTCCAGCCCGGTCAGGCCGGCGGCGAGGGCCGCAGCGGACCCGCCGGACGATCCGCCCGGCGTGCGCGAGAGGTCCCACGGATTGTTGGTCGACCCGTAGACCGGATTGAAGCTCTGCCAGTCGGCCAGCATCACCGGGACGTTCGTCTTGCCGAACGGTACCGCCCCGGCGTCGACGAAACGCTGCACCGCCAGGGAATGCCGCTCCGCCCTGGTGTCCCTGTACTCGGGGAGGCCCCAGGTCGTCGGGGCGCCTGCAATGTCGTAGGATTCCTTGAAGGTCATCGGCAGGCCGTGCAGAGGCCCCCAATCCTCGCCGCGCGCCCGGGCGGCATCGGCCGCCGCCGCGCGCTCGCGGGCGCGCTCGGCGTCCGTCCAGATGATCGCATTCAACCTTGGGTTGTATTTCTCCATTCGCGCCAGATAGTGATCCAGCAGTTCGAGGCTCCCGACCCGCCCGGCCCGGAGATCGGCTGCGAGCGACGTGGCGGTGGCGAAGGCGCGATCGGTCATCGGGACATCTCTCCGGCGGTCGTTTCGGCAGTCGTAGCGGCCCGCGTTCCTGGGTTCCGGTCCGCGATGGAACCACGGCCCTCCCGCCGAGGCCAGCCGGTCGCGGAACGTTCCCATCCCTTGCAAAGCCGGGGCCGGCGGCGGGATTGCGCGCCGCCCCCCCAGCCGTCACCCTGGCGGCCACCCGCCGCCCCGCTCGATCCGGAGGAAACCTTGTTCGTCCCGACCTCGGACTATCTCGGCACGCTGCCCGTGTTCGCCCTTTTCTTTGCCGTGGCGATCGGGCTGCTCGCCCTTTTCGCCCTCGTCTACACTTTCGTGACGCCCTATCCGGAGTTCAAGCTGATCCGCCAGGGCAACAGCGCCGCGGCCATCAGCCTGTCCGGCGCCATGCTGGGCTTCGCCCTGCCCCTCGCCGGCGTGATCGAGAACAGCGTGAACCTGATGGACATGCTGGTCTGGGGCCTTGTCGCCCTGGTGGTCCAGATCCTGGCGTTCGTGGCGGCGCGCCTCGTCCTTCCCGACCTCATCCGGCAGATCGAGGACGCACAGACCGGCCCCGCGATCGTGGTCGGCGGTTTCTCCGTCGTGGTCGGCCTGCTCAACGCCGCCTGCGTGACGTACTGAACGAACCGGGACGGCCACCCTCCGGGATCGGTTGCAAGCGGCCGGGCGGCTCCTCATGTCTTCTCAGACCGCGTCCGCGAGGAATGACCATGCCGCCACGCAATCCCGGCGTCTGGATGTGGGACGAGGCCTGCGAGATGCTGGACCGGGCCGAACGCCTGAACCGCCAGTTCTTCGTCCCGGTTTCCGCCCACGCCCGCCGCCCAGGCTGGGAGCCGCCGCTCGACATCCTGGAGACGGAGGACGCGCTCTGGATCGTCGCGGCGCTGCCGGGCGTCTCGCTCGACAATCTGGAGGTCGTCGTCGATTCCGGCGTTTTGATCGTGCGCGGCGAGCGGCGCCTGCCCGACGCGTTGCGCCACGCCGCCATCCACCGCCTCGAGATCCCGCACGGGCGGTTCGAGCGTCGCATCGTGCTCCCGGCCGGACGATACGAGGCCGCCCGTCCGGACCTGACGGACGGCTGCCTCGTCCTGCGCCTCCTCAAGATGGGCTGACCGGGTCATGACGGACGAATCGATCGGCAAGGCACCGGCGCCCGAGCTTCCGCCGGATGCCATCATCATCCTGCCGGTGCGCAACATGGTCCTTTTCCCGGGGATCGTACTGCCCTTCGTGGTGGGCCGGCCCCGCTCCGTCGCCGCCGCACAGGAGGCGGCCCGCTCGGAGCGGCCGATCGGCGTCCTGATGCAGCGCGACCCGGCCATCGAGGATCCCACGGCCGCCGACCTGCACACGATCGGCACGGTCGCCCAGGTCATGCGCTACGTCACCGCGCCGGACGGGGGTCACCACGTCGTCTGCCAGGGCGAGCGCCGCTTCCGGATCGTCGAGTTCATCGACGGCCATCCCTTCCTGGCCGCCCGCGTGGAGCAGATCGGCGAGAGCGAACTGCGCACGCCCGAGATCGAGGCGCGCATACACCGGCTCAAGGAGCGCGCCGCCCAGGCCGTCCAACTGCTGCCGCAGGCGCCCGCCGAACTCGGCGCCGCGATCCAGTCGATCCAGTCGGCGTCGGCGCTGGCCGACTTCGTCGCCGCCTTCCTGGACCTGGAGGCCGAGGAGAAGCAGAAGGTTCTCGAGTCGCTGGACGTTCAGGCGCGGCTCGACATGGTCCTGGAGCAGTTGTCCTACCGTATCGGCGTGCTCAAGCTGTCCCAGCAGATCGGCCAGCAGACCAAGGACACGCTGGAAGCGCGCCAGCGCGAGCACCTGCTGCGCGAGCAGCTGCGCCAGATCCAGAAGGAGCTGGGCGAGGAGGACGAACGCACGGCCGAGATCGCCGAACTGAAGGAGGCGATCGAGAAGGCCGGCATGCCGGACGAGGTGCGCCAGCAGGCGGAGAAGGAACTTCGGCGCCTGGAGCGCATGCCGGAGGCCGCGGCCGAATACGGCATGACGCGCACCTATCTCGACTGGCTGATCGGCCTGCCCTGGACGATCGAATCCGAGCCCGAGATCGACATCGCGGAGGCGCGGCGGATCCTCGACGAGGACCATTACGGTCTCGACAAGATCAAGCGCCGCATCCTCGAATGGCTGGCGGTGCGCAAGCTGGCGCCGCACGGCCGCAGCCCCATCCTCTGCTTCGTGGGCCCCCCCGGCGTCGGCAAGACCTCGCTGGGGCAGTCGATCGCGCGCGCGACGGGGCGCAAGTTCACCCGCATCGCGCTGGGCGGCGTGCACGACGAATCCGAGATCCGCGGCCACCGCCGGACCTATATCGGCGCGCTGCCCGGCAACATCGTCCAGGCGATCCGCAAGGTCGGCGCCCGCAACGGCGTCTTCATGCTGGACGAGATGGACAAGCTCGGCCGCAGCCACCAGGGCGACCCGTCGGCGGCGCTGCTGGAGGTGCTCGATCCCGAGCAGAACGCGACCTTCCGCGACACCTATCTGGGCGTACCGTTCGACCTGTCGAAGGTGATGTTCATCGCGACGGCGAACGTCCTCGACCAGATCCCCGGCCCGCTGCGCGACCGGATGGAGGTGATCGAGCTCGCGGGCTACACCCAGGAGGAAAAGCTGGCGATCGCCAAGCGCTACCTCGTCCGCCGGCAGCTCGACGCCAACGGCCTGAAGGCGGAGCAGATCGAGATCGGCGACGCCGTCCTGTCCACGATCATCGACGACTACACGCGCGAATCCGGCGTACGCAACCTGGAGCGCGAGATCGGTCCGGTCTCCCGCCTTGGGGCGAGGCGCAGGGCCGAGGGCCGCGACACGACCGTGGCGATCGGCGTCGACGACCTGAGGTCGATCCTCGGCGCCAAGCGGTTCGAGGGCGAGATCGCGATGCGCACCAGCGTCCCGGGCGTGGCTACCGGCCTCGCCTGGACGCCGGTCGGCGGCGACATCCTCTTCGTCGAGGCGACCCGCACGCCCGGCGGCGGCAAGCTGATCCTGACCGGCCAGCTGGGCGACGTCATGCGCGAGAGCGTCCAGGCCGCCCTCTCGGTCGTGAAGGCCCGCGCCGCTTCACTCGGCATCGACCCGGGACTCTTCGAGAAGAGCGACATCCACGTCCACGTCCCGGCCGGCGCCATTCCGAAGGACGGTCCCTCGGCGGGCGTGGCGATGTTCACGGCACTCACCTCGCTGCTGACCGACCGGACGGTGCGCAGCGACCTCGCCATGACGGGGGAGATCAGCCTGCGCGGCCTCGTACTGCCGGTCGGCGGAATCAAGGAGAAGATCGTCGCCGCGCACCGCGCCGGCATCCGCACGGTCATGCTGCCCGCACGCAATCGGAAGGACTATGACGACATTCCGGAGAGCGCGCGCAACGCCCTCACCTTCGTCTGGCTGGAAAAGGTAGACGACGCGCTCGCGGCCGCCCTCGAACCCCGCCAGGCCGAAGCCGCGGCCTGAGCAGGCGCCCGGATGTTCGAGCGGATCGAAATCGTCGAGGGCGACATCACCCGCCAGCGGGTCGACGCCATTGTCAACGCCGCCAATGCCAGCCTGCTCGGCGGCGGCGGGGTCGATGGCGCGATCCACCGCGCCGCGGGCCCCGACCTGCTCGCCGAATGCCGCGCCATCGGCGGCTGTCCGACCGGCGAGGCGCGCATGACCGCCGGCTACCGCCTGCCGGCCAGGCACGTCATCCACACGGTCGGCCCGGTCTGGTCCGGCGGCCGCGACGACGATCCGCTGCTCGCGGCCTGCTACCGCAACGCCCTGCGCCTCGCTGCCGCGCACGGCCTGCGCAGCATCGCCTTCCCCTCGATCAGCACGGGCGTCTACCGCTTCCCCTTCGACCGCGCGGCGCGCATCGCCCTGCTGACCGTGGAGGATACGCTGGCCCGCATCGAGACGATCGAACGCGTCGTCATGGTCTGCTTCGGCGCGGAGGCCGAGGCCGCCTATCGCCGTATCGCCGCCGAGCTGGCGGACCGATGACCGTCCGCAATCTCGACGCCGTCTTCCGCCCGCGGTCGATCGCGGTGATCGGCGCCGGAACGCGCGACCGCTCGGTCGGCGCGGTGCTCGCGCGCAACCTCGCCGCCGCCGGATTCCCGGGCCCCATTCACGCCGTGCATCCGCGCGAGGCGATGGTGCAGGGACTGACCGCCTGTCCGTCCGTCGCCGCACTGCCGGTCGTGCCCGACCTCGCGGTGATCGCGACGCCGCCCGACACCGTCCCCGGCCTGATCGCCGAACTCGGCGCCAAGGGCACGCGCGCCGTGATCGTCATCACCGCCGGCTTCGGCGAGACCAGCGACGAGGGCCACGGGCTGCGCCAGGCCGCTCTGGACGCCGCCCGGCCGCACCTGCTGCGGATCGTCGGGCCGAACTGCCTCGGCGTGCTGGTTCCGGGCTCCGGCCTCGACGCCAGCTTCGCCCATATCCGTCCGCAGCCGGGCGGCGTCGCCTTCGTCGCCCAGTCCGGCGCCATGGTGACGTCGATCCTGGACTGGGCGGTGCCGCGCGGCATCGGCTTCTCGCATCTCGTCTCGCTCGGCGACATGCTCGACGTCGACTTCGGCGACATGCTCGACTGGCTGGCGACGGACCCGAAGACGACGGCCATCCTGCTCTATATCGAGGCGATCACCCATTCGCGGAAATTCATGTCGGCGGCACGCGCCGCCGCGCGCGTCAAGCCGGTGATCGCGATCAAGGCGGGGCGCTTTGCCGAGGGGGCGCGCGCGGCCTCGTCGCATACGGGCGCGCTCGCCGGCATCGACGCCGTCTACGACGCGGCCTTTGCCCGCGCCGGCATCCTGCGCGTGCGCGACATCGAGGAGCTGTTCGACGCCGTCGAGACGCTGGCCCGCGCCGGCGACGTACCAGGCGCGCGACTCGGCATCATGACCAACGGCGGCGGCATGGGCGTCCTCGCGACCGACGCGCTGATCGGCGCGGGCGGCAGCCTGCCCGACCTCGCGCCGGAGACGGTGACGCGCCTCGATGCCGTCCTGCCGCCGACCTGGTCGCGCGCGAACCCGGTCGACATCATCGGCGACGCCACCGGGGAGCGGTACGGCGCCGCGCTCGACGCCCTGCTCGACGATCCGGGGCTCGACGCGCTGCTGGTGCTGAACTGCCCGACGGCGGTGGCCTCCAGCGAGGAGGCGGCGCAGGCGGTGGTCGACACGCTGGCGGCGCGCGGCGGACGCGGACGCAAGCCGCTGGTGCTGACCAGCTGGGTCGGCGAGTTCGCCGCAGCGGCGGGGCGGCGCCTCGATGACGCGATGCCCTACGCCGACGGGCAGCTCCCCGGCGGCGTGCGACTTCATGCCGTCCTGTCTCCGGTCGCGACCGACGGGGCCCA
>JBKBLL010000061.1:0-1144 GCA_046296375.1 Alphaproteobacteria bacterium | reverse complement strand
GGTGTTGGCGGGCAGATCGGTGCGATCGCCCTCGATCTCGATGGTCAGCTGGCCTTCGGCATTGCCGCCGGACAGGCCGACCCGGCGCAGGCGCAGGCGCGCGCTGCTCATGGAGACGCCGCCCTCTCTGCCGGAGGACTTCGCGCCCGACCGGGAGGCGGCACGGGCGGAACTCGACAGGGCGCTGGCGACCCGCCGGGACTGGCTGACCGAACCGGAGGCGAAGCGCGTCCTCGCCGCCTACGGCATCCCCGTGGTCGCCACCGAAACCGTCGCGACACCGGGCGAGGCGCGCGCGGCGGCCGAGTGCATCGGCGACGCCGTCGCGCTCAAGATCCTGTCACCGGACATCACCCACAAGACCGACGTGCAGGGTGTCGCGCTGAACCTGGAGTCCCCGGCCGAGGTCGAGGCCGCGGCACACCGCATGCTGGAGCGCGTCCGCGGCCTCCGTCCCGACGCCCGGATCGAGGGCTTCGCGGTCCAGGCGATGATCCGCCGCGCCGGCGCCCACGAAGTGATCCTCGGGATGATCGACGACGCGCAATTCGGGCCGGTGATCCTGTTCGGCCGCGGCGGCACGATGGTCGAGGTCGCGAACGACCGCGCACTGGCCCTGCCGCCGCTGAACATGAAGCTGGCGCACGAGCAGATCGCGGCGACCCGCATGGCCCGCTGGCTGTGCGGCTATCGCGGCCGCCCGCCGGCGGACCTGGACGCCATCGCCTTCAGCCTCGTCAAACTGTCCCAGCTCGCCGCCGACTTCGCGGAAATCGTCGAGATCGACGTCAATCCGCTGCTGGCGGACGAGAAGGGGGTGATCGCCGTGGACGCCCGCATCCGCGTCCGGCCGGATGCCGCCGCACCCCAGGCGCGCCTCGCGATCCGTCCCTATCCGGTCGAACTGGAGCAGGACGTGACCCTGGCCGACGGCCGCTCCTTCCGTCTCCGCCCCGTTCGTGCCGAGGACGAACCCTGCTTTCACGAGATGTTCCGCCGTCTCGACCCGCAGGACATCCGCATGCGCTTCTTCGCCCCCAAGGGCCAGTTGACCCACGAGGCGGCGGCGCGCCTGACGCAGATCGACTATGATCGGGAGATGGCCCTCGTCGCGGTCGACCGCCACGAGACCCGCGGCGAGCGG
>JBKBLL010000060.1:0-16362 GCA_046296375.1 Alphaproteobacteria bacterium | reverse complement strand
ACGTCACCTTCGTTCCGGAAGAACCGCAGTTCGGCCGCATCGCGGTTCGGCGCGAGGACGGGCGGTCCCTCGTCCCAGCCCTTGCGCCGCAGCGAGGCGCGGCGCCAGTCGTTGGCGTTGAGCCCGATATAGAGGGCCACCCCGATCCCCGCCACCGTCTGCGCCATGCGCGACAGGCCGCCGAAGTCCATGGCGATGCCGAGCAGCAGCGGCACGACGACCAGCAGCAGCGCCGTCAGCCACATCCGGTGCCACAGTGCCCAGGGCAGCGGCAGGAAGAAGGCAGGCCAGCAGAAGCCCTCCTTCACCAGTACGATGCGCGGCCCCGAATAGAGCCCGGCATCGTGCCTGTGGCTGGTCCAGAAGCGCATCTTCATGGCGCGCCCGCGGTCGTGTCCGAGTTCATGCCCGAGGTCGTACGCGGCGCCATGCGCGGGGCGTACGTCACTGGCTCAGCGTTCCCTTGGTCGAGGGAACGGCACCGGCGGCGCGGGGGTCGACTTCCACCGCCTCGCGCAGCGCGCGCGCCAGGCCCTTGAAGCAGGTCTCGACGATATGGTGGCTGTTGCCGCCGTAGAGGTTCTCGACGTGCAGGGTGGCACCGGCATTCTGGGCGAAGGCCTGGAAGAACTCGCGGAACAGTTCGGTGTCCATCTCGCCCAGGCGCTGGGTCGGCAGGCCGACCTTCCAGACCAGGTAGGGCCGGTTCGACAGGTCGATCGCGACGCGCGTCAGCGCCTCGTCCATCGGCAGGTAGGACAGGCCGTAGCGGCGGATGCCGGCGCGGTCGCCGAGCGCCTTCGCCACGGCCTGGCCGATGACGATGCCCGTGTCCTCGGTCGTGTGGTGGAAATCGACGTGCAGGTCGCCCTCCGCCTCGACCTCCAGGTCGATCATACCGTGCCGGGCGAGCTGCTCCAGCATGTGGTCGAGGAAGCCGATGCCGGTGGCCGCCCGGCACCGGCCGGTGCCGTCCAGGCCGACCCGGACCCTGATCCTCGTCTCCTTCGTGGCGCGCTCGACGCTCGCCTCGCGCATGCCCGGCGCTCCCCGTTCCGCTGGCGCGACTTGTAGCAAGCGCCGTCGGGCAAGGCCAGAGACTCGGCCCGCCATGGAGTACGCGATGGGGTCCGCCGCGGGACATCGTCCTTGACCGTCCCCGCCGCCGCAGGCAGGTTGGCTCGCGACGGTTCCCCGGTCCTCCCGGACCGGGGCTAAGAGGGAATCCGGAAGGCCACGCCGCGGCCGTGCCGGAGCTGCCCCCGCAACTGTGAGCGGGTAGCGCCCGTCCGACACGCCACTGACGCGGCTCGCGTCGGGAAGGCAGGACGAGGCGCTGCGACCCGCGAGCCAGGAGACCTGCCGTCGGAACCGAAACGCGCGTCGGGCGGGGTGCCCCGGTGGCCGCTTCCCGGACGGCGCGTCGCGCCTCCGTGCTGCGTCCCCGTACTTCGCCGACGTGCCGGGGAGTGCGGAATGGACCAGGTCGGGGCGGAATCGCATACCGCCACCTCATGCGGGTATGACGTCGGTGAAGACGAAGCCGTCGCGCTCGACCGTTTCGCCCACCGCCACGGGGATGGGGCCGGCGAACATGGGCCCGCCCGTGACGACCGTATGGAACTCGCCGTTCTCCCCGCACGGGTCCACATCCGTCGGCAGGTCGCGCAGCAGGGCCGCGTCGAACCGGCGGCCGGCGAATCCCCGGTCGAGCCGCCGCGGATCGAGGCAGGCGATGCGCGCCTCGACGCCCGCCGCGATCATGTCGCGCGCCAGCCGCGCCGTGTCGCGGCCCCACAGCGGGAACAGGCCGCGCATGCCGGCCTCGGCCAGCCGCGCCTCGCGATACGCGCGCAGGTCGGCCAGGAACAGGTCGCCGAAGATCATGTGCTCCACGCCTTCGGCGCGAATGCGCGCGCAGGCCTCCGCCATCCGCTCCTCGTAGACCGCGTTGGTGCAGGGGTACGGCAGGGGCACCCGCACGCAGGGCAGGCCCAGTGCGGCCGCCTGCCGGTCGAGCAGCGCCGACCGGACCCCGTGCATGGCCACCCGGTCGTGCACCTCGTTGACCGTGGTCAGCAGCCCGGCGACCCGGGCGAGGCCGAGGCGTACCGCCTCGTGCAGCGCGAAAGCGCTGTCCTTGCCCGAACTCCACGACACCCAGGCGACCGGAGCCGGCACGCACCATCCCCCTTTCCCGCGACAGGACGGCAATAGACATGCAATCGGAACACTTCGGAAGGCCGGCACGGGCCCAGAGCGAATGGGTCGTGCTGATCGCGATCGCCACCATCGCGGGCAGCGTGGTCTTCGCCTGCGCGGCACCCTTCGCCGCCGTCGCGGCCTTCGCGGCGCTGCATCTCGGCCGGCGCGACGCCTTCTTCCTGATCGGCATCGTCTGGGCGGCGAACCAGGCGATCGGCTACGGCTTCCTGGGTTATCCGCAGACATGGAGCAGCGTCGGCTGGGGCCTCGCCATCGGCGCCGGCGCCGCCGTCGCGACGGGGGCTGCGATGGCGACCGCGCACCGGACGGAACGGCTCGGCCCCCTGCCGGCAGCGCTCGCCGTCTTTGCCGTCGCCTTCGCGGCCTACCAGCTCGCCCTCTTCGCGGCGACCGCGGTCCTGCCGTCGAGTGCCGGCGCCTTCGACCTGCCGGTCGTCCTTTACGTGCTCCAGGTGAACGCGGCCGCCTTCGCCATGCTGGCGGCGGCACGCGCCCTCGCCCGGGCCGCCGGCCTGCCCGTGCCGGGCGCCGGCCGCACGTCCGCCTGACATGTTCCCGCCCGAGCGCATCGTCTGCCTGACCGAGGAAACGACGGAGACGCTCTACCTGCTGGGCGAGCAGGACCGGATCGTCGGGATCTCCGGCTACACGGTCCGCCCGCCGCAGGCGCGGCGCGAGAAGCCGCGCGTCTCCGCCTTCATCTCCGCCGACATTCCGCGCATCCTGGCGCTGAAGCCCGATCTCGTGCTGGCCTTCTGCGACATCCAGGCCGCCATCGTGGCCGACCTGGTCCGCGCGGGCCTTCCCGTCCACGCCTTCAACCAGCGCGACGTGGCGGGGATCCTCGACATGGTGCGCATGCTGGGGGCCATGGTCGGCGCGACGGAGCGGGCCGCCGCCCTCGCCGACGCCCTCGCCGCGAACCTGGAGCGGACGCGCCGGGCCAGTCTGCCCGTCCGGCCGCGCGTCTATTTCGAGGAGTGGGACGACCCGATGATCTCGGGCGTCGGCTGGGTCTCCGAACTGGTCGAGGCGGCCGGCGGCATCGACGTCTTCGCCGACCTCGCCGGGGAGAAGGCGGCCAAGGACCGCATCGTCACGCCCGAGGAGGTCGTTCGCCGCGCGCCCGACATCGTGATCGGCTCGTGGTGCGGCAAGAAGTTCCGCAAGGACGCCTTCGCCGCACGCCCCGGCTTCGATGCGATCCCCGCCGTGCGCGACGGTGAACTGCACGAGGTGAAGTCGGCCCTCATCCTCCAGCCCGGCCCCGCCGCCCTTACCGACGGCCTGGCGGCACTGGCGGCGATCGTGGCCCGGTGGAGCGAGCGGCATCGCCCTGCGGCAGGTGGCGGAACACACTCCACGCCGACCAGATCAGGATGATCCCGAGCCCGATCTTGAGCGCCTGGGACGGCACGAGGCCAAGCGCCAGCGCGCCGAGGATGGCGCCGAGGATGGAGCCTGCGCCGAGGGGCAGGATCGTGGCGCGCCAGACCGCACGCTCGCGCAGGACGGACCCGGCCCCGAAGTGGCGCAGCAGGCCGACGGCGATGGTGGGCATCCCCACCAGCATCGACATCGACCCCGCGAGCTTCACGTCCACGCCGAAGAGCAGGATGAACGCGGGGATGATCAGCTCGCCCCCCGCCACGCCGAGGAGCGAGGACACGAGGCCGATCACGATGCCGCAGGCCGCCGCGACGAGAACCGTCGCGACGAGGCCCTCGCCGACCAGCCGCGACGGCTCGGCCACGAACAGCCCCTCCGCGATCAGCACGAAGCCCAGCACGACGAGAAGGATCAGGATCAGACGGCCGAGCAGCCTGTCGGACGTCCGCCGCAGCCAGCCCGCCCCCACCCAGGCGGCCGACATGGAGCCCGCGAGCATGCCGAGGACGGCCGGCAGGTACGGCGCGATCTCGGCGACCGGCACGGAGGCCGCGCGAAAGGGAAAGGCGGCGGCGAGCACGACGAAGCTGGCGACGAGGTTCACGGCCACCGCCTCGCGCGCCGAGAAACGCAGGACCCCCACGAGGGCGGGCAGCCGGAACTCGGCGCCCCCGAGGCCGATCAGCCCGCCCGCCGTGCCGACGGCGGCGCCGATCCCGAACGAAAGAGCGGGGCGTGCAGGGCGGGTCATTCGGCCGCCTTTCCGGTATCGGCAGTCCGTGCGGCAGCCGTTCCGGCATCCGGGGCGCGGGCGACATGGTCGCGGGCCACCACCATCGACTTCAGGATGGCGTGGACGGAATCGCCCGGATGCAGGGCCATCTGCTCGGCGGCGCGGCGGGTGATGCGGGCGAGGATCTCGTGATCGCCCACCGCGACATGGACGGTCACGCCCGGTCCCTTGCCCGGCAGGATGTCCGCCACCGTGCCGGCGATGATGTTCTGCGCCGACAGACCCTCGGGCCGGGCGCGCGACAGGATCACGTCGTGCGCCATGATCCGGACGCGCACGCGTGTGCCGGGCGTCCCATCGACGGTCGGCAGGAACAGCGCCCCCGTCGGAGCCTCGAGCCGGCTCATCCCGTCGGGCAGGTGTTCGACGAGGGTCGCGGGCAGCATCGCCGCCATCTCGCGGATGCCGAGGGCGCGCATAGCCTCCGGGTCGGCCATGACCTCCGCGGTGGTGCCGGCGCGGACGGCGCGGCCCGCCTCGATCACGACCATGCGGTCTGCCAGAAGCTGCGCCTCGTTCAGGTCATGGGTGACCAGCACAACCGGCATCGCCAGGTGCGCCCGGAGCGCGATGATCTCGCCGTAGAGCTTCTCGCGCGTCGCCCGGTCCACGGCCGAGAAGGGCTCGTCCAGAAGCAGCGCCTCGGGCCGGCGGGCCAGCGCTCGGGCCACCGCGACGCGCTGCTGCTGGCCGCCCGAAAGCTGTGCGGGCTTGCGGTGAGCGAGACCGTTCAGGTTCACCAGATCGAGGATGCGCTCCGCCTCGGCCGGGTCGGCCCTATCCATTGCCGCCATCACGTTCTGCGCTGCCGTCATATGCGGAAAGAGCGCATAGTTCTGGAACACGATGCCGACGCGACGGCGGTGCGTCGGCAGGTCCACCCGCGCGGCGGTGTCGATCCAGGTCGTGCCATTGACCGTGACCCGCGCCACCTCGGGCCGCCAGAGCCCGGCGATGGTACGCAGAAGCGTCGTCTTGCCCGACCCGGAATGGCCCACGAGCGCCAGAAGCTCGCCGGGCTCCACCCGGAAGGCGACGTCGAGGGGGATGGGCGCCCGGGCCTTGGCCATGACCTCCAGCGCCATCAGGACAGCCTCCGGCCCACGCGGCCCGACAGCCAGTAGGTTATGGCGATGGTGAACAGGCTGATCGCCACGAGCACCGACGACATGATCGCAGCCCCCCGATCGTCGAAGCCCTGGACGCGGTCGTAGATGGCGATGGCGATGGTCTTGGTCTCGCCCGGGATCGAGCCGCCAACCATCAGCACGATGCCGAACTCGCCCAGCGTATGGGCGAAGGTCAGCACCATCGCCGTCATCAGCCCCGGCCATGCGAGCGGCAGTTCCACCTTCCACAGACTGGTCAGTGGCGACATCCCGCAGCAGCGGGCGGCCTCGCGCACCTCGGCGGCGATCGCCTCGAATCCCCGTTGCGCCGGCTGGATGGCGAAGGGCAGGTTGAAGATCACCGAGGCCACCACCAGCCCCTCGAAGGTGAAGACGAGCTGGCTGCCGAAGATCTGGTGCCACCACTGTCCGACGGGCGAGTTCCGCCCGAAGGCCACCAGCAGGTAGAAGCCGAAGACCGTGGGCGGCAACACCAGCGGCAGCATCACCAGCGCCTCGACCAGCCCCTTGGCCCGGAACTGCCGGTAGGCGAGGAACCGGCCCATGAGGACCGACACCGGCAGAAGGATCGCGACGGTCCACGCGGCCAGGCGCAGGGACAGCCAGAGTGCCGTCCAGTCCAAGAGATCACTCCGCGGGCAGGACGAAGCCGAAGCGCTCCATGATCTCGCGCGCCGTCGGTTCCATCATATAGGCGTAGAAGGCTTCCGCCACCTCGCCCGCATTCTTCAGAAGCGCCATGCGCTGGCGCAGCGGTTCGTGCCAGTCCTCGGGGATCAGCGCATAGGTACCCCGGGGCGCGACCTGCGGCGCCAGCGCCAGCGAATAGGCGATGATGCCCCCTTCGGCATTGCCCGACAGCGCGAACTGCGCGGCCTGGCTGACGTTCTCGCCCAGCACCAGGAAGGGCTGCAGATCGTCCCAGATGCCCTTGGTGATCAGCGCTTCCCGCGCACGCATGCCATAGGGGGCGTGATCGGGATTGGCGATGGCGAAGCGCGTGATCCGGCCGCCCGCCAGCATCTCGGCCAGGTTGTTCAGTTCGGCGTCGGGCTTCAGGGCCGATCCGTGCGGCACCATGATCGCCACGCGTCCGATGGCGTAAAGATCGCCCGCGTCGCGGGTGAAGCCGTCGGCGTGCAAGTCGGCGATGAACGTCTCGTCCGCGGCCATGAAGATCTGGAACGGCGCGCCTTCGCGGATCTGGCGGGCGAAGTTGCCGGTCGAGCCCATCGACAGGCGCACGCGCATGCCCGTCTCGGCATTGAAGGCGGCGGCGATCTCCTCGACCGCGAACTGCAGGTCCGAGGCGGCAGCGACGACGGGGGCGTCCCGGCCCAGGGCGGGTGCGGTGGCGAAGCCGAGCGCGGCGACGGCCGCGAGAACGGAGCGACGGGCGAAGGATACGACCACATAGACCCCTTTGATATGTTTCTCGGAACATATCGCAGGAAGACTCTGCCGCGGGCAAACGTTATTTCTGGTCGGGAATATCCCGAAGCAGCGCCCGCAGCGCAGCCAGGTGCCTGGCCCCCACCGCGGCCGCATCCGTCTCGAACGCGCGATAGAGACGGAGGACCGTGCGGCCGGTCTCGGTCAGCACCGCCCCGCCGCCGCCGGGCCCGCCGCGGGTACTGTCCACGAGCGGCTCACCGAACATGGCGTTCAGCGTGCCGATCAGCTGCCAGGCGCGCTTGTAGCTCATGTCCATCTCGCGGCCTGCCGCCGCGATGGAGCCGCAACGGTCGATGCGTTCGAGCAGTTCCGCCTTGCCGGGCCCGATCATTTCCTCGTCGCCGAAGACGATCCGGATCCGCAGGACCGGGCGGTCGGTATTTTCGTTCATATCGCAACTATCACGGACCGCCCCCACGGCCCGCAAGAGCGATCGGGCCGATCCGTTTCGGGGCCATCCCGGGTCTTCGGCAGTGCGGCAGCTTGGCAGCTATCGTCGCGCAGCTGCGGTGCATAAGTCGGGTCCTGCTCACAGAACGTCTATCCGTCCCGATCAGCAAGTGACAGGACAACGAAAGAGGAGGTGCACCAGATCACATCAGATCAAGAAATACGCTGCGCGCCGAGCCCGTGTCTCGGCCCTCGCGGGTCGCAATCCCTCGCGCGCGCATTATGAGTAATTGACGAATGAGTAATTTTTGGCGAACGGCGGCGATCGCTTGCTGAATGCGCCGGGAACCTGCACTATCCTGGAAAAGTGCGAAGTGGTCCAATACCATTAACGGAATTCTAAAAAATATCCTGACTGGGAGAAAGAGTAGCCGACATGCGCTTAGACATCAATAAGACCTACTTCGCGATCATTACCGCGGCACGAGAGGGGCGTTTCGTCACCTACGGTGAGCTGGCGGCGGCGAGCGGGGTTGACTGGAAGGAGGCTCGCCGCCCGTTACCGCAGCAGCTTGGGCGGCTGGTCGAAATCGCCCACGCACGGTGCTGGCCTATGCTATCGGCGATAGTCGTCAACAAGAAGCAGGTTGCGACCGGGACGCTGGAAGGTGCCTCCCTGAATGGCTTTCTCACGGCAGCCAACAAGGTAGGTCTCGAGGTGGGTGACCCGCAGGTTTTCGTGCGCGCACAGCAGGAGGCCACCTTTAAGTGGGCCAAGACAGCCCCCGACGATCTGGGGCTGGAGGAGAAAGCCGCACCACCGCCAGCGGGGCCACGCTTCGTACAATACATCCCACCCGTTCTCGATGCCCTGCGCGCCATGACGGCGAGGCCAAGCCTGAGGCGGTCTTCACCTGGATCAAGGAGCACCTCGAAGTTCCGGCCGAGGAGATCGCGGCCCTCAACAAGGGTGGGCAATCGAAGTTCGAGAACAAGGTCGCCTGGGCACGCTTCTACCTCGCCAAGGCGGGCCTCATCGACGGCAGCAAGCGCGGAACATGGGCGCTGACGCCGGAGGGTAAAAAGGCGGAACTGGATCACGAGGCCGCGCTGGAGATGTTCCGCAACATCCAATCGCGATTCAAAACCGCCGACAACGAAGACGATGCCGCGCCCGAGACGCTCTCCGCCCACGACCTCTTCGCGGATCCTGATCGCCGCTTCTGGTTCGTAGGCGCGGTATGGCATGCCACCGACGACCAGATCGAACGATTCCTCGCAGAAGGCATCTGGCAAAACGGGTATGATGACAAATTCGCGGAGCATGTGACGCGGATGCGGCCGGGCGACCGGATCGCGATCAAGGCGGCGTTCGTCCAGAAATACAGGCTGCCCTTCGACAATCTGGGCAAACCGGTCTCCTGTATGCGGATCAAGGCGATCGGCACGGTCACGGAAAATCTCGGCGACGACAAAACGGTTAAGGTGGACTGGGAGCGACTCGATCCGCCGCGCGACTGGTTCTTCTACACATACCGTGTGACGGTCGTTGAGGCGGACCCGAACGAGGGGCTCGCCCGCCGCCTTATCCTCTTCACGTTTGCCGGTGCAAACCAGGATTTTTCCTATTGGGTCAACGAAGTCCCATACTTTGCCAAGAAGTACGGCCCTGTCGCCAAACCCGCGAGCGACGAGGACCTGATCGACACGGACGCGATTGAAACCGAAGAGGAGGCCGCCGCGCCATCCTACACGGTGGCCCAAATCGCCGACGAAGGCTGTTTTCTCTCGCTTGAGACGCTGGCGGATATTCTCGCGCGGGTCGAACTTAAAAAGAACATCGTGCTGCAGGGGCCACCGGGAACTGGCAAGACTTGGCTCGCCAAGAAGCTCGCCTATGCCCTGATCGGCTCGCGCGACCCCAAGTTCACCCGAGACCGCCTGCGCGTCGTCCAGTTTCATCCATCCTTGTCCTATGAAGACTTCGTACGCGGCTGGCGCCCCTCAGCGGGAGGGAAGCTCGAACTGGTGGACGGCGTCTTCCTGGAAATCGTCGAGGCGGCCAAGGCCGAGCCGGACCGGCCGTTCGTGTTGGTGATCGAGGAAATCAATCGCGGCAACCCAGCTCAGATATTCGGCGAAATCCTCACCCTGCTGGAGGACACCAAGCGCTCCAGCGAGGAGGCGATGGAACTCGCCTATCGGCGCGAGGTCGGGGAGCGCGTCCATGTACCGCGTAATCTCTACGTTATCGGCACGATGAACATCGCGGACCGGTCGCTGGCCCTCGTGGACCTTGCGCTGCGGCGGCGCTTCGCCTTCATCAACCTCGAACCGCAGTTCAACGGCCTATGGCGCAGGTGGTGCGCCGATCGCTGCCACATGCCGACCGACACCATTGCGCTGATAGAACGGCGTATGAACGCCTTGAACGACGAGATCGCGCAGGACCGGTCGCTCGGGGCGCAGTATCGCATTGGCCACAGTTACGTGACACCTGGAGCAGGCAGTTCCATCACCGATCCGCAGCGGTGGTTTGCCGACGTGGCGCGCACGGAGATCATTCCGCTTCTGGATGAATACTGGTTCGACGCCCAGGATAAGGCGAAGGCAGCCGGGCAAAGGCTGCTTGAGGGCCTGTAAAGTGCAGCCGTCGGAGCTGATCCTTCAGTCCCAATCCGATCCACGCCTGATCTCTCGCATTCCCGTCCGCAACATCTGGCTCCTCTTTCTGTATGCAGCCAACTTGGCCCGCTTTCACGGTCAACATGCGGCCGCCGTAGAGGAATCACCGGACTTTCCTACATTGATCGCGCGATTGTTATCCTACGCGGTCGATCGGCGTATGCGACGCAACCTGAGCCGCGGCTATCAGCAACGCCGTGCCGTCCTTTCGCGGGTAAGAGGTCGCATCGACATCCTTCAAACCTTCGCAGGGGACCTCTTGAGCCGCGGTACGGTCGCGTGCCGGTTCGAGGAGTTCACCTTCGACACGCCGCGCAACCGGCTCGTGCGGGCGGCGCTCGATGCTGTCGCTGGGCGGATCGGCGATCGACATGTCGCGCATGGATGCCGCCGCCTCGCCGGTGACCTGGGGCGTCAGGGGGTGGGGGGACTAAGACCCAGCCGCGCGGCCCTGCGCGCCGACCGGATCGGACGGCATGATGCCGAGGACCTCTTGATGGTGACGCTGGCACGCTTGGTCTTCGACCTCGTGTTGCCGACCGAGGATGCCGGGGACCACACCCTCACGCGGGTCGAGAAGGACGAGATTCTCGTCCGGCACTTGTTTGAGAAGGCGGTTGGAAATTTCTATGCGGCGGAACTGCCTGCCACCGGATGGGCGGCGCCCCATCAGGGTCGGCGGCTATGCTGGCAAGTAGAGGGCTACACACCTGGAATCCCGGCCATCATGCCGGGCATGATGGCTGACATTATTTTGGAGCACCCAGCCAACGGCCGCCGAATAATAATAGATACTAAATTCACGAACATTCTCACAAAATCACAGCATAGGGACTCTATGCTCAAGAGCGGCCACATATATCAACTATATACCTACCTGCGGAGCCAGGAGAGAGAGGGCGACCCGCTTTCTTACGCCGCGGAGGGGATTCTGCTTCACCCTACCGTAGGGAGCGACGTCGATGAAACAATTCGAATTCAGGGGCACGCTCTCCGCTTCGCTACGGTGGACTTGACCGCACCAACGGCGGAAGTCATCGCGCGACTGCGCGCAATCCCGCATCCCGATACCTCCTGTTCAGATGACCACGAAGGCGACTGATCGCCAAGCAGCAGGAGCCCCCATCCGCCGCGGTCCGAACGCGGGTCGAAGCCGGCCGATCGAAAGGCGGTCCCGGGCGCCCAAAAACTTGCAAAACCCAAACCCCGCCGCGCACGCCGCGGCGGCGGACCGACTCATCCCCCCAACACCGCCGCCACCTCCGCATCGTCCCCCTCCCCCGCGTCCAGCGGATCGCGCGGGAGCAGGCGGTGGCGGAGGACCATGCGGGCGAGGGTCAGGCGGCGGGGGTCGTCGAGCTTCGCGGCTTCCCAGGCCATCGCGGTCGCACTCGTCGCGTTGTAGAGGGCGGTCGCGGCCTGACGGGTCAGGATCTCGCCGCCGTCCGCACCGGCACGCAGGGCGAGAGCCGCGGCGCGGTTTAGGGCGGGGGCCAGTTCGGGCATATTACCGGCCTCGGCGAGCAGGCCCTTCAGATGGGCGGTCAGCGCCTCCAGGCTGCCCTCGCGCTTGACCGCGCGCATGACGTCGAGGGCGACGATGTTGCTGGTACCCTCCCAGATCGAGCCCAGATGCGCGTCGCGCAGCAGGCGCGCGTCCGGCCATTCCTCGATGTAGCCGCAGCCGCCGCGCACCTCCATCGCGTCGCCGGTGACGCGCCGCGCGTCGCGGCAGGCGCGGAACTTGATCAGCGGCGTCATGATCCGCAGCAGGGCATAGGCGCCCTCCTCGCCGGCGTCCGAGCGGCGCAGCACCTCGGCGGTCTGGAAGGCCATGGTCCGCGCCTGCTCCATGGGGAGGATCATCTTGGCGAGCTGGCGGCGCATCAGCGGCAGCTCGATCAGACGCCGGCCGAAGGCGACGCGGTTGCTAGCGACGTGCAGCGCCTCGGTCACCGCGCGGCGCATCAGGCCCGCGGCGCGTACGCCGTTCGACAGGCGCGAATTGTTGATCATGTCGGCCATCTGTCGGAAGCCGGCGCCGGCCTCGCCGACCATCCAGGCGGTCGCCCCCTCCAGCCGGATCTCGCCCGAGGCCATCGATCGGGTGCCGAGCTTGTCCTTCAGGCGGACGATCCGATAGGCGTTGGCGGTGCCGTCCGGCAGGGTGCGCGGCAGCAGGAACAGGCTCACCCCCTTCAGGCCGGGCGGCCCGTCGGCGCGGCGCGCCAGCACCATGGCGAGTTCGGCGTCGGCATTGGAGCAGAACCACTTGTCGCCGGTGAGGCGCCACGTCCCGTCCGCCGCCGGCTGCGCCTCGACCGCGGTCGCCGCCACGTCGGAGCCCGCCCCCTGCTCGGTCATGAACATCGCACCCTGGTGGAGCGCGTCCATGTCCTGGCTGGTCAGGGCCGGCAGATAGCGCGCGACGAGGTCGGGACCGCCGAACCTGCGCAGGGTGCGGGTCAGGCTGTCGGTCATGCTGACCGGGCAGCACAGGCCGAATTCCGCCTGCACGAAGAGATAGGTGATGGCGTATTTCGCCGCCGGCGGCATCGGCGCGTTCCAGCCCAGCACGCCGGCCCGGTGCGACAGGGCGGCGAGGCCGTAGTCGCCGAACGCGATCTTCTCCATCGCGCGGTAGGCCGGGTGGTAGTCGATTTCGTTCGCGTCCTCGCCGCGGCGGGTGCGCGGGCGCAGTTCCGGGCCGTTGCGGTCGGCGGTGCCGGCGAGGTCGTCCAGCTCCCCGCCCGCCAGCTCGCCCAGCCGGTCGAGATGCGGCTCCAGGTGGGCTCGCAGCCCCGCCGGCAGGTAGAGGCCGAGCAGGCGGCCGAGGTCGGGGTCGGCGCGGTACAGGTTGGTGCCGTGCGCGTCGGGAATGTTCTCCGCACCGGTCGGCGCGAGTGCAGCGGCTGTATCGGGCATAGCGGCCTCCTCTTCCTGGCGGTTTCCGGCGACGCGCCCATTTCCACCGTCATTGCGAGCCGAAGGCGAAGCAATCCACAGGACGTCGAGCGGTTGACGCGGCCCGTGGATTGCGTAGTCGCTTCGCTCCACGCAATGCCGTCGGCGGGAGCCGCACCTCGTCTCGCCGCAGACATGGCGCCGTCGGCCGCCCTGCGACAAACGATTTCGGCGGCCGGGGCGTTGACCTAAACTCAACGCATGACCCACCGCACCCTGCCGCCGCTGCACGCCGTGCGCGCCTTCGAGGCGGCGGCGCGCCATCTCAGCATGACTCGCGCCGCGGCCGAACTACACGTGACGCCCGGCGCGGTCAGCCGCCAGATCCGCGACCTGGAGCTCCGCCTGGGTGCCGACCTCTTCGTGCGCGGGAACTCCGGCCTCGTCCTCACCGATCCCGGCGCCGTGCTGTTCCGGGCGGCGAAGGAGGCGCTCGACACGCTCGCCCTGGGCCTCACCCGCGCGCAGAACGCGCCCGGCCGGCAGGCCCTGAAGCTCGGCGCCTATGCGGTCTTCGCCGGCCGCTGGCTCATCCCGCGGCTGCGGCACTTCTATGCGCGCAACCCCGATATCGAGATCGAGATCGTCACCATCGCCGATCCGCTCGAACTGCCGCCGCACCGCTGCGACGCGGTGGTGACGGTGCACGACGGCCGGCCGATGCCGGGCTTCGACGTCGTGCCGCTGGTGCCGATCGAGGCGGTGCCGGTCTGCGCGCCGCGCCTGATCGGGCCGCGACCGATCGGGCCGCGACCCACAGCGCCGGAGCGGTTCGACCTGCGCCGCCACCGGCTGCTGCACATCCGCCTCAGGCCCGACGACTGGCGCCGCTGGCTGCCGCTCGCCGGGATCGAGGGCGTCGACCCGGACGGCGGCCTCTATTTCGAGAGCATGGCGCTCGCCATGGACGCCGCGGCGGAGGGGCTGGGCGTGGCACTCGCCATCCGCGCCCTCGCCGAGGCCGACCTCGCCCAGGGCCGCCTCGCAGTCCCTATCCCGGTCGGTCGCCGCAGCAGCCGCGTCTTCGCCCTGCTGCACGAGACCGCCCGCGCCCGCGAGCCCGCCGTCGCGGCACTGCGCGCCTGGCTGGAGACGGAGGCGGCGTCGGATCGGCGGGGGGTGTAGAACCTTCGCCATGCCTCCTGCCGCCCCCACCTCCTCCGCCCTCATCTCTTCCGGCGTCCCGGCCCGTGCCGTCCCCTTCTACGACGCCGTCGTCGTCGGCGCCGGTGCGGCCGGCCTGATGTGCGCCATCGCCGCCGCGCGCCGCGGCCGGTCCGTGCTGCTGATCGAGCATGGCCGCGCGCCGGGCGAGAAGATCCGCATCTCCGGCGGCGGGCGCTGCAACTTCACCAACATGAACACGACGCCCGCCAACTTCATCTCGGACAATCCGCGTTTCTGTGTCTCCGCCCTGTCGCGGTTCGGGCCGCGCGACTTCGTCGCCATGGTCGACCGCGCCGGCATCGCCTGGCACGAGAAGGCGGCCAGTGGAACAGAAAGCCGCGGGAGCGAGACGGGAGGGAGCGAGCCGGGCGGAACGGAGACCGGCCAGCTCTTCTGCGACGGCTCGGCGCGGCAGATCGTCGACATGCTGACCGGCGCCTTCGCCGAGGCCGGGGGCGAACTCTCGCTCTCCACCAGGGTCGAGGCGGTCGAGCGCAGCCCCGATGCCGGCGAGGGGACGGGCAAGGGTGCCGGCGAGGAGGCCCGCTTCTGGCTCCAGCTCAGCCACGGCCCGGTGGAGTGCCGCAGCCTCGTCGTCGCGACCGGCGGCCTGTCGATCCCGAAGATGGGTGCGACCGGCTTCGGCTACGATCTGGCGGAACGGTTCGGCCTGCGGGTCGTGCCGATCTTCCCCGCCCTCGTCCCCCTCACCTTCGACGCGCCGACGCTGGAGCGCCTGCGCCCGCTCGCCGGGATCGCCGTCGACGCGCGCGTTGCCACCCTGCCCGCTCCCCCGTCCGGGAAGAAGACGCCGCGCCCCACCGCCTTCGCGGCCCCCGTCCTCTTCACCCATCGCGGCCTGTCGGGACCGGCGATCCTCCAGATCTCCTCCTACTGGCGCGAGGGCGAGGCGCTCGCCGTCCCCCTCGCCCCCGGCGTCGACCAGTTCGCGGCGCGGCGCGCCCACCGCGCCGCCCGCCCGCGCCAGGCGCCCCGCACCGCCCTGGCCCAGTGGCTGCCGAAGCGCCTCGCCGAGGCGATCGCCGAAGGGCTGGGCGTGACCGGCAACCTAGCCGACCTGCCCGACCGCACCCTGCGCGCCCTCGACGCCGCGGTGAACGGCTGGCACGTCCGCCCCGCCGGTACCGAGGGCTGGCGCACGGCGGAGGTCACCCGCGGCGGCGTCGACACGGCCTGCCTGGACGGCCGCACGATGGAAGCGCGCGGCGTCCCCGGCCTCCACTTCGTGGGCGAGGTGGTCGACGTCACCGGCTGGCTCGGCGGCTACAATTTCCAGTGGGCCTGGGCCTCCGGCTGGGCCGCGGGCCAGGCGGTGTAGCGGGACCCGCCCTCTCGCCCCCGCCTTGCGCCCGGCCCCCCCAGCCCGCAAGCTTGACCGCGACGCCCGACGAACAAGAACCCGACCATGAACCCCTCGACCAAGAACCCTTCGACCAAGAACAAGGCCCCATGACCCCTGCCAGCCGTCCCGCCATCCGCATCGACCCTGCCACCGGCTACAAGCTCTTCGCGACGCGCGCCGCCAAAGCGACCGAGCGCATCGCCGGCAAGGGCTATTCCGCCGTATCCGACGAGGCGCTGAAGACCCTGCCGCCGCCGCCGCCCGGGGCGAAGTTCGATGCCGAGGAGCAGGCGAAATACCGCGCCTTCAAGGAGGCGCGGCGCGGGGCCGCCGACTACATGGCGATGGAGGGCGAATTCGCCCGCTATCTCGACGACGTCTATTCCGCCTCGCCGGTCGAGCGCGAGCCGCTCGCCGACGACTGCGAGGTCCTGGTCATCGGCGCGGGCTTCGGCGCGCTGGTGCTCTGGTACAAGCTGCAGGCGGCCGGCTTCACCGACGTGCGCTTCTGCGAGAAGGGCGGCGACGTAGGCGGCACCTGGTACTGGAACCGCTATCCCGGCATCGCCTGCGACGTCGAATCCTATTCCTACCTGCCGCTGCTGGAGGAGATGGGCCACTTCCCGTCGATGAAGTTCGCCTCGGGCTTCGAGATCCTGGAATACTGCCAGGCGATGGCCGAGCGCTACGGCTTCTACGACCGCTGCCTGTTCCACACCACGGTCGAGCGCACCGAGTGGGACGAGGGCGAGAGCCGCTGGACGGTGCACACGGACCGCGGCGACGCGATGCGCGCGCGC